>JAVSMU010000001.1:1387755-1713384 GCA_032027045.1 Truepera sp. | reverse complement strand
GTGTAACCGCCCGCCTCGAGCCACAGGCGGCTGCCCGCCAGGAAGGCGGTTCGGAGGGTGGCGGCGTCGAGCAGCGCGCGGTCGTGGCTTATCACGACCGCTGCCCCCTCGTAGGCGCGCAGGTAGCGCCCGAGCCACTCCCGAGCGGCGAGGTCGAGGTGGTTGGTGGGCTCGTCGAGCAGTAGGACGTCGGCGCCCTGCGTCAGCGTCAGGGCGAGGCCGAGGCGGCGGCGCTCGCCGGCCGAAAGCTCGGCAACCTCGCGGCCTTGCTCATCGGCGCCGAACCCCAGCGCCGCGAAGACCTCCCGCGCCATCCCCTCGGCCGCGTACCCGCCGAGCCGCTCGAACTCGACCTGCAGCGCCGAGTAGTTCGCCGCCGCCGACTCGCCGGCTGCCAGGCGCTGCTCCTCCAGCCGGAGCCTCGCCTCCAGCTCTCGAGCATGCGCAGTGGCGGCCCTGGCCACCAGTGCCACCGTCTTGGCGGGCAAGCCGACACCGGTTTGCGGAAGGAGCGCGACCCTGACCCCCGGGGCGCGCCGGACGCTACCCTCGGCCGGCTCGAGCCTGCCGGCAACGAGTGCGAGCAGGGTGCTCTTGCCGCTGCCGTTCGCCCCCACGAGCCCTACCCGGTCCCCGAGCGCCAGCGTCAGGCTTACGGCACTGAAGAGCTCGCTGTTGCCCAGCTGGGCGGTCAGGTTGGAGGCGCTCAGCAGCTCCACGTTACCGGCCGGGTGGCGGCGAGGCGCTTGTGATCCACGGGGCCATCTTAGCCGCGCGAGTAGCCGCATGCCTGCCCTCAGGGCGGGCATGCGGCTATGCTCGGGGGGTGAAGCGTTTTACTGGCCGCGACGTCAACCAGGGGTTCGAGTGCGTGGAGTGCGGGGCCCACGTGCCTCCCCTCCAGGGCGGCGGCTACCGCAACCACTGCCCGCGCTGCCTGCACTCGCTGCACGTCGACGTCAACCCGGGCGACCGCGCCAACCCCTGTGGAGGAGTGCTCGAGCCCGTGGCCGTCGAGCGCAGCGCCAAGAAGGGTTGGGTCATCGTCCACCGCTGCCGGTCGTGCGGAGCGATCGGGCGGAACCGGGCGGCATTGGAGGACGCGGCCTTCCCCGATGACTTCGACGTCATAGTTGCCCTGGCCAGCGGCAGCCTCGCACCCTGAACGTCCAATACGGCGGTTGGATAGACTGACCCGACTCGTAGATGGACTGACCCGACTCGGCCAAGGAGCGGAAGATGAACTACGACCACTTGAAGCTGGATGAGCAGGGCGGCGTCTTGCGCGTCGCCCTTGACCGCCCGGACGTCCTCAACGCCCTCAACCTCGAGCTGCTCGAGGAGCTGGCCGACGCCCTGAGCGGGCCCTCGGCGCAAGGGAGCGTCCGGGCCGTGCTCATCACCGGTAACGGGCGCGGCTTCTGCGCCGGGGCCGACCTCGGCTCCACGCCGGTGGACGGCGACATCGGGAAGATGCTCGAGGAGTACTACCACCCGGTCGTCCGGGCCATGGCGGCGCTGCCCAAGCCCGTGGTGGCGGGCGTCAACGGCGTAGCCGCCGGGGCCGGCGTCGCGCTTGCCGCCGCGTGCGACGTGCGCGTGGCCTCGGCCAACGCCACGTTCACCCTCGGCTTCACGGGTATAGGCCTGGCGCTCGACGCGGGCAGCAGCTACTTCCTCGCGCGCCTGATAGGCACGGGACGGGCGTACGAACTGGCCATCAGCAACCGCCGGGTCGACGCCACCGAGGCCCTCGCCATCGGCCTGGTGGAACGAGTGATCAGCCACGAGAGCTACGAGCTCGAGATCATGGCCGTCCTGCAGACCTTCGCGCAGGGCCCGACCCACGCCTACGGCCTCATCAAGGAGGAGCTGCGGGTCGCCATGACGAACTCGCTCGAGGAACAGCTGCTGGTGGAGGCGCGCGCGCAGTCGGCGGCGGCGGCTTCGCGAGACGCCCGCGAGGGCGTGCTCGCCTTCAAGGAGAAGCGCGGCCCACGGTTCGAGGGTCGCTGAATGCCCGTAGCCGACACCATCCTCTACGGTTCCGTGATCACCATGGACCGGTCGCGGCCCCGCGCCTCCGGCGTTGCGCTCGCGGGCGATAGGATCGTCGCAGTTGGCGACATGGAGGAGCTGCACGAGGTGGCGGGTAAGGAAACCCGAGTCGTAGACTTCGGCTCTGCCTGCATCATGCCCGGCTTTCACGACGCGCACGTGCACCTCACCTGGCACGGGCTCGAACTGGCGGACCTCGACCTGCGCCCCGCCGGGAGCCTGGAGGAGGCCTGCGAGCTGTTGCGCGACCGGGCCGCCGCGACCCCGGAAGGCGACTGGCTCACGGCGGCGGGCTTCGCCTTGCAACGGTGGAACCTCGCAACCATCGACCGGCCCGAGGCCGACGCCCTTGAGCGGGCAGCGCTGGGTCGCAAGGTGCTCATCCACAGCCAAGACCACCACTCGGCCTGGGCCAGCCGCGCGGCCCTGGCCGCCGCGGGGATCACGGGCGCCACGCCGACGGCGGAGGGCGCGGTCGTCGTCCTCGCGCGAGACGGTGAGCCCAGCGGCCTCCTGCTGGAGAGCGCCGTGGACATGGTGGCCGACGTCGTTCCCACCCCTGGCCGCGACGACCTGCGCAGGGCGCTGGAGCGTGCCGGCGATCACCTGGCAGCGTTGGGCGTCACCACCGTGCACCACATGGCGGCCGAGGGGCCGGACCTGTGGCGCCAGCTGGCGCTGACCGCCAGCGACGACGCCTATCCGTTGCGAGTGTGGGCCTGCATCCCGCACGCGGATATCGAGGCCGCCGCCGCCATCGGCGTCGCCACCAACCAGGGCGGCCGCAACTTCCGCGTGGGCGGCGCCAAGTTCTTCGCCGACGGTGCGCTCGGCAGCCGCACGGCCTGGATGCTCGAGCCGTACGCCGGGACCACCGATGCGGGCATGGCGATGGACGGCCCCGACGTCTTACGCGAGCGCGTGCCGCTGGCGCTCGAGGCGGGGCTCACTCCCGTGGTCCACGCCATCGGCGACGCGGCCACGCGCGCAGCGTTGGACGCCTTCGAGGCCACTCGCGAGCAGTGGCGGGGGCTCGGCCTACGGCCGCGCCTCGAGCACGCACAGCACATGCACCCGGCCGACGTGGCGAGGGCCGGGCGCCTCGGGGTAGTGGCGTCCATGCAGCCGATACACCTGACGTTCGACATCGCGTCCATCGACAACCTGTTGGCGGACCGGAAGGACCGGGCGTACGCCATCCGGTCGCTGGCGGCGGCGGGGGCGGTCCTCGCGTTCGGTTCCGACACGCCCGTGGCCCCACCCGACGTGTTCGAGGGTCTTCGCGCCGCTTGCCGGCGTTCCGACGGCCACGGGCGTCGCCTCAACGCTTCCGAAGCTCTGTCGCCCGACGCGGCACTGGCCGCCTACACGACGGGCGCCGCCTACGCCATCCAGGCCGAGGGACACTCGGGCATGCTGAAGCCCGGTTTCGACGCCGACATCGTCGTGCTGAACCACGACCCGCTGGTGTCTCTCGACGGCCTCGCCGTCGTAGCCACGATGAAGGGCGGGGCGTTCACCTTCGGACCCGGCTGAGGCCGGGAGGCGAAGCGTCGCCGCGCGCAGTCGTCACCGGAGTCTTGATTCACCGCGGCCTTGATTCACCGCGGCCTTGAGTTACCGCACCCCTAACGGGAGCTCGTGCACGAAGCCGCGAGGCGGCCGGCTGAGCAGGAACTCGACGGCGTCGCAGAACGCCTCGGCCGAGATCCACTTGTCCGGGTCCGCCTTCGGCATCGCTGCCCGGTTACCCGGGGTGTCCAGCGCCCCCTGCGGCAACAGCAGGCCCACGCTCACCCCGTTCCCGGCGACCTGAGCGGCCAGGGAGCGGAAGTAGGCCGCCAGGGCTCCCTTGCCCACCGCGTAGGCGACCGTCTTGGGCGCGGGGTCGATGGCGGCGGCGGCGCCGACCGCAACGATGGCGCCGGCACCCGCGGCCAGCATGTCGGGCAGCACGGCGGCCGCGCTGTAGACCGCGCTCCGCAAGTTGCTGTCCAACGAGCGCTCGAGCGCCACCGCCGCGGCATCTGGTCCGGCGTCCGCTGCCGGCCCGCCCTCGAAGCGACCGGCCAGGTTGACCAAAGCCGTCGGCGCGCCCATCTCGGCCTTGATCTTGGCGAAGCCGGCACTCACCGAGGCCGGGTCGGCGAGGTCGATGCCGAACGTGCGCAGCTCGGCGCCGTCGGCCGCCAGCTCCTCGTAGCGTTGGGTGGTCTCGCGCTCGCCGCCGGGCCTGGACGTCAGGGCAAGCCGCCAACCGTGCGCGGCCAGCCGAGGAACGAGCGAGCCCGCCATGCCACCCGCTGCTGCGGTGACGACGACGAGCCCAGCTGTCACGGGTGCAAAAGTAGTCACGAGTCACCATACGTCCTACGCGGGTTCGGCTCTGTGTTGGCTATACTCGCGCATGCTCGCCTCCGCGTCCACCCAGACCGCAACCGACCAACAGGGTGCAGCCGAGGGCAAGCTGGCACCCCTCCTGGCCGCCGCGCGTGCCGCCTCGCGCTCGCTGCCCCACCTCGACCGCCGTGCGGCGCTCGTCGCGGTGGCCGAGCAGCTGCGCGGAGGCTCGGCGCTGGTGCTCGAGGCCAACGCCGAGGACGTGGCGGCCGAGCGGGAGCGCGGCACAAGTGCGCCGCTGCTGGACCGGCTAACCCTCACGGCCGAGCGCCTGGAGAGCATGGCCGTCGCCGTGCTCCAGGTAGCCGATCTGCCCGACCCCCTCGGCCGCGTGCTGGCTGGCTGGGAGACACCGAACGGCCTGCGCATGCGGCGCGTGAGCGTGCCGTTCGGGGTCATCGGCATGGTGTACGAGTCGCGGCCCAACGTCACCGTCGACGCCGCGGTGCTCGCACTGAAGGCCGGTAGCGCCGCGGTGCTGCGGGGCTCTTCGAACGCGCTGGCCAGTAATCGCGCCCTGGTCTCGCTCATGCGAGCCGCGCTGGAGGCCGCAGGGGCGCCGGCGGACGCCGTCCAGCTCGTCGACTCCAAGGACCGCGCGTTGGTGACCGCTCTGCTGCGCGCCCGTGGGCAGGTCGACCTGGTCATCCCACGGGGCGGTGCGGGCCTCATCCGTCACGTGGTCGATACGGCGCGCGTCCCGGTCATCGAGACGGGCGTCGGCAACTGCCACGTCTACGTGGACGCGGGTGCCGACCTGGCGGCCGCCCTGCCCATCGTCCTCAATTCCAAGGTGCAGCGCCCTGGCGTGTGCAACGCCATGGAAACCCTTCTCGTCAACGAGGACGAGGCGGCGGCCTTCCTGCCCAGCGCGGCGGCGGCGCTGCGGGCGGCTGGCGTTACGCTCTACGGTTGCGAGCGCTCGCGGGAACTCGTCCCCGGAATGCTGCCCGCCACAGACGCCGAGTATGCCGAGGAGTTCTTGGGCCTTAACCTGGCGGTGCGGGTGGTGGCCGACCTCGATGAGGCGTTGGCGCACGTGGCGCGTTACGGCACGCAACACACCGAGGTGATACTCACCTCGGACCTCGCGCGCGCCGAGCGCTTCAGGCGCGAGGTCGACGCGGCGGTGGTGATCGTCAACGCCTCGTCGCGTTTCACGGACGGCTTCGAGTTCGGTTTCGGCGCCGAGATAGGGATCAGCACGCAAAAACTCCACGCTCGCGGGCCTGTCGGGCTCGAGCAGTTGGTCACCTACAAGTACCTGGTGGACGGCGACGGCCAGACGCGCGCCTGACGCCCCGGCAAGGTGGGGCGAAAAGCCCAAGGACCATAGGCAGAAATACCGTCCAGGACGGTAAGTTTCGTTTGACCAGGGGGCTCCCGCGGGGTAGAATCGAGGGGCTTGAGGGCCGCGGAATCGCGGCCACCGGCCCGCGGCTGCTGCCCGGCGCCGGCGGCCGGAGCGGCCCCGGAGGTAAGCCTTGAATCAACACGAGCACCAGGGCAACGGGTACACAGCCGAGAACATCAAGGTCTTACGCGGCCTGGAGGGCGTGCGCAAGCGTCCCGCCATGTACGTCCAGGGCGGCACGGGCATAGACGGCTACCATCAGTTGCTCACCGAGATCATCGACAACGCCATCGACGAGACGCTGGCGGGCTACGCCGACACCGTCGAGGTGACCCTCAACCCCGACGGCTCCGCTTCGGTCGCCGACAACGGCCGCGGTATCCCCGTAGACATCATGGAGCGCGAGGGCCGTCCCGCCATAGAGGTCATCTTCACCGAGCTGCACGCCGGCGGCAAGTTCGACGACGGCGCCTACAAGGTGTCGGGCGGACTTCACGGCGTGGGCAGCTCGGTCGTGAACGCGCTCTCGAACTGGTTCGTGGCCGAGGTCTGGCGCGACGGCAAGCACTACCGCATCGGCTTCGAGAACGGCGCCGTGGTGGAACCACTGCACGTGGTGGGCAAGGCCGCGCGCGGCCAAGAGGGTAGCAAGGTGACCTTCCACCCCGACGCTCACGTCTTCAAGGACGTGGAGGGCTTCGACTACTCGCGCGTTCGCCGCCGCCTGCGCGAGCTCTCGTACCTCACCGGCGGGGTCAAGATCGTCCTTTCCGACCTGCGCGGCGCCACCCCGAAGACCGAGACCTTCCATGAAGAGGGCGGGGTGGGCGCGTACGCCGCGTTCCTCGCCCGCGAGGGCACGGCCCTTTACGACAAGCCGGTCGTGCTCAAGGGCACCGCCAGCGTGCCCACGGAGAGCGGCACCCACGACGTCGAGGTCGACGTAGGGCTCACGCACACTACGGGCTACGGCCAGACGGTCCTCACCTACGCCAACATGATCACCAACCGCGACGGCGGCACTCACCTCACGGGCTTCAAGAGCGCGTACACGCGCGTCCTGAACAACTACGCCAGGAACAAGAACCTGATCAAGAAGGGCGACACCCAACCCACGGGCGACGACTTCCTCGAAGGCATCGCGTGCGTGATATCGGTGAAGCTGCCCGAGCCGCAGTTCGAGTCGCAGGCCAAGGTGAAGCTCCTGAACGCCGAGGCGCAGACGGCCGTGAACAGCGTCGTCTACGAGAAGCTCTCGGACGCCCTCGAGGAGAACCCCAAGACCGCTCGCGCCATCATCGAGAAGGCGGCCCAGGCCGCGCGCGCCCGCGAGGCCGCGCGAAAGGCGCGTGACCTCGTACGCCGCGCCAACCCACTGGACAACGACGACCTGCCGGGCAAGCTGGCCGACTGCCAGTCCTCCGACCCGGCCGTCAGCGAGATCTACATAGTGGAGGGCGATTCGGCCGGCGGCACCGCCAAGCAGGGTCGGGAGCGGCGCTTCCAGGCCATCCTGCCGCTAAGGGGCAAGATCCTCAACGTGGAGAAGGCCAATCTCGCCAAGATCCTGAAGAACGCCGAGATCCGCGCCATGATCGCCGCCATCGGCGCCGGCGTCGAAGGCACCGGCGACGATACGCACTTCAACATCGAAGACGTCCGCTACCACCGGATCATCATCATGACCGACGCCGACGTCGACGGCTCACACATCCGCACGCTGCTGCTCACGTTCTTCTACCGCTACATGCGGCCGCTCATCGACGCGGGCTACTTGTATATCGCCCAGCCACCCCTCTACGGGCTGCGGTTCCCGCGCCAGAAGGAACTGCAGTACGTGTACGACGAGGCCGCGTTGGCCGAACTGCAACGCAAGAACAAGGACCGCAAGTTCGAGATCCAGCGCTTCAAGGGTCTGGGCGAGATGAACGCCGAGCAACTCTGGGAGACCACCATGAACCCGGAGACGCGCATCCTCAAGCGCGTGACCATCGACGACGTCCTGGAAGCCAGCGAGACGTTCGAGATCCTCATGGGCACCGAGGTTCCGCCGCGGCGCGAGTTCATCGAGACACACGCGCACCTCGCGCACCTAGACGTCTGACGTAAGGCGTCTGACGAACGGCGGCGGCTGACGCTCGACGTCGGTCGCGCGGGGCCAGAGGTCGCCCGCGTACCCTCGGTCCCATGGCCGCGAACGCCAGAAGCGCCGACCCCGGAAACGCCAACGCCTTGAGCGCCGACACGAGAAGCACCAGCACCCGAGACACCAACACCAGAAAAGGGCCCGCGCTTTTCGGCGCGGGCCCAATGAGTTTGCGTTCCTCGGTGGCCTACTCGAGGCCCGCCGCCTTCCGCGCGTCGTAAACCTCCGAAGCGGTGAGCATCTTGCCGCGCACCTCGTTGACCTCGTCCGCCGTGTACGGCTGGTAGTCGGCGGGCAAGTCGGCGTCGTTGCCCCAGGCCTTCATGACGTAGTCGAGGACGGCCGCTATCTCGTCGTCCTGCATCTGCAGGTGCGAGGGCATGACGCCGTTGTAGGTGGCGCCGGCCGCGGTGATGGCGCCTTGCATGCCGAAGACGACGATCTCCATGGGCAGCTCGCGGCTCGCCTTGTAGAGCTCGGGGGCAGTCCCGGCCAGGGGCGGGAACGCCCCGGGGATGCCCTGACCCGAGGCCTGATGGCAGGCCGAGCAGGTGCTGACGAAGAGGGCCTCGCCGTCGGGACCGGCCGCGACCTGGGTAGCCTCTCCGCCGGCCGGTGCGCCGGCTGCCTCGGTGGAGGGCGCAGCGGTGCCCGTGGCGGCCGGAGCCGCGCCTGCCGCGGCCGGGGCGGCCGCCCCGAAGAAGCCCGGCTCTTGGACCCCGCGCTCGACGACGAGCTCCATCGCCCGGTTGATGTCGATGCGGGCCTTCCCGCCGCCCAAGTCCTCGTAGCCCGTGATGCTATCCACGGCGGAGTTGAGCTGGGTCTGGAACGCCGTCCCGTCCAGGATCACGAACTTCCCCTGGGGCCTCGAAGTGGCGAGGAAGAAGAGCACCAGGATGGTGAGAGCCATGCCGACGCTGCCCAGCAGCACCGTCAGGCGCACCTGCTTCTCGCTGATCAAGTACCTACGCTCATCAGGCATGATGATCTGCCACCACCTTCACGAGGCGTGGATCGTTCGCCGGCAGCACGTTCCGCGCGGTCAGGGCGCGCGCGTAGACGGCGACCCAGATGCCGCCCAAGCCAACCAGCATCAGCACGTCGAGGACGGTCAGCTGGAAGCCCTGGCGGCCGAAACCCGGCACGATGAACCAGAAGTAGTTGAGCAGCTGCACGATCAACGCCCACACCGCCACCGTCGCGAGGGCGCGCCGCGTGCGCTTGACCCAGCGGGAGAAGAGGATCATGAACGGCGCGAAGAAGCCGAAGAAGAGGATGAACGCCGCCAGGCCCAACCACGTCGGGCTGAAGCGGATGACGTACCAGCTCGCCGTCTCGACGATGTTGTTCGACCACTGGATGATGAGTTGCGACACCTGCAGGTAGGCCCAGAACATGATGACCGCCATCAGCATGTTCCCCAGGTCCTGGAGGCGCTTGGGGGTGAGCAGCCGGTCGACCGTCGGACTCCTGGCCGCGAGGTTGACCATGACCAGGATGACGAGCGCGATGGCCGATACGACCTGACCCGCCATGATGATGCCCGGGTAGACGCCCGAGTACCACGTGGGCGTGACCGACATGGCCCAATCGAAGGCCGCGAACGTCATGGTCAGGATGTAGACGACGATCCACACGCCACCCAGGTTCTTCATCCTGTAGCCGCTGCGTGGCGCGGTGCTTTCGTCCTCATCCTGCCTCTTGCTCAAGTGGCGGTAGAGGTAACTGCCGAGCGAGAAGACCGCGAAGATGATCACGGCCCTCGCGATGAAGAAGCCGACGTTGAGGTACCACCCGGTCTTGTCCGCCACGGTCGGCTCCGACGCCACGTACTCCGCGTGGACCCAGGGGTAGAGGTCGCTCATGCCCAACAGGATCGGCACGAACAGCAGGGCTAGGAGTGGCACGGCGCTGGCGGCCGCCTCCAGCGGCCTCACGATGATGGCGCCCCACGAGCCGCCGGCCAAGTGCACGATGAACAGTAGGGCCAGTGAGCCGAGCGACAGCCCGACCCAGAAGAGGTAACTCACCAGGTACGACTGGAAGAACCCCGCCGCGTGCCCCGTGAAACCGAGGATCACGGCGACCAGGAGCGCCAAGGCGCCGATGACGAGGGCCGTCAATTGGGCCTTCGCGGTATCGATTGGAGGGAGCTTGAGCGAGGTCATGGGTTCGACTCCGTGCTTGCCTTGGTCAGCTCGACGCCCGCCGGTACGTCGGCGATGCTGGCGTTCTGGCTCAGCTGCAGGGCCTTGACGTACGCCGCGATGGCCCAGCGGTCGGCCACGGGCACACGCGCGGCGTAGCTGTACATGCGGCCGAAGCCGTTCGTCATGGCGTTGAAGAAGTAACCGACGGGCGCGTCGAGGAGGCGCTGCGTCGTGGTGAAGTCGGGCGGTTGCGGGAAGCCCTTGAGGACCGTCGCACCCATGCCGTCGGCGTTGTAGTTGTGGCACGGGGAGCAGTAGATGTCGAAACGTTCCTGCCCGCGGAGCATCAGGTCGCTGGTGAGCTCGACAGGCAGCTCGGCCAAGAACCCGCTCGGCCCCATGCCGGTCAGGTAGGCGGGCTCGAGGGCGCCGAACTCACGCGACACCGTGCCGGGGGGGATCGGCCGCATGGCGGAGCCGTCGGCGAAGAACGGCGACGCCTGGAACGCCTTCGCCTTGGGCTGGTCCCACATGGTGCGGCCGCAGCCGCTAAGGAGTAGCGAGCCCAGGACCGCGAACGCCAAGAGCAGGCGTGGACGGGCGAACCCCCTCACTTCTCCACCTCCGAGACGACCATCGGCTCGAGCCCCTCGAGGAACGCGCGCGTGGCGGCGAGGTCGAACTTCGGGTCGCGCGCCTCGACGCACAAGAAGAAGCGGTCGCGCATGGCGTTCTCGAAGCCCGGGGTGTTGAAGATCGAGTGGTACGGGCGCGGGAGGCCGTTGCGGATGATCATGAGGATGCCCGCCGTAAGGCCCGCGAACAAGATGGTGCACTCGTACATGATGACGATCCAGTTGGGCCAGCTGTTGAACGGCTTGCCGCCGATGTTGAGGGCGTAGTAGTTGGTGTTGGCGAACCACTGCATCCAGAACCCGAACAGGCCGCCGCTGATGCCCATGATGAGCACCGCCCAACCGAGGCGCGTGGGTTTCATGCCCAGGTCGAGGTCGAGGTCGTCGACGGGGAAGGGAGTGTAGGCGTCGATCTTGGTATAGCCGGCGTCGCGGACGCGCGCCGCCGCGGCCTTGATGGCCTCCGGACTGTCGAATTGCGCCACCAGGCCGTACAGGTTGGGCGCAGCCGCTTTGCGGCCGAGTGTAACGCTGCTCATGCCGGCTCCTCGGCGTGGAAGTACTCCATGCGCGCGCGCTCGAAGACGTCGCTGCCATGGTGTTGGTCGTGGTGGGCGGTCTCCTTGGTCTCGGCGGTTGCTATCGACGGCAACAAGCGGATGAAGAGGAAGAACAGGGTAGAGAACAGACCCAGGCTACCGATGAACAAGGACCAGTCCCAGAAGGTGGAGATGTAGTCGGCCCACGAGGAGAGCAGGAAGTCCTTGGTCAGTGACACGACGAAGATCACGAAGCGCTCGAGCCACATGCCCACGCTGACGATGATAGCGATGAGGAAGAGCGCCCACGGACTCTGCCGGACCCGACGGAACCAGATCGGTTGGATGGCCACGAAGTTGCAGAAGATGAGCGCCCAGAAGAAGATGGCGTGATCGCCGAAGATGCGGTTCCAGCTCATGTACTTCTCGAACTCGACGCCCGAGTAGAAGGAGCTGAAGATCTCGATGAAGTAGCCGTACACGACTATCATGCCGGTCGTCAGCATGAGCTTGGCGGCGTTGTCGAGGTGGCGCAGGGTGATCAGGTGCTCGAGCTTGAACGCCTTCCTGAGCGGCACCGCCAGGATCAGCACCATCGCGAAGCCCGCGAACACCGCGCCGGCGACGAAGTAGGGCGGCATGATCGTGTTGTTCCAGCCGGGCAGCTGCGCCACGGCGAAGTCCATCGCGATCGTGCTGTGAACGCTGAGCACGAGCGGGAAGCTCAGGGCGGCCAGCAGGAGGTAAGCGCGCTGGTAGCGCTGCCAGGCCTTGGTGGAGCCGTTCCAACCGAGGCTGAGCACGCCGTACAGGAGCTGTTGGAACTTGGTCTTGGAGCGATCGCGCAGCGTCGCGAGGTCGGGGATCAGGCCGATGAACCAGAACACCACCGAGATGGTGAAGTAGGTGCCGATCGCGAAGAAGTCCCAGTCGAGCGGGCTGCGGAACTGTGGCCACAGGCCCATGGTGTTCGGGTAGGGCACGAGCCAGTAGAAGACCCAAGGGCGGCCCAGGTGCAAGATGGGGTAGAGCCCGGCGCACACGACCGCGAAGATCGTCATGGCCTCGGCGAAGCGGTTGACCGTCGTCCGCCAGGGCTGGCGGAAGAGGAGCAGCGCCGCCGAGATCAGGGTCCCGGCGTGGCCGATGCCGATCCACCACACGAAGTTGATGATGGGCATGCCCCACGCGACCGGGATGTTGTTGCCGAAGATCCCGATGCCCGTGGTGATGAGCTTGACGACCGACACCAGGTACATGACGAGGACGGCGGACGAGATGCCGAACCCTATCCACCACCAGGTGGGCGTCCTTTCGACCGTGCCCAGGACGGGGGAGAGTACTGCGTCGTCGATGCCGCCGTAGGTCTCACCCGGCCGGATGACGCGGTTCGTCTCGCGGAATGGCGCCTTGGGCTTGCCGGCGGTTACTGCCATCAACGGCTCCCTTCGGCATCGGCCAACGCCGGGTTGGGGTTCTTGACCTTGGCCAGGTACGTGGTGCGCGGGAACGTCTGGAGCTCTTCGAGCATCCAGTAGTTGAGCGGCGAGGACTTGACGGCAGCCACGCGCGACTCCGGGTCGTTGAGGTCACCGAAGACGATGGCCTGGGTGGGGCAGGCGGCCTGGCAGGCGGTGACGACCTCGCCGTCCCTGATCTTCCTGTCCTCGTTGGAGGCGTCGATGCGCGCGCTCGCGATGCGTTGCGTGCAGTACGTGCACTTCTCCATGACCCCGCGCGAGCGGACGGTGACGTCGGGGTTGTTGGCGAGCGAGATCTCGGTGGCGTCCGTGGCCAGCTCGGCGTACTGGAGCCAGTTGAAGCGGCGCACCTTGTAGGGGCAGTTGTTGGAGCAGTAGCGGGTGCCGACGCAACGGTTGTAGACCATCACGTTGAGGCCCTCCGAGTCGTGGACCGTGGCGCCGACCGGACAGACGGGCTCGCACGGGGCCTTCTCGCACTGCTGGCAGGGCATGGGCTGGTGGTAGAACTCGGGCTCGTCCATGCTGCCGGAGTAGTAGTTGTCGATCCGGATCCAGTGCATCTCGCGGCCGACTTCCACCTGCTTCTTGCCGACGATCGGGATGTTGTTCTCCGACTGACAGGCGACGACGCAGGCGTTGCAGCCGGTGCAGACCGTCTGGTCGATGACCATGCCCCACTTGTAGCCCTTGTACTCGTAGTCGGGGTAGAGGTCCGCCGATTCGTGCGCCACGGGGTGCACGAAGCCCGGGTGGTTTGGCGCGGAGCGGAACTCGTTCAGGGTGCCCGCGCGCACGATGTGCCGGCGTTCGCCCGTGCCCTCCAGGCTGTGGTGCATCTGCGTGCTGGCCATCTTGTACTGCGCGCCGGTCTTGCTGACGGTCACGGCAGGGGCGCCCTGGACGGTGTGATCGACGAGGCTGTAGGCGTCGACGCCCACGCCCGTTCCGACCTTGCCGGCCTTGGTGCGGCCGTATCCGAGCGAGAGCGTCAGCGCGCCCGCTGCCTGACCCGGCTGCACCCAGACGGGCGCCTCCAGGTCGCGACCGTTGCTCGTGAGCTTGACCACGTCGCCGCTCTTGAGCTCGAGCTCCTCGGCGGTGGCGGGGGCTATGAGCGCCGCGTTGTCCCAGGTGAGGTTGCTGAACGCCTTGGGAAGCTCCTGCAGCCAGCCGTTGTTGGCGAAGCGGCCGTCTAGGAGCGAGGCGTCGAGCACCAGGCTGAGTTCGGTGTCTGCTCCGGTGGGGAGCGCGGCGGTCACCGCCGCCGCGGTGACGTTCACCACGGGGGAGGCGCTTCCCGCCACCGTGCCGCGGTAGACGGTCTCGCGCCAGAAGTCGTCGAACGAGCCGGTGACGTTCGCCTTCCAGTAGGCGCGCACCAGGTCGTAGCTGGTCGACTTGGCGTCACCCAGGATGACGGCCAGGAGCTCGTGGGCGCTCTTGCCGTTGTAGAAGGGCAGGATGAGCGGTTGCATGATGGTCACGGTGCCGTCGAAAGCGCGGGCGTCGCTCCAGGCCTCGAGGAAGTGGGTCTGGGGCAGAGCCCATTCGACGGCCGCCGAGGTCTCGTCCGGGTAGAGCCCCAAGTGCGCGGTGAACGGCGCCTTCTTCAGGGCCGCCGCGAAGTCCAGGCTGGCGGGCGCCGTGTAGACGGGGTTGGCGTCGACGATCACGAGCGCCTTGATGTTGCCGTCGTTCAGGTCGGCCACCAGGCCGGCCAGCTCGTCGCGGTGGATGGCCGGGCGAGCGTCCGCGGGCGCCACGTAACTCACGGTCTGGCCGACGTTCCCGAGCGCCTCGTTCATAGCGTGAGCGAGCGCATGGACCACGGGTGGCTGGTTCTCGCCGGCGATGACGAGGCTCTTGCCCTTGTTGGCGTTCAGGTCCGCCACCAGGGCGTCGAAGAGCTCCTTGGATACGCCGGCGGGCAGTTGCGCCTGCGGGGCGGATGCGCCCACGGCTGCCGCCAGGGCCGCGGAGAAGGCGGCGACGTCGCTCGGCTTGAGCGCCACCCGGTGGTCGGCCAGCGAGGCCGAGGTCGTGGGGGTCGTCTCGAACTGGTACAGGCGGTTCATGCTGTCCGTCGAACGGTGGATGCGGCGCGCGTCGGCGAAGCCGCGCGCGTGTGCCAGGCGGCCGGGGCCGGAGTTCATGAAGTCGGCGTCGAGCCCCACGACCACTGTCGCCTTGCTGAAGTCGAGGACCGGCGTGACGTCTTGCCCGAACGCCAGCCGGGCTCCCGCCACCGCGTTATCTGGGTGGAGCGGGTCGTACTGGTACCAGCGTGCCGCGGGGTACTTGGCCTGCAACGCCGCGATCTGCGAGGCCAGCGTGGGCGAGGTGACGTTCTCGGTCAGGAGCGCGAATCCCTCGCCGTTCGGCAGTTGTGACAGCGCCCCCGTGACGGCGGCCGAGAAGTCCTCCCAGGTGCTCGCCACCCCGCCGCGGGTGAACTCCTGCGACCGGTCGGGGTCGTAGAGCGAGAGGACCTGCGCCTGAGTGACGGCGGCGGTGGCGCCGAGGCTGGCGGGGTGGTCGGGGTTGCCCTCCAGCTTGGTCGGGCGGCCCTGATGGCTCTCGGCCAACACGCCCTCCGCGTAGCCGCCGTAGGTGACGGCGGTGGCGAAGAACAGCGGCCTGCCGGGCGTGATCTGTTCGGGTTGCTTGACGTAGGGGACGATCTTCTCGTGTGCCAGGGGCGGCCGGGCGCAGGCGCTCAGGCCTGCCAGCGCCATGCTGGCTCCCAGCAGCTTGAGGAAGTCGCGGCGCTCGAGGCTGTTCTCCATGGGCGCGGCCTGGCGCGGGAACTCGCGCTGTAAGAAGAGCTGGAACTCTTCGGTGTCCGCCAGTTGGTCCAGGCTGCGCCAGTAGGCGGGGCCCTCCTGGTTGGCGAGCTTGGCGCGGATCTTGCTGAAGTCCATCTGGGAATCGCTCATCGGTGGCACGTCGAGCACTGAATGAGCTTGTCGGTGTCGATGTGGTACGCCTCCACCAGGGTGGCGCCCAGGGCGAGCTGAGAGTTGGGTTCGGGCAAAGGCTGATAGGCCATGTTGAAGACCTCGCTCACGGGCCGCAGCGCCTTGGCGGGGTTGCGGTGGCACTCGAGGCACCAACCCATCGTCATGGGCTGGTTCTTCCAGATCTGGGTCATCTCGTCGATGCGACCGTGGCAGCTGCTGCAGCCGACGCCGTTGTTCACGTGCGCGCTGTGGTTGAAATAGACGAAATCGGGAAGCTCGTGGACGCGGTTCCACTGCAGCGGAACCTGGGCGTTCCAGGAATCCACGACGGCCTGCGTCTGTGGCGTGCCCACGCGCAACTGCGAGTGGCAGGTCATGCAGGTCTCGGTGGGGGGGACGGAGGCGGTGTTGGAGGTCTCGACGGTGGTGTGGCAGTAGCGGCAGTCGAGGCCTACTTGCACCACGTGGAGGTTGTGCGGGTAGTCCACGGGCTGCGCCACGGGCACGCCGACGTTGTTGTTGGTGACGCGGGCGTAGAAGGGCATAGCGATCAGCAAGAGAACGACGAAGACGCCGCCACCCCACACTGCCCAGGTCACGAAGGCGTTCGAGTTGGGTGGGAAGTACTGCGGCATCAGGCGGACACCTCGAAGCTCTCCTTATGTCTGTGCACGCGTGGGGGGACGCTGAGCGGCCTCATCGCGCGGGTTTGCGCGGGCCGACTGGGTTCGACGCTCATGATGCTGGGATCGACCTCCTAACACGAGACCGGGCCGTGGGGCCCGTGCTGTACGCTCTTCGGCGGCGCTGCCGCATGTGAACCTGGCACAATCTATCACAACCGCCTTGCGGCGTATTTCAGAGCCGTAATGCCTTTTAGCTCTCGAGGAGTCGCACCCTCGAATCCTCTCCTACGGAACGTACTTGGACCATGTTAGGCCCCTCGAGCCGGGCCCAGCAGGTGGATTCGCCACGGCGCCGATCGCCCGAATGGATTAACGGCAGCATCTAGCGTTCGAACCCCCGCTCCGGAGCGGGGGTTCGATTGGCGCTGGCGCGCGTTTGGTGGAGCCTGCCGGACTCGAACCGGCGACATCTCGCTTGCAAAGCGAACGCTCTCCCAGCTGAGCTAAGGCCCCTCACGGCGCGGTGGTGGGCGCCTAGAGCGTACGTCGGGTCTAGGGTGTCTTGTCAAGGAGCGTGGACTCGTCTGAAGGCTTGGCGAACAGCATTCGACCCATGTTCGTCTGCAGGCTGGAGGTGACGACCACGTCGATGGTATGGCCCACGCGGTCGCCGGCCTCCTCGACCACCACCATGGTGCCGTCCTCGAGGTAAGCGAGGCCCTGGCCGGACTCGCGGCCCTGCCGCACGATGCTCAGGGCGAGGCGCTCGCCAGGAAGGTACGCGATCCTCACCGCACTGGCGAGCTGGTGGAGGTTGAGAACGCGCACGCCCTGCAGCGCCGCCACCCGGCTCAGGTTGTAGTCGGTCGTGATGAGGTCCGCGTTTCGTTCCAGGCAGAGGCGCACGAGCTTGTCATCGACCACCCCCTTGCCGACGTCGTCGTGCGCCACCTCCGTCACCACGCCCGGCGAGGAGGCGAGCAGGTCGAGGGTCTCCAGGCCGCGCCGCCCGCGCTGACGCTTGAGTTGGTCGTCCGAGTCGGCGATGTGCTGCAGCTCGGTCAGGACGAAGTGCGGCAGGATCAGCTTTCCCTCGAGGAAGTTCGAATCGAGCACCGCCAGCAGCCGGCCGTCGATGACCGCCGAGCTGTCTACTACCTTGTCGTTAGCCGCGCCGGCCCCGGCGCCCACGCGCTTGCCGTCGGCGGCCGGGAGGAAGTAGAGCAGGCGGCGGTTGGTGACGAAGAACCCGCCCATGCCCGCGACCAGGACGATGGCCGCCAGCAGGGACCAGTACCAGGTGAAGCCGGGCACGTTGGCGAGGACGTTGTTGATGAGCACGGTCACCAGCAGCCCAAGGGTGGCGCCGGCGAAGGCGGCGAGCACCGCGTCGGGCCGCACGCCCGACACCCGCGCCATGAACCGCTCCCACACGTGCCCGAAGCGCTCCGCCAGGGGACCGCCGAACAGGTAGGCGCTGAGCACCCCGACCACGGTGATGAACAAGACGTTGTTGGGCCCCGACAGCAGACCGCGGTCGACCAGCAGCCTGCCGACCAGGAAACCCACGATGCCGCCGGCCAGGGCCAGCGCTCCGCGCGCCAGGGCGGCCCCCAGGTGGGAGCTGCTGCTGCCGCCCGCCGCCTCGCGCCCGCCGGTGCGGACCTCATAGCCCCCGGTGCCGGTGCGGCCGTCGTAACCCCCGGCGCCGGCGTGGCCGCGGTTCTGGTCGGCTTCATGGTTCATGTCGAACCCCACAGTAGCAACAGCGCCTCGCGCAGGGTACCCACTCCGTCTTTCAGCTCGCGCGAGCGGGGGCCCACGAGGTGGGGGTGCCCGGCGCGCTTCGCCTCCTCCAGGCGCCTGCTCAACTGGCTGACGGAGCGGAGTTCCCCGGCCAGGCCTATCTCGCCCACGAACGCCGTGTCCTCCGGGGCGGGCCGGTTGGTCACGGCGGAATAGACCGCCACGGCCACCGCCAGGTCCGCGCCGGGGTCGGTTATGCGCAGGCCGCCGGCCACGTTCACGAACACGTCGAGCGCCGCCAGCGGCAACTCGAGGCGCCGCTCGAGCACTGCCAGCACCACGTCCACGCGGCGGGCGTCGAGGCCCTGGACCACGCGGCGCGGGGCCGCGTACGGGCTCTTGGACGCCAGCGCCTGAACCTCCAGGAGGAGTGGTCGCTGTCCCTCCAGCGCGGCCACGACCACCGAACCGGGCGCCCCCAGGGGCCGCTCCGCCAAGAACGCCTCGCTCGGGTTCCCGACCGCCTGCATCCCCGTGGCAGTCATCTCGAAGACGCCCACCTCACCCGCGGGGCCGAAGCGGTTCTTGATGGCGCGGACCACCCGCAGTCCCGCGGCCGACTCGAGGGCGAAGGTGGCGTCGACCACGTGCTCTATGACCTTGGGTCCGGCTATCGAGCCCTGTTTTGTCACGTGGCCGATGAGCACCAGCGTCGTGCCGGCGGCCTTGGCGGCCTTCACGAGCAGTGCGGTGGCGTCACGCAGGCTCGTGAGGGTGCCTGGAACCGTGCCCTCCTCGACCACCAGCGTCTGGATGGAGTCGACGATCACCAGGTCCGGCGCCGTGGCGTACAGGTGCTCGGCGATCACGTTGGCGTCGTTCTCGCGCGTCAGCTCCATGCCGGCGCCGAGCCCCAGGCGGTCGGCGCGCAGCCGCACCTGGGCCGGCGATTCCTCGCCCGCAACGTAGAGCACGCGGCGTCCGGCGGCCACCGCGTGCTGCGCGAGTTGCAGCAGCAGGGTCGACTTGCCGATCCCGGGCTCGCCCGCCAAGAGCACGGCGGCTCCCACGACCCAACCGCCGCCCAGCACCCTGTCGACCTCGGCGTCACCGCTCGCGAACCTTACGAGGCCGGCGTCGGAGACCGCGTCCAGGCGCATGCTCTCCAGGTGGCGGGCCTTGCCCGGGCCGCGGGCGCCGCCCGCGGTTGGCGACGGTTGCTCGGCGATCATGCTGCCCCACGCGCCACACGTCGGGCAGCGGCCCAGGTGAGCGGGGCTGCGTGCCCCGCACTCCTGACAGACGTAGCCGGCGCCCCGGGCCACCCGCGGCCTCAGCCTGAGGCGCCGGGCGTAGCGGCCGGTACCGCTGCTCGTTCTAGCCGGCGCGGGATCAAACCAGTGACACCGGCCGCGCGAAGACGGTCTTGTCGTTCTCCACCGTCACCAATAGCGGCTCGGTGTTCCCGTGTTCGAGCAGCTCGGAGGAGAGGGGATCCTCGATGTGTTCGCGGATCACGCCGCGCAGCGGCCTCACGCTCTCGCCCTTCGGGAGCTTGTCGACCAGGAACGCGGCGACTTCTGCGCCGAACGTCACCTGGATGTCGCGGCCCAGCAGCTCGCGGCGGATGTCCTCGAGCATCTGGTTCGTGATTATCACTACGTCTTCTCTGTTGAACGATTCGAAGACGATGACCTCGTCGAGGCGGTCGAGGAACTCCGGCGAGAAGATGCCCTTCAGCGGTTGGCCGGGGTCCTGGTGCGCCTGGTCCTGGAAGCCGATGGTGCTGCCGGGCAGGTTGAAGCCCGTGTTGCTCGTCATGATGAGTATCACGCGGCGGAAGTCGACTGTGCGGCCGAGCCCGTCCGTCAGCCTGCCGTCGTCGAGCACCTGTAAGAACGTGTTGTAGATGTCGGGGTGCGCCTTCTCGATCTCGTCGAGGAGCACCACGCTGAACGGCTGGCGCCTCACGGCCTCGGTGAGGCGGCCACCCTGCTCGTGGCCCACGTAGCCCGGAGGGGCGCCGATGAGCTTGCTGATGGAGTGAGGCTCCTGGAACTCGCTCATGTCGAGCCTCACGAGGGACCGCTCGCTACCGAACAGCAGGATCGCGAGCTGCTTCGCGAGGTACGTCTTGCCGACGCCGGAAGCGCCCACGAAGAGGAACGACGCGGACACGCGCGTGCGGCCGCCGAGCCCGACGCGCGAGCGTCTGAGCGCCGCGCCCAGGGCGCGGATGGCGTTGCGCTGCCCCACCACCGTGTGCCGCAGGTGCTCCTCGATGTGGGCGAGCTTCTCGTTGTCCTGTTCGTCGACGTAGATGCCGCCCCACGAGTCGACCACCGCCTCGAGGTCCTCGCGGCCCACGATGGGCGTGCCGTCGGGCTCCTCGAGCACCGGGAAGCCGAGCGACTTGTTCAGGCGCGTGCGCGACGCAGACTCGTCGATCAGGTCGATGGCCTTGTCGGGGAAGTTGCGGCCCGGCAGGCTCCGCTCGCCGAACCTCACGGCCAGCTCCAGCATCTCCCGGGGGATGACCACGCCGTGATGCGCCTCGTACTTGTCGCGCAGGCCGATGAGGATCTCGAGCGACTCCTCGGGCGACGGCTCCAGCACGATGACGGGCTGGAAGCGGCGCTCGAGGGCGGCGTCCTTCTCGATGTAGCGGTGGTACTCGCCGGTGGTGGTGGCCCCGATGACCTGCACCTCGCCGCGCGAGAGCGGCGGCTTCAAGATGTTGGCCGCGTCGAGCGTGCCCTCGGCGCCGCCGGCGCCCACCAGCGTGTGCAGCTCGTCGATGAAGGCCACGACGCGCGCGCGGCGCAGCTCCTCGATTATCTGGCGCAGCCGCTCCTCGAACTCGCCCCGGTACTTCGTGCCGGCGACGACGTTGCTGAGTTCGATGCCGAGCACCCGCAGGCTGAGCAGGTTGGGTGGCACGCGGCCCTCGACGATGGCCTGGGCCAGCCCCTCGACGATGGCCGTCTTGCCCACCCCCGGCTCGCCGATCAGGACGGGGTTGTTCTTCGTGCGGCGCGACAGGATCTGGATGACGCGCCGTATCTCCTCGGTGCGGCCGATGACGGGATCGAGCTTGCCTTCTTGCGCCTCGCGCGTGAGATCGCGCGAGTACTCGTCGAGGAAGGGCGTGTTGACCGGCTCGGCCTGGCCCTTGGGGTCGGCTGCGGCCAGGATGCGCCAGCGCACCGAGTCGACGTCGCGGGTGAGGTTCTGCAAGATGCGGTAGGCGACGCCGTCGCCCTCGCGGATGATGCCTAGGAGGATGTGCTCGGTGGCGATTATCGAGGAGCCGAGGCTACGCGCCTCGGACCCGGCGAGCTCCATGACGCGCCTGGCACGCGGCGTGATGGCCGCGGCCTCGTTCTTGGGCATGCCGTCACCGCGGCCGACCATCTCCTCGACTTGCAGCCTGAAGTCGTCGAGCGAGGCCCCAAACTCTTCGAGGACCTTGCAGGCCGTGCCACTCTCGCGCATCAGGCCAAGGAGCAGGTGCTCGGGCCCGATCATGGTGTGGCCCAGCTTCGCGCCCTCTTCACGCGCGTAGTGGAAGACCAGCCTGGACCTGTCGTCGTACCTATTCACGGTGATCTCCGAACCGGGACGGCCCGCTGGCGCGCAGAAAAACTGGTGATTGCGGACGACGCCGCGTAGTCATGGGCCCATAGTACCCGTCCGAGGTTGCGACAGGCTGCGACTTCGTTACCATTTCCTTCATCGGGCCGCCATCCAGACATGGACCCTGGGGCTTGGACCCGATCAACGCTTACAATCGCGAGGTGATGGCGGCGCCCTTCCTCGCGTGCCGCGCGGCCGGCGGGCAGCGCCCGGGCCGAACTAGGGAGTAGCATGCTCTTCCAGGAGATAGTCGCACGCCTCGACCGCTATTGGGCGGAACGCGGCTGCGTGGTGGCCCCGCCGCAAGACACCGAGGTCGGCGCGGGCACGTTCTACCCGACCACCTTCTTGCGGTCGCTGGGCGAAGAGCCGTGGCGCGTGGCCGGCATCGCCCCGAGCCGCCGGCCGACCGACGGCCGCTACGGCGACAACCCTTACCGTTTCCAGTACTTCTACCAGTACCAGGTCCTCCTCAAGCCCTCGCCCGCCGACGTGCAAGACCTCTACCTGGACTCGCTCTACGCGCTGGGCATAGATCCCAAGGCGCACGACATCCGCTTCGTGGAGGACAACTGGGAATCGCCCACGCTGGGAGCCTGGGGGCTTGGCTGGGAGGTGTGGATGGACGGCATGGAGGTCACGCAGTTCACCTACTTCCAGCAGGTGGCGGGCTTCGACTGCAAGCCGGTCTCGGTCGAGCTGACCTACGGGCTGGAGCGCCTCACCATGTACTTGCAGGGCAAGACGCACGCGTTCGACGTGGATTACGGCCCCGGCGTCACGCTGGGAGACCTGCGGCGCGACCTCGAGGTCCAGCACTCCCGTTACAACTTCGAGGAGTCCGATCCCGAACTCCAACGCCTGCTGTTCGAGAAGTTCGAGCTGGAGGCGTACCGGCTTCTCGGCAAGGGGCTCGTCTATCCGGGCTACGAGTTCGTGCTGCGCTGTTCTCACGCCTTCAACCTGCTCGACGCCAGGGGCGTCCTCTCGCAGACCGAGCGCCAGGCGTTCGTTCAGCGCGTGAGACGCATGGCCGAGGCCACCGCCAAGGCGTACTTGCGGCCGGTCGAGCAGGCGGGAGCGGAGGCCACGGGTGGCTGACCTGTTGTTCGAGATCGGCACGGAGGAGCTACCCAGCTGGTACGTGAAGTCGGGCGGCGAAGCGCTGGTGGTGTTACTGACGCAGCGCCTTGCCGCCGCCGAACTCGCGCCCACCGGCGCCTCGGGCTACGCCACCCCCCGCAGGCTGGCCGTATGGGCGAGGGGCCTACCGGCCTCCACCCCCAAGCGCACGGTGGAGCGACGTGGGCCGCCGGCGAGCGTGGCCTTCGACGAATCTGGGGCCCCCACGAAGGCGGCCCTGGCCTTCGCAGCCAAGAACGGTGTCGACCAGGGGGCGTTGGAGCTTCGGAAGGATGAGAAGGGCGAGTACGTCTACGCCCACGTAACGGTCGGGGGAGAGGCCGCCGCGGCCGTTCTACCTGAACTTCTCGCCGGCGTGGTCAAGGACCTCCCGGCGCCACGGAAGATGCGCTGGGGCGACGAGCCGACCCCGTTCATCCGGCCGGTGGCCTGGCTGCTGGCGCTCCTCGGCGACGAGGTCATTCCGGTGGCAGCGGCCGGCGTCCGGGCCGGCGCAATCACTCGTGGCCACCGCTTCATGGCGGAAGGCGAGTTCGGGGTGAAGAGCGCCGCCGATTACGCGCCCGCGCTTGCGGAACGCTTCGTCATGGCCGACCGCGCGGCGCGCCGCGAAGCCACCTGGCTGGCGGTGCAGGCGGCCGCCGACGAGCAGGGCCTGAGCGTCACCGAGGACGACGCGCTGCTCGACGAGGTGACCGACCTGGTCGAGAGCCCGTTCGCGGTACTGGGGAGCTTCGCGAGCGGCTACCTGCAACTGCCCGAGGAGGTGCTGGCAACGGTGATGATCAAGCACCAGCGCTTCTTCCCCACGCGCGACGCCTCCGGGCGCCTGGCGGCCGCCTTCGTGGGCGTCTCCAACACCTCCGTGCCCGACGTGGCCGTGGTGCGGCAAGGCTACGAGCAGGTGCTCGCGGGGCGCCTCTACGACGCCCGTTTCTTCTGGACCTCCGACCGGCGCAAGAGCCTGTCGCAGCACGCCTGGGGCCTCAGCGGGATCGCCTTCCAGCAGGAACTCGGCAGCATGGCCGACAAGACCGCCCGCGTGGGCGAGACCGTCGGCCAGCTGCTCGACGCCCTCGACCTCGAGCAGAAGGAGGCCTACGCCGCAACGCAGGCCCTGCCCATCTTCCGCGCCGACCTGGCGACCGAGATGATCTTCGAGTTCCCGGAGCTCGAGGGGGTGATGGCGCGCGCCTACGCCCTCGCCGAGGGGCTCCCGGCCGCGACCGCCGAAGCGCTCCTGGGCGGCGTGAGCCCCAGGACGCACGAGGACGACGTACCCGCCACCGCCGCGGGCGCCGTGCTGGCCCTGGCCGACAGGGTCGACAAGCTGATCGGCTTCTTCGCACTGGGTAAGCGCCCGAGCGGGTCGGCCGACCCGTTCGCTCTGCGCCGCGACGGCCTGGCGGTGGCGCGGGTGCTGAACGCTCGCGGCTGGCCGTTGCGCCTGACGACCCTGGTGGAGGCGGGCTCCGCCGCCTACGCGGCCGGCCCGGTGACCGCCTCCACCGACGTGCAGCAGGCGGTAGTGGAGTTCGTCTGGGACCGGGTGGCGTCGCTCCTGCTCGACAACGGCGCCCCCGTCAACGTGGTCCGCGCCGCCATCCAGGGCTCGGTGACGGTCATAGGCGCCGCCCGCAGGGTGGAGCTACTCAAGGCGCTCATGGACCTCGAAGAGATGCCCGCCCTGATGGCGCTTTACAAGCGCGCAGCCAACCTCGCGAAGGGCGAGGCCGTGCCAGTCGACGCGCACGCCTTCGACCACCCGGAGCACAAGTTGGGCGCCGCCGTCAAGCCGGCGCTGTTCACCGAGCCGCAAGAAGCGCCGCTCCTGGCGGCGTTACCCGCCGCGCAGCGCGGCGCCGACGAACTGCTGGCCGCCGCCAAGGGCCAGCTGCCCGGCTGGGACCTGAGGGACCCCGCCCCACGCCAGCTGACGGGCGTGGCCGACGCGCTGCAGGCCCTGATAGGCATCAAGGCGCCGCTCGACGACTTCCTCGACGGCGTGCTCGTGATGGCCGACGACCCGGACGTGCGCCGAAACCGCCTGGCGCTCCTGAGCGAGGTAGTGCGCCTGCTCCGCCAACTCGGCGACCTCGAGCAACTCGCGGGTTCCTAGGACGCGCAAAAGGACCTAGCTAGGGCGCGCTGGCGGGCGTTCGCGGCAGTCGAAGGGGCCCCGGACGGTTTCTCCGGGGCCCCTCTGGTTCGCCGCAGCGCGCGCTCTGGTGCCGAAGGTGGGACTTGAACCCACACGTCCTCACGGACACACGACCCTGAATCGTGCGCGTCTACCGATTCCGCCACTTCGGCACGCGCTCAGCGGTCTAGAAGGATACCCAGCCCCGGCCGGTCGCGCAAGTGCCCCATGGGGCAATCGGCACGCTCAACCGACCAGCTTGCCGCCCGCCAGGAACGGCTCGCCGTCGAGCGCGACGCTGCCCTCTGAGCGGAGGTCGCAGACGAGGTCCCAATGGACGCCACTCCTGTTCACCCCGCCCGTTTCCGCGTACGAGGATCCGAGGGCGAGGTGGATGGTGCCGAGGATCTTCTCGTCGAAGAGAGTCTGTAGCGTGGGGAACGTGATGTGCGGGTTGGTGCCTATGCCAAGCTCGCCCAGGAACCTCGCGCCGGGGTCGGTGTTCAGCTGCGCGTCGAGCACCGCCTGACCCTGGCGGGCCGTGGCCTCGACCACCTTGCCTGCCTCGAAGCGCAGCGTTACGCCTTCGACCACCGTGCCCGCCACGCTCGATGGGATGGCGAAGTGGATCGTGCCCTCGGCGGAATCCTCGATGGGCCCGGTGAACACCTCGCCCGAAGGCATGTTGCGTTTGCCGTCCGAGTTGACCCACTTGCGGCCCGCGACGCTTAAGCGCAGGTCGGTGCCGGGCCCCTCGATCCTCACCTCGCCGGCGCGCTCGAGGCGGTCGACCCAGCGCTGCTGCGCCGCACCCAGCTCGCGCCAGCGCTGGGCGGGGTCGGGGTCGTGGAGGAACATGGCGCCGAACACGAACTTCTCGTAGGCGTCCGTGCTCATGCCGGCGGACTGCGCGGCCGCGCTGGTCGGATATAGCGTTCCGACCCAGCGTGTACTCGCCACGCGGTGGCGGGTCACGTCCTGCATGCGCTTGCTCCACGCCGTCACGCGGCTCGAGTCGACGCCTTGAAGGTGGTGCGAGTTGGACGGGGCCGATACCCGCACGTAGCCGTCCATACGCCTTATCTCCTCGAGCTGCACCTGCGGTGGAGACGCGAGCAGCGCGTCCGAGGCCAGCTCCATGATGTCGGCCGCCAGCTCGGGGTACGCGAGCCGCAGGTGGGGCTCGGCGCCCGCCGCGAGCACGCGGCGGGTGAGTGCCCGCGCCAGCGACAGCGCGCCGGTCTCTACCTGGAGCAAGACGTCGTCCCCCGGCTGTACGTTCAGGCAGTACTCGACCAGCAGCTTGGCGTACCGGTCGCTCATGGGGTGGATCATGCCTGGAACGCTATCACTCGGCGCGGCCGCCGCGCTCGACGGTGAACGCGCTCGAGCCCAGAGCCAGCAGCGTGCCGTCGTCGTCGAACACTTCCGTGCGCACGACGATCACGCTGCGGCCGCTGCGCATGACCTCGGCGTCGGCCCTGAGCGAGGCGCCTCGCCCGGGCCTCACGAAATCCACCCGCATGTCGATGGTCGCGACGCTGGGCGCCCGGGAGAGGTCGTCGAGGGTGAGGGCCGCGGCGGCCCCGGCGGCGGCGTCGACGAGGGCGGCCACCACCCCGCCATGCGGCATGCGCCTCACCACGTTACCGATGTGCGCGTCCTGCACCGGCATCGCCAGGCTCACGCGGTTGCCGGCCCGGTCGATCTCCTCGACCTTCACGCCCAGGTGGCGGTTGAAAGGGATGACGTCCTCGATGATGGAGCGCAGCGTAGAGTCGAGGGCACTCACGGAATCCGACATGCCCCATGCTACCCGCGCCGTGGTGGCGCGAGGGCACGCGGGGCGTTGCGCCCTTCCCTTATCATGGGCCTGCATGAGCGCGAAGCGGCCGCCGCGACGGGGGCCTCCCACGAGCAAACCAACACAGCGGACCAAGCGCAAGGGGACCACCACCGGGGCCTCCGAGGAAGGTGCCGGGGCCGGGCGCCGGCAGCGGCCCGCGGCGCCCTCGAGCCCCCTAGCGGGCGAGCGCGTCCAGCGCTTGATCGCGCGGGCCGGCGTGGCGAGCCGCCGCAAGGCCGAGGAACTCATCACGGCCCGCCGCGTCAAGATCAACGGCCGCGTGGCGGAGCTGGGCGACCGCGCCCTGCCCGGCGACGACGTACGTGTAGACGGCAAGCAGTTGCACGTGAGCGACGACCACGTGACCTACGTCCTCAACAAGCCGGCGGGCTACGTGACGACGGCGCGAGACGAGCGGGGCCGGGCCACGGTCTTCGACCTCCTGCCCCCGACCCCCGGGCTGCACTCGGTGGGCCGCCTGGACCGCGAGTCCGAAGGGCTGCTGGTCCTCACCACCGATGGCGACCTCACGCTCAAGCTCACCCATCCGCGTTACGAGCTGGAGAAGGAGTACCGCGTCTGGACCAAGCAGGGTCGGGTGGACCCGGCCGCCCTGAAGCGACTCTTAGGCGGGGTGGAACTCGAAGACGGCCACGCCGCCGCCAAGAGCGCCAGGCCCGCTCCAGGTGGCGCTTACGTGGTATTGACCGAAGGTCGCAAGCGCGAGGTCAGGCGGCTCTTCAAGGCGCTCGGTTACTCGGTCGAGAGGCTGGTTCGTGTGCGTGCGGGCGGTCTGAAGCTGGGCGATCTGGCGGTAGGGGGCTTCCGGGAGTTGACGCCCAAGGAGCTGCGCGCGCTTGGGTATAATCCCGACGAGCGGAGCTGAGAGCCACGGCCCGGACAGTCGGGTACCGGTTATCGCCGCAGCAGGAGCGTTGCCAACGGTGCAGTCAAGTGAACCAGGACCTCGAGTGACGAGCGGCATCTTCCACCCGGGCACGGGCGCGGTGCAGATAAGTGCAGGCGCGATAGCCGCACGCGTGGCTGAGATGGGCCAACAGATCGCCGCCGACCACGAAGGGGCGGACCTTCACCTGATCTGCGTGCTGAACGGCGCGTTCATCTTCATGGCGGATCTCGTCAGGGCCATCGACCGACCCTTGACGCTCGACTTCCTGTCGGTCTCCAGCTACGGGTCGCGCACCGAGTCCAGCGGCGAGGTGCGCTTGGTGAAGGACCTCGAGCAGAGCCTCAAGGGCCGGAGCGTGGTGTTGGTGGAGGACATCGTCGACACGGGCCTGACCATGCAGTACCTCCTTTCTTACCTGCATGGGCGGGCGCCCCGGTCGGTGAAGGTCGCCACGCTGCTGAGCAAGCCCTCGCGGCGCAAGGTGGAAGTGCCCATCGATTACGTCGGCTTCACCATCGACGATGCCTTCGTCTACGGCTTCGGCCTCGACGTCGACCACCGCCTGCGTAACCTGCCGTTCGTCACGAGCCAAGGGACCTGATGCCGCGGGCACGCCGGAACGCCTTGGTGGCCCTCGCGGTACTCGGCCTCGCCCTCGTCACGCTCACGGTGGCGGCGGCGCTGCGCGACACCACGCCGCCACAGCTGTATTCCGAGCCCCCGACCCGGTTGGCGGTCGGCGCCCCGCTCGGCCTCTTCGTCAGCGCTGACGAACCCGTAACGTACGTTCTCGATTACGGCGGCGAGACGACCACGCTGGTCGACCAGGACGCGACTTTCGACGTTCCCGCCGTTCCGGGCGTGCAGCTGGCGCACCTAAGCGCCAAGGACGCGGCCGGAAACGAGACCGTGCTGGAGGCGTCCATAGTAGGGGTGCCGGCCTTCGAGCCGGCACTAGCGGCGCCGGGCCAGGTCAGGGCCGGCGACCCGCTCGGAGTGACCATCACCGGACTCCCCGGCCCCGGCGCCGATCCGGTGCTGAGCGCGGCCGTCACGTCCGTGACGCTGACGGCGGACGGCGCGGTCGTGCCGCTGCGCGAGGTGGCGGGCCCGGCCTACCGCGGCATGCTCGCGACCCCCATGACCGTGGACCCGCAGGCCCTGACCCTGGCGCTGCACGTGACCGACGAGTTCGGTCGCGCCTATGACGTGAGCACCACCACCCTCCTGGAAGCGCTGCCGGTCGAGGTGGAGCAGTTGAGGCTCTCGGCGTCCACCCTCGCCGTGATCACTCCCGAGGGCCGCGAGTTGGAGGCCGAGACCGCCGCCGCCGCGTGGGCCGGTGCGCGGCCGGGCCCGCTATGGACCAAGCCGTTCATCATGCCCATAGACGGCGTGTCGACGAGCGGCTTCGGCGACGCGCGGCGGTACGTTCAGGACGGTCCCGTGTCGTTTCACTACGGACTGGACCTGGCCACCGCCCAGGGCACGCCCATCCACGCCACCAACGACGGCGTCGTGGTCGTTGCCGGCCGCTACCCCATCAAGGGCGGCTGGGTCGCCATCGACCACGGTGCCGGCCTGATGAGTTACTACTTCCACATGTCCGAGGTGAAGGCGGAAGTCGGGCAGGAAGTGAAGCAGGGCGACGTCATCGGCCTCGTGGGCACCACGGGCCTCTCGACCGGACCCCACCTGCACTGGGAGATGCGCGTGAGGCAGGCGGCAAGCAACCCGCTCGCCTGGGTGGGCAAGACGTTCCCGTGACCCGAGCCGCACGCCCAGGACTCAAACTGGGGGGCGCGCTGTTGACGATGGCACTGCTCACACTCGTTCTCCCCGGCCAGCCCGCGCTCGCCCGGGACGCGGCCAGCGCGTTGCCGCCCGGCACGCCGCACTGGAGCGAGGTCGTCTGGTACGAGGTTTTCGTGCGCTCGTTCCAGGACTCGGACGGCGACGGCATCGGCGACTTGCGGGGCCTCATCGAACGCCTGCCGTACCTTTCCGGCCTAGGCGTCGGCGGCCTGTGGCTCATGCCCATCTACCCGAGCCCCAGCTACCACGGCTACGACGTCACCGACTACACGGGAGTCAACCCGGAATACGGCGACGAGGCCGACCTGGTGGAACTCGTCGAGCGTGCCCACGAGCTTGGCATCCGCGTGATCCTGGACTTCGTTCCGAACCACACCTCCAGCGCCCACCCGTGGTTCCGCGCCGCGCTGGCCGGTGACGAGACTTTCCGCGCTTACTACCGCTTCGAGCGGGACCCCCCGCCGATGCGCGGCACGAGGGGGGGCAACGCCTGGCACCTCGCTCCGGACGGCACCAGCTACCTGGGGCTGTTCTCGGAGCGCATGCCCGACCTGAACCTCGCCAACCCCGCCGTCACCGCCGAGCTGCAGGCTGCCGCGCTCCACTGGCTGGAGCTGGGGGTGGACGGTTTTCGGATCGACGCCATCCAGCACCTCATCGAGGGCCCGGACGGGCAGATCTCGAACACTCCAGAGACCTACGAGTGGGTGCGCGCCTTCGAGGCGTACGTGCATGAGGTCGCGCCGCATGCGTTCCTCGTGGGTGAGACGTGGACGGAGATGCCAGCCATCGTCCGCTATCACACGGCCGGCAACCTCGACATGTCGTTCGACTACCCCCTCTGGAAGGTCCTGCTCTCCGCCCTGCAATCGCGCAGCGCGGCGGACCTGGCCGACACCCTGGCGCAGGAGAGGAAGCTGTATCCGGAGGGAGCGGTCCGGGGCACGTTCCTCGACAATCACGACCAGACGCGGCTGGCGACCAGGCTCTCGATCCCCCGCCGCGACGAGGCCAGGTTGAAGCTGGCCGCGGGACTCTTGCTCACGCTGCCGGGCACGCCGTTCGTCTATTACGGTGACGAGATCGGCATGCCCGACGGCCCCGGCGTGTTCGACGTGGAGAAGCGGACGCCCATGCGCTGGGAGGCGGTGGACGCGGACGGCCTGTTCGGGTTCAGCACGGCGCAGCCGTGGACCGACCCTGGCCGCGGCATCCCGGGCGTGAGCGTGGCCGAACAGGACGCCGACCCGGCCTCGCTCCTCAACCACTACCGCCACCTGGCCGCGCTGCGGAACTCGCACGAGGCCCTGCGTTCTGGCGACTGGAGCGTGGTGCCTACCGGCTCCTCGAGGGCCGTGCTGGCGCTGGTGCGCACCGCGCCCGGCGGCGAGCGACTGCTGGTGCTCGCCAACTTGTCGGCGCGGGCGGCGGAGTGGGAGCCGGGCGACCTGCGCATGGCAAGCTACCCGGACCTCGTTACGGGCGCCCCGCTGCGCGTCCTCGAGGGCGGCAACCTCGAGCTTCCGGCCCTCGGCCTGAGCGTGATCCCGCTGCGCTGAACCGCCGGCGGCAGGGGCACCCGTATACTTGGCCCTTATGAGTCCAGCAACCACCGTGGCCAAGGCGCGCGTCTTCTCGGGCGTGCAACCCACCGGAACCCTCCACCTGGGCACGTACGTTGGCGCCCTGCAGCAGTGGGTGGCGCAGCAGCACGAGCGCGACGGCATCTTCTGCGTGGTAGACCTGCACGCCTTGACCGTGCCCGAAGAGGTGGAGCCCGCCCGCCTCAAGGAGCAGGTGCGCAGCGTGGCGGCGCTTTACTTCGCGGTCGGGATCGAGCCCGAGAACAACCTGGTGTTCGTGCAGTCGGCGGTGCGCGAGCACACCGAGTTGACCTGGCTCCTCAACTGCGTGACGCCGCTCGGGTGGCTCTACCGCATGACGCAGTTCAAGTCGAAGTCGGAGGGCCGCGACAGCGTCGGCACCGGCCTACTCGACTACCCCGTGCTCATGGCGGCCGACATCTTGCTTTACGACACGGCCTTCGTGCCGGTGGGTGAGGACCAGGTGCAGCACATCGAGCTCACGCGTGACTTGGCGCAGCGCTTCAACAACCTCTTCGGCGAGGTCTTCAAGGTCCCCAAGGCGCAGATCCCCGAGGTGGGCGCGCGCATCATGGGGCTCGACGAGCCGACCGTGAAGATGTCCAAGAGCATCGCCGTGCATAGGCCCGGCCACGCCATCAACCTCCTGGACGACCCGGCAGCCATCAAGAAGGCCGTCATGAGCGCCGTCACCGATTCGGGGCGCGAGTTGCGCTTCGAGCACGCCTCCCCGGGCGTCCGGAACCTCCTCTCGATCTACCAGGTGCTCACGCGCAAGGCGCCGGCCGAGATCGAGGCCGAGTTCGACGGCGCCGGCTACGGCCACCTCAAGAAGGCGGTGGTGGAGGTGGTGGTCGAGACGCTCCGGCCCATCCAGGCCCGCTACCACGAGTACATGGACGACCGGGCCCAGCTGGAGGCACTCCTCGCGACGGGCGCCGACCGCGCCCGCGAGATCGCAGGCGCCACCATGCAGCGCGTACGCGCCGCCATGGGGGTCGGCTGACGACGGGCGGCCGCATGGGTCGGTCCGAGGGCGGCGAGAGGTTGCCGGACAGCGTGCTGTTCGTGTTCCTCGACGGCGTCGGCCTGGGCGTGGCCGACCCCGCCACCAACCCCCTGGCCGCGGCCGCCACGCCCTTCTTGCGCGAGGTATTGGCCGGGCCCCTCACCAGGGAGACGCCCGAGGTCACCAGGCCCGGTGTCGTCTACCGCCGCTTGGACGCCACCCTGGGGGTCGAGGGGCTGCCGCAGTCGGCCACGGGCCAGACGACCCTGCTTACGGGCGTGAACGGGGCGCTGGCCATGGGACGCCATTACGGGCCCTGGCCCGGTCCGACCCTGAGGGCGGTGCTCGAGAAGGGCTCGCTATTCACCAGGGGCCTGGAACTCCGCGGCGCGGTGCTGGCCAACGCCTACCCACCCCAGTACTTCGAGTCGCTGGGCACCAGGCGCCACCGGCCGAACGCGCCGGTGGTGGCCGCCACCGCCGCCGGCCTGGAACTCCGCGACATGGGCGCCTACCGCGCCGGCCTCGCGGTGGCCGCCGACGTCGACGGTGCGCGCTTCGCCCGCATGGACCCGAGCCTCACCCCGCAGGGCGCGGCGGGGGCCGCCGGCAGCCTGATCCGCCTCGCGGCGAGCGCGTCCTTCGTCTTCTTCGACGTCTGGCCCACCGACGCGCTCGGTCACGCCCGGGACTTCAGCGGGGCAACGAGGTTGCTCGAACAGGTCGATCTATTACTCGAGCGCGTGGCCGGTTCCGGCATCACGGTGGTCGTGACCTCGGATCACGGCAACCTCGAGGACGTCACTTCTGGCCGGCATACGCTGAACCGGGTCCCCCTGTTGGTCTTCGGGCCGGGCGCGCCCGAGTTCGCCGGCGCCGAATCGCTTCTCGACGTGGCGCCGGCCATCGAGCGCTTCTGGGGGCTCGTTACAGGGCCTTAGGCAAGGCCGAGGATGATGATCAGCGCCTCGTACCACGCGCCGACCAGGAGGATGACGCCCGCGATCGGCAGCATGAGGAGCAGCTTGCGGAAGCCGCGCGCGAACCGGCCCGGCGGGCCGGGCCGCACCAGGGTGGCGAGAAGCATGCCGCCTCCGGCGACGACCAGGAAGTATGACGTCAGCTCGAGGGCGAGCAGAACCAGCAGCAACAGGATGTAGATGGGGCCGCCTGAGGCGAGCAACCCGAACGGGATGCCCTGCGTGAAGAAGGACGCGGCCGCGAAAACGTAGGCGGGCACCCCGAAGAGCGCCGCGAGCGGGAAGGTGACGGAGGTCGTCACCACCACGAAGTTCTGGAAGTAGGTGGTAGCCGCGGCGCGCAAGACGTTGCCGCTGCCGTACGCCTGGCTCGCGCCCACCGTGCCGATGGCGGCGTTCACGACGTCCAGCACGGCCTGCTCGCACTCCACGGGGAGCGTGGTGCCGACGAAGGCGCCGAGGCCGAACAGGGCGTACAGCGAGATGAGCGTGATTGCGACGAGCCGGCGGTGCTCGCGGATGACTGTGAGGCCCGCCGCCAACCAGCGCCGCAGCAGGGAGCCCTTGCGGGTCAGGGCGAGAAGCACGAGAAGCGAGAACGCGGCGAACACCCACGCCGCCGCCGGGGTCTGCAACCAGGCGCGGGCGCCAACGGGTTGGTTCTGGTTGAGGAAGCCCACGCTGGCGGCCTTCCAGGCGCCGTCGGCTCGTTGCATGACGACCTCGACCACGTCGAGTTGGTTGCCCGGCCGCACGGCCGCGTAAGTGAAGCGCCTGACGTCGGGGTCGTCGCTGGGCTGCTCGATCCGGTCCTCGAGCCGCACCTCGGTGCCGGGCAGCGGGGCCGGGTTCGCGATTAGGTCGGGGAGTTGCCGACAGAGGTCGGCCGCATCGAGTTGCGAGAGGCTCATGAGCGACACGGGCTCGCGCGCGAGCCACGCCTTGACGGCCGCATCGGCCTCCTGGGGCACCGGATCTGCCGGCGCCTCGGCGACCGGGCCACCGTCCGCGGGCCCCCCTGGGGCGGCGGGAGCTTGCGGCGCGGTGGGCGACTGAGCCCAGCCCGTGGCTGCGAGCAGCGCCAGGAGCAAGACGATCAACGATGGCCAGCGTTCGGGTCGGACGGGACGGTCAAGCACCAAGGACTCCAGGGCCGCCGTGCCGGCGGGAATGGCGCTAGCATACCGCCCCCGGCAGGGCGCCGGTCGTAGACTTGCCCTTGCATGCGCTTGAAGCCCCCCGTCTGGTACGCGAACGCCCTGCGGCGAACGTTGCTGTCGCTGGTGCCCGCGCTGGCCAGGCCGGACGACCCGTGGGCCGAGCAGCACCTGACGCCGAACGAGTACGCGCTCTTCGCCCGGCTCTCGCCCCAGGAGCGGGCGCACGGGGTGGACGTGGCGCGCCGACTAAGGCGCCTCAGGCCGGACGCCCCGAGGGAGGTGGTGGCCGCCGCGCTGCTCCACGACGTGGGCAAGCTCGGAACGCCACAAGCGACCGGCTGGCGGATCCTGGCGCACCTCCTGCCATGGGCGAACGTGCCGCCCGAGCCCAGGTTGCGCGGCCTGGCCGGAGCGCGGCAGGCGCGCGCGCATCACGCCCGCTACGGCGCGGACCTCCTGCGCGGCGCCGGTGCCGCCCCCCGCGTCGTCGAACTCGTGCAGCGTCACCATTCGGATGGCGCCGACCCCGACGCGAAGCTCCTGTTGGAGTGCGATGAGCGCACGTGACGCGCTGGGGGCCGCCTCCAACCTGGACTGGCTCTTCTCCTTGCAGCGCTTCGGCGTGAAGCCCGGCCTCGGGCCGATAAGGGCCCTCCTCACGGAGCTGGGCTCGCCCGACGAGCGGCTGCGCTGCGTGCTGGTCGCGGGCACCAACGGCAAGGGCAGCGTGGCGCGCGTGCTCGCGGCGAGCCTGATGAAGGCCGGCGAGCGCGTCGGGCTCTACACGAGCCCCCACCTCCAGCGGCTCGGCGAGCGGGTGCAAGTGGACCTGGCCCCCGAGCCGCACGAGCGGATCGAGGAGCTGATCGGGCGGGTCAGGCCCGCCGCCGAGCGGCATGGCAACACGTTCTTCGAGGTGGTGACCGCGGCGGCCCTGCTGCGCTTCGCGGAGGCGGGGGTGGCCTGGGCCGTCCTCGAGGTCGGCCTGGGCGGCCGCCTCGACGCCACCAACGCCGTCAGGCCCGAGCTGAGCGTCATCACCTCGGTGGCCCTCGATCACACGGCGGTCCTGGGCGCCACCCTCGAGGAGATCGCCTTCGAGAAGGCGGGCGTCATGCGGCCAGGCGTGCCGCTGATCTCCGGAGTCACCGAGCCGCGACCCGCGGGCGTCATCGCCCGCCGGGCCGCCGAAGTTGGCGCCGGCCTGACCGTGTACGGCAAGGACTTCTGGGGCGAGGACGCGCGGCTGGCCTGGGAGGGCACGAGCTTCACTTGGCGGCATCCGGGCGCCGCGAGCGACGGCGTGCGGGTGGCCTCCGGCCTGGTGGGTAGGCACCAGGTCGCCAACCTCACGCTTGCACTCGAGGCCGGCTGCCGTCTAGGCGTCGGCCTCGAGGAGGCGCTCGACGCCGTGCGCCATGCGCGGTGGCCCGGGCGCCTCGAGAGCTTCTGGTTGCAGGGACGCCGCGTGGTCCTGGATGGGGCCCACAACCCCGCCGCGGCCCGCGCCCTGGCGGCGGCGATCACCGAGCTGACGGGTGAGGCCGCGGTGCTCGTGTTCGGCGCGTCGGCAGACAAGGACGTCGCGGGCGTGGTGGCGGCCCTGGCGCCGGTGGCGCGCCGGACCGTCGTGACCCACGCCGTGCACAGCCCCAGGGCGATGGCGCCCCTGGACCTGGCGGCGCTGCTCCCGGGCGCCACGGTCGCCGACGACCCGGGGGCGGCGCTCGAGGCGGCGCTCGGCCTCTCGCGACCGGGAGAGACCGTAGTTGTCGCGGGCAGCCTCTTCCTGGTCGGGGAGGCGCGTGACCGGCTTACCGGGGACGCCGGCGAGGATCGCCCTCGCTGGCAGTGACCTTGCCGCCGCCGCGCCACTGCAGCGCGTGCTTGAGCAACACGACCAAGACGATGGGAAGCACGCCGGTCACGACCTCGAAGGCTCGTTCCTGTTCCCAACCGAACCGGTTCAGGGTGAGTAGCGCGAGGAAGGGGTACGTGAGGACGGTGATGACGGCCGCCACGCCGGCACTACGTGTGATGAGGATCAGCGCCACTATGAGCACGAGCGCCGCCAGACCCACCTGCGGGTATAGCGGCAGCGAGACGCCGAACGTGGTGGCGAGCCCCTTGCCCCCGCTGAAGCCCACGAACATGGAGAAAGCGTGGCCGAGCACGGCGCCGAAGCCGGCGGCCAGCGGGGCCAGGAGGCTCGGATCGGTGCCACCGGCGGCGCTCGAGGCGCCCGCTATCAGCATGCCCAAGAAGGTGGCGAGGGCGCCCTTGGCCACGTCGACCACTAGCACGGCGGCGCCGAGGCCGAAGCCTAGGTTGCGGGCCGTGTTCATGGCGCCCATGTTCCCCGACCCCAGCCCGAACACGTCCTTCCCCTTGGCCCTGGCGATCCAAGCGGCCGTGGGCACCGAACCCACCAGGTAGCCGACAGCCAGAGCCGCGAGCCCCTCAAACACCGGGGCGCACCAGGGCGCTGTCGCGCGCCGCGGCGAAGCTGCGGAGTTCACGCACGTGGTAGGTCACGTAGGCCTCGAGCAGCTTCCAGTGCTGGCCGCGGTCCACGTACTCGGCCGCGAGAGCCGCTGCCATGGGCCCCTCGACCAGGAGCCGGAGCTCCTCCGCCTTGGCCCCCAGCAGCGCCAGGCCGCTGCGGTGCGTCGCACAGGTGAGGCCGCCGTCCGCCACGTTCAGGGCCACCAACGGCCCGGCCGCGCCGCAGACCAAGCACGCCTTGACGCTAGGCGCCAGGCCGGTGACCCCCAGCAGGCGCCAGGCGTAGAGGAGCGCCACCAGCTCGGGGTCGTGGTGCTCGTTCAACCCCCTCAGGGCAGAGGTCAGGTAGTCGTACACGCGCGCTTCCAGGTGGAGGTCGACGGTGAGGGCGTCGGCCAACTCGCAGAGGAGGTGTGCGAGGGGGTAGGTCGCCGTGCCGCTCAGGCCCGCCAGGGCGCCGTTGAGCTGCACTTGCGTTAGCAGGGCCAGGTCGTCCTCCTGGCGCCGGTAGAACTGCACGGTAACGTCGTGGAAGAGCGACAGTCGGCCGAGGTTGCCGCCCGGCAGCGTTCCCTTGCGGGCCACTGCCCGCCACTTGCCCTGGCGCCCCAGGAGCGTGACCACCACGTCGCCAGACGGCAGCGCGCGCCGTTTGATGACCAGGCCGTCACTGACCGTGTAGCGCTTCATCGAGGAAGTCTAGCGCGCTTGGTGCCAGAGCAACATCGCCGGGGTTGCCACGCTGCGCAGCGTGGCGGTCGTGCCCGCGGGCAAGTCCAGGGCGTCACCCGGGCGCAGCACCCGGAACTCGCCCGCTTCGAGATCGACGATCACCTCGCCGCTCATGACCATGACCCAGCGCGCCGCGTTGCCCGACGAGTCGCAGGGCACCAGCAACTGCTGGACCCTGAACGGGCTGCCCGGAACGTCGATCGGTTCCCCCGCGGCGGAGCGCGCCAGGGCCGGGAGGTTCAGGGCCCGGCCGGGAGTCGTCACCCTCAGCCGCCGGCCTCGCGCTTCCGAGCGCGTCCGTAGCTCATGCGCAACTTGAACAGCCCGCGCTTGTTGCGCGCCGCCGCCTCGTCCTCGCTGAGGCCCAGCTTCTTAGCGGCCTCCGCCACGCTTGCCGCCGGGGCGTCTACGCCCAGGGTGAGCCGGACGACGGCGGCGTCGCCGGCGTCGAGTTCGCCCAGGTGGGCCGCCAGTTGCTCGGGCGTCGCCTTCGGCCTCTTCGCGGCCGAGGACTTGCCGGGATCGGCACCGCGTGTCTTGCCCTTCTGTGCCTTGCCTTTCTGCGCCTTGCCCTTCGGCGCTTTAGCCTTGGCACCCTTGGCCCCCTTGGCGGGCGCCTTCTTGGCGGCGGACGCCTGCTTCGCCTTGCCGCGCCCTCCAGCACGGCCACTACCGCCGCTCGCGCCGAGGGTGGCTTCGCGAGCGTCCAGCAACTCGGCGGCGCGCTCCAGCGAGATGTCGTCGATGGCCACGTCGCGCGGCAACGAGGCGTTCACCTTGCCGCGCTTCACATACGGCCCGAACCGACCCTCGTACAGCTCGATGGGGTCGCCCGAGGTGGGATCGTCTCCCAGCTCCTTGACGGGCGCGTTGCCGCGACGCTTCTTCTGCGCGAGCAGCTCCAGGGCGCGCTCCAGGGTGACGTCCAACAAGAACTCGCCCTTGGGTATCGAGGCGAAGACGCTCCCATGCTTGACGTACGGCCCGTAGCGGCCGATGCCGACCTCCACGCCCTTGTCGTCGCCGGGGAACTCCCCCAGCCGCTTGGGGAGCTCGATCAGCTTGAGCGCGAGCTCCTCGTTCACGTCGTGAGGCTCCACGCCCGGCGGCAACGAGACGCGCTTGGGTTTCTCGCCGCCCTTGCCGGTGTCGCCGAGCTGCAAGTACGGTCCGAAGGGACCGCGCTTCAGGTTGATGGGCATGCCCATCGTCGGTTCGGTGGCCACCTCGACGTCACCCATGTTCCCCTCGGTGAGGTAGGCGACGAGCGCTTCCTTGGTCAGGTCGCCGGGAGACACGTCCTTGGGCAGCGAGGTCGTCTTGGTCTCACCGTCGAGCGGCCCCTCGACGTACGGTCCGTAGCGTCCCACGCGCACCACGTAAGGCGACCATGCCTCGTTGTGGATGGTGGAGATCTGCCGGGCGTCGATCTCTTCGAGGGCCTCGTCGACGAGGCGCGCGATGCCGTGATCGCCCAGGTAGAAATCGCGGAGGTAGTTCGCCGAGGTGCGCTCCCCCGCAGCGATGTCGTCGAGCACCTTCTCCATCTGCGCCGTGAACTCCGTGTCGACGAGGCGGCGGAACTGCTTCTCGAGCAGGTTGTTGGTGGCGAAGGCCGTGAACGTCGGGACGAGCTGCTGGCCCTGTTTGCGGGCGTAGCCCCGTGCCTGGATGGTCTCGATGATGCTCGCGTAGGTGCTCGGCCGCCCGATCCCCTCGGCCTCGAGGAGCTTGACGAGTGACGCCTCGGTGTAGCGCGCGGGCGGCTTGGTCTCGTGGCCCTCGGCGCTCACGGCGTCGCAGGCCAGGCCGTCGCCCTTGGCGAGCAGCGGCAGGGGCTGGTCACGGTCGTCGAGGGCGGCCTCCGGGTCGTCGCTTCCCTCCACGTACGCGCGGAAGAAGCCGGCGAAGAGGACGCTGCGGCCGCTGGCCCTGAAGGTCAGCTCCGGCTCGCCCTGGAGCAGCGCCGAGATCCGCGCCGTCACGAACTTGATGCGTGCGTCCGCCATCTGCGACGCCACGGTGCGCTTCCAGACCAGGTCGTAGACGGCGGCCTCCAGGCCCTTGAGGCCGTGCTCCGCGGCCGTCTTCATCTCGGTGCCGGCCGGGCGGATGGCCTCGTGGGCCTCCTGCGCGCCCTTCGGGGCCCCCTTGTGCTTGCGCTCCTTCGGGCTCAGGAAGTCGTCGCCGTAGCGGCGGGCGATGGCCTCGCGGGTGGCGGCGAGGGCCTCGCTGGAAAGGTTGATGGAGTCGGTGCGCATGTAGGTTATGTAGCCGTTCTCGTACAGGCTTTGGGCCACGCGCATGGTGTCGCGGGCGGCCAGGCCGAGCTTGCGGCCCGCCTCCTGCTGCAGGGTCGAGGTGGTGAAGGGCGCGGCGGGGCTGCGCGTCTGCTCGCGCTCCTCGAGGTCGGCCACCGACCATGTCGCCTTGGGCGCTCGTGCCGCCAACGCCTCGGCGCGCTCCTGGGAGAGCTCGAGAACGTCGACGCCCCGGCTCAGCCCTGCCTTGAGCCGCCCCGTTTCGGCGTCGTAGTCGCGGCCGCCTGCGACGCGCACACCGCCTGAGTGCGTGAGGGTAGCCTCGAAGGTCGTGGCGCCCTTGGCGAGCTTTGCCGCCAGGTCCCAGTAGCTGGCAGGCACGAAGCGCATGCGCTCGCGCTCGCGCATGACCAGCAGGCGCACCGCCACGCTCTGCACCCGGCCGGCGCTGAGCTTGGGAGCGATCTTGCGCCACAGCAGTGGACTGATGGCGTAACCCACCAGGCGGTCGAGGACGCGCCTCGTCTCCTGGGCGTCGACCAGGTTGGAGTCGATCTCGCGGGTGTTGTCCAGCGCGTCCAGTATGGCCTGTTCCGTGATCTCGTGGAACACCATGCGCTTCACGGGCACGTGCGGTTTGAGCAACTCGATCAGGTGCCAGCCGATGGACTCGCCTTCGCGGTCCTCGTCAGTCGCGATATAGACCTCTCCGGCGTCCTCGAGCGCCGCCTGGAGGTTCTTGACGACCGCCCGCTTCTTGGGTGAGACGACATATATGGGCTCGAAATCCGCGTCGACGTTGACACCTAGCCGCGCCCACTCGTTGCCCTTGTACTTGTCGGGGATCTCGGCCGCGTTGGACGGCAGGTCGCGAACGTGCCCCATGCTCGCCTCGACTTGGTAGTCGGGCGGCAGGAAACGTTTGATGGTGCGTGCCTTGGTTGGCGACTCGACGATGACGAGGCGCTTCATTGCGGGTGATGACGACAAATTGCGTACCCCTTATCCCTCTCGAAGCGCGGACATTATACGCACGCCCTTCGCGGCGTCAAGGAGGAGGGGGAGGAGGGGGCGGTCAGACGGGACGTCGGTTGCTGATGGCCCGACCGAGAGTGACCTCGTCGGCGTACTCGAGGTCGCCGCCGACGGGCAGACCGTACGCGATACGGCTGACGCGCACGCCCGCCGGGGCCAGCAGGCGGGCGAGGTAATGGGCGGTGGCCTCGCCCTCCACCGTCGTCGACGTGGCCAGCACCACCTCGCCGACGCCCTCCAACCGCCGCTCGAGCGCGGAGATCGTGAGCTGGTCGGGCCCGACCCCGTTCATGGGGCTGAGGGCGCCCTGGAGGACGTGATAGAGGCCGGCGTACTCGCCCGAGCGCTCGATGGCGAGGAGGTCTGCCGGCTGTTCGACGACGCACAACAGCCCGCGGTCGCGGCGCGTGTCGGAGCAGACCGCGCAGCAGGGCGAACCCGCGCTCATGACGTTGAAACAGTTCGGGCAGGGCTCGAGCCCGGTCTTGGCGTCGACGAGGGCCTCGGCCAGCGCCCTGACCTCTTCCTCCGGTCGGTTGAAGAGGTAGAAGGCCAGCCTCTGGGCGCTCTTCGGGCCGATGCCGGGCAGGCGTCCCAGCTCGCGGATGAGGGTAAGGAGCGCGGAGGGGAAGCGGACGCTCAAGCCGCGCTCTCCTCAACCGGGTGAAGCCTGATCAGAGCATGCCTCCGAGGCCGCCCAGGCCGCCCATCCCGCCCATGGCCGCACCCATCTCCCGCTCTTGCAGTTCCTTCGCCTTGCGCTGCGCTTCGTTCACGGCCGCCGTGACGAGATCCTCGAGCATCTCGACGTCATCCGCGTCGACGACCTTCGGGTCTATCCGCACCTTGGTGACCGTGCCGTCGCCTGTGGCCTCGGCTCGTACCAGCCCGGCTCCGGCCGAGCCCTCGACCGTCATGCCCGCCAGCCGCTCCTGAGCCTCGGCCACTTTCTGCTGGGCGCGCTGCGCCTCTTTCATGAGCTTCTGGATGTTCACCTGTGCTCCTTCGGTCCTCGATGAGGGTTGGTTCGGTCCACCTTTAGCCGGCCGCCTCAGGCGTCGTCGCCCGGGCCATCCTGCTCGTCTCGAACATCGTAACCGGCGGTGAAGGCGTCGTCGGTTCCCTCCGAGGCGGTCGGCGCCGCTTCCTCGCCGCGCCCTGGTCTGAGCGCGACCACTTCCAGGACGCGGCCCGGGAACAGCGTCTGGACCTCCGCGAAAGCCTTGCCCTCGGGCGTGTCGGAGGCGACGGCGGGGGAGGCGCCTGCCGAGCGGGAGGGCTTGGCGGGCGCGCGTCGCTTCGGTTTGGGGGCGGGCACGGGCTCCGCGGCCTTTCGTGCCGCAGCGGGTGGCTCATGCGCTGCGGGCGCCGTGTGGGCCGGTGCTTGCGACTCGTCCCACAGGTCGCCTGTGGCGCCGCCGAACGAAGACTCGACGTCGTCCGGGATGAGGTCGTCGACCTCGGGTGCGGGCGGAAGCTCGGTGGGTGGCGGCGCCGTGGCCGCAGGCGGCTCGGCGGCGGGCGGCTCGGCGGCGGGCGGCTCGGCGGCGGGGGGCCCGGCGGCGGGGGGCCCGGCGGCGGGTGGCCCGGCGGCGGGCCGTGGCTTCGTGTGCCGCTTGGTGTTCGGGGGCGCTTGCGAGGGACTCTCGGCGGACGCCGCGGTCTCCGCGGCTGCAGGTGGGCCAGGAGCGCGTTCGTCCCGGGTTGCCTTCGGGGCGGCGGTGGGGCGCCCCGTCAGGCTTTTTTTGAACCACCACCGGCGGCCGGCTTGGGCGCCCGGGTGACGCCCCCCGGTCCGTCGATGACGAGCTCGAAGCCCGGACCGGCAACCTCGGCCACCAGCGCGGCGAACTCGTCCAGCCGCAGCAGCAGCTGCTTGTGGTGGAACTCGTTGGCCTCGGGAAAGATGACCCGGATCGTGTTCTCGCCTTGCTCCACGCGAGCGGGTGCGAGGAAGGCCTTGAGGCGGACGTCCGCGCGGCTCCTGACCGCGTGCCACGAGAACGCGGCGGCAGAGGCGGCCGGCACGGTGGCCGGCGCGGTGGCGGCCTGCGGCGCTTCGACCGCGCCCACGGCGTCGGGATGGGGGCCGGGGGATTCTGGTGCCGGGGCGACCGTCTCAGGCGGCGGGGCCGTCGTTCGACTCGCGTCTGCTGCTTGCGCCACGAAGGCCGCGGGCACGTTGGCGCAGAGCGCGTTGCGCGCCTTGATCAGCGCCACCTCCAGCGAGTAGAGGTCGTCGTGCCGCACGAAGCGCTCCTGCTCGTCGTCGAGGGCGTGCAGGAGCCTCAAGAGCTCGTCCTCGCCCAAGGACAGCCAAGGTTCGCCGGCCAGCCTCGCGTGCAGGGCCGCCCGCAGGGTCCGGGCGAGTTGTTCCGCCAGCGTCCGCGGGGCGAAGCCCGCGCGGTAGAGCAGGCCGGCCTGCTCCAACAGTTGGGCGAGGTCGCCCGTGGCCAACCCTTCGGCCATCGACCGCAGCCGCTCCTGGGGCGGCAGCCCCAGGGCGTCCTCGGCCCGCTGCAACGTGATGGCCTCGCCGCTGGCCAGCAGCCTGTCCAGGAGCGACTCGGCGTCGCGCATGCCGCCGTCGGCGCTGCGCGCCACGAGGTCGAGCGCCGAGGTATCCGCCGCTACGCCGGCGGCGTTGGCGAGGCGGGCGAGTTTGCCCACGATCTCGGCGTTGGTGAGGCGCCTGAAGCGGAAGTGCTGGCAGCGCGACAGGACCGTCGGCGGCAGCCGCTCGGGCTCGGTCGTCGCGAGGATGAACATGAGGCCCGGGGGAGGCTCCTCGAGGGTCTTGAGGAGGGCGTTGGCGGCGGCCTTGCTGAACATGTGAGCCTCGTCGAGGATCCACACCCGAGTGCCCCCACGCATGCTCGAGAGCATGGCCCGCTCGCGCAAGTCGCGCACGTCCTCGACCGAGTTGTTCGAGGCGGCATCGAGCTCGATGACGTCGGGATGCGCCCCCGACTGGACCAACCGGCACGACTCGCACTTGCCGCAAGGACGCTGCTCCAGCGGCGCCTCGCAGTTCACGGCCATGGCCAGGAGCCGGGCGCTGGTGGTCTTGCCCACGCCGCGCGGTCCGGAGAAGAGGTAGGCATGGCCCACACGCGAGCGTGCGATGGCCGACGTCAGGACGTCCTTGACGTGATCTTGCCCGACGACCTCGTCGAAGGTGACGGGCCGCGCCCTTTGGTATAGAGCCGACATCTCGGCAAGGAGTCTACCACCGGCCCCCATTCGGGGCCGTCCTGCACCGCGTCGGGCGCGGCTGTAACATCGGCTCATGCAGAAGGCGAGGGCGGCCACCAACGACATCGCCCTGGCGCTTGGCGGCGGCACCGCCCGCGGCCTGGTTCACGTCGGCGTCCTGAAGGCCCTCGACGACCGCGGCCTGCGCCCGACGATGCTGGGGGGCACCTCGTTCGGCGCGATCGTTGCCGCGCTCTACGCCGTGTGCGGGAACGGTTATGAACTCGAGCGGATAGTGCGCGACCAGGACATGGCGGAGTTGTGGCGGCAGGGCATCGACTTCGGCTTGCACCGCGGAGCCCTCATCCACGGGCGCCGGCTGCGCGACTGGCTGGACCGTAAGTACTTCATGGGCGCCTCCTTCGAGGACGTGGAGGTGCCGCTGGTCATCGCCACCACCGACCTGGCGACGGGCGAGTTGGTGCCACTGAGTTCAGGATCGATAGCCGACGCCGTGCGCGCCAGTTGCGCGCTGCCCGGCCTGTTCGCGCCGGTGCACTTGCAGGGGCGCTGGTTGATCGACGGCGGCTTCGTCGAGCCGGTACCCTTCTCGATTCTCGCGGGCTCCGGGGCCTCCTTGAAGCTGGGCGTTCACGCCGGTGTCGACGTGCGCCGCTCGAGCGTGGTGCGGGCGATAAGACGCTTCAACGCCACCGCGTTCGGCCGCGAGTTCCTGCGCCGGGGTAAGCACGCCAAGCCGCAAGGTCCGTTCGGCCAGATCTACCGAGGCCTCGCCATCTCGCTCGCCTCCTACAGCCGCGATCTGCACGTGCCTCGGGGCGCCACGCTGCTCCGCGTCGAGCCGCACATCGCGTGGTGGGACTTCCATAAGTCGCCCGCGGCCATCCAGGCGGGGGAGAGGGCCATCCACGACCTGCTCGAAGGCGGTTTTCCGAAGCCGCGCGGCGCGGTACCCTTGGCTCGATGACCAACCCCGATCGTTCGCTGTTCCCCGCGCTCGTCACCTCTTCCTGGTGGGGGCCGTTCGTCGCCCGCCGCGAAGCGAGTTCCTCGGGCGACGACCTGCCGGTGGCGCTGGCCGCGAGCGGTCACCCCGATCCGGCGCTGGCGATGGCACACACGCTCCTCGCGCACCGCTCCGTTCTTAGCGATTACGCTACGCGCCCCGTGCCCGACGGTCTCAGGCTCTTGCTCCGCGCCGAGCTCTGGCGGCTGGGCGAGATGCTGCGGCGCATCCACCGCCCCAACCAGGGTGCAGCCGCGGGGGTGAAGGCTCCAGTACTCGAGGACCTGGCTGCCCCCAACCTGGACGAGGAGGCGGCCGAGATCGTCGGCAAGCTGGCCGCCGCCCTGCTCACCGCCAAAGCCGACGAGCTTGCGGAGGCCTTCCTCGGTCTCTTGCGGCGGGTCGGCAACGGGCCTTCGGCCATCTATCCGGTCCTGACGTGGCGCTCGGGGGTACTCGAGCCCGTGCGGTACCCTGACCGGCCGTCGTGGGAGTCGCTCGTCGACCTGGAAGGACCGCTCGAGCGGCTGGCAAGGAACACGGAGGCCCTCCTGGCGGGCAACAGAACCAACGATTGCCTGCTGTACGGCGCCCGGGGCAGTGGCAAGTCGACCGCCGTTCGCGGTCTCGTGAGCCGCTACTCCGCGCGCGGTCTGCGCCTCATCGAGGTTCCCTTGGACGCTCTGGAGGAGCTTCCGGACCTGCTCGAGGAACTGCGGCCCCAGCCGCTGAAGTTCGTGTTGTTCGTCGACGACCTGACGTTCGAGGGCGACGACTCGCGGCACCGCCCACTCAAGAGCCTCCTGGAGGGCGGGGTCAGGCGCCGGCCCGACAACACCGCCCTGTACGCCACCTCCAACAGGCGCCACCTCGTGAAAGAGCGTCTCAGCGACCGCCCGGACCCACTCGACGACGACGTTCATGCCTGGGACACGCACCACGAGCGCCTGGCCCTGGCCGACCGGTTCGGACTCGTGATCACCTTCCCCGGCGCCGACCAGCGGCGGTACCTCCAGGTCGTGAAGTCGCTGGCGGGCAGCCGAGGCCTGGCCGCCGGGCCCGAGCTCGACGAGGGAGCGCTGCGCTTCGCCGAGTGGAACAACGGCTACTCCGGTCGGACGGCGCGGCAGTTCGTGGACAGCATTGGAGAGCCGCACCAGGCCGAGTGACCCGGCCGTAGCAGGGCGTGCGACCCTTTCGCGCCGGGGCGCGCACGGCTACCCTGGGAAAGTATGGCAAAGGCGAGATCCACTGTGCCTCCGGGTTCGACCGATGACGCGCCGGGGCCCTGGGCAGTCGACGCCGGCGAGCTGACCGAACGCTTCGAAGTGGACCCGTCGCGGGGCCTGAGCGGCGCCGAGGTAGAGGAGCGTCGCCTCCTCTACGGCCCGAACAGCCTCGAGTTCAGGGCCGAGCGCGCTTGGACGAGCATCCTCCTCGACCAGTTCAAGGGCGTCCTCGTGCTCCTGCTGGCGGGCGCGGCCGTGCTCTCCGCAGCGTTCGGCCAGTGGGCCGAGGCGGCCGCCGTCATGGTGGTGCTTCTGCTCAACGCCCTCATCGGGTTCGTCACCGAGCTCAGGGCCGTGAGGTCGGTGGAGGCGCTGAGGCGCCTGGGCGTCTCCCACGTCCGGGTGAGGCGCGAGGGCCACCTCGAGACCGTCCCTGCCGACGAGCTGGTGCCGGGCGACGTGCTGCTCGTGGAGGGCGGCGACCTGGTGGGCGCCGACGCGCGCGTGTTGAGCGCGAGCCGCTTGGAGGCGGACGAGTCCAGCCTGACCGGCGAGTCCGTGCCCGTCTTCAAGGAGCCGGCGAGCGTGCCGGCCGCCGCGCCGCTTCCGGAACGACGTTCGATGCTCTACAAGGGCACACCCGTCACGCGCGGGGCGGGCGAGGCGCTGGTGGTCGCGACGGGGATGGACACCGAACTCGGGCGGATAAGCCACCTCGTCGACCAGGCCGCCACGGCCGAGAGCACGCCGCTGGAGGCGCGCCTGAGTGGGCTGGCGCAGCGCCTGGTGTGGTTGACGCTCGCCGTCGCCACCCTGATAACCCTGACCGGGCTGGGCAGCGGCAAGAGCTGGTTGGTCCTGCTGCAGACCGCCGTCGCGCTGGCGGTAGCCGCCGTACCCGAGGGCCTGCCCATCATCGCCACCCTGACGCTCGCCCAGGGCGTGAGGCGCATGGCGCGACGGAACGCGCTCGTCAACCGCCTCTCCGCCGTCGAGACGCTGGGCGCGACGAGCGTCATCATCACCGACAAGACGGGCACCCTTACCGAGAACCGGATGAGGGTGGCGGCCCTGTGGCTGCCGGGCGGCGAGGTCGCCATGGCCGGAGACCCGCCCGGGGTGGGGCAGCCGGCGCCGGCCGCCTTCCGCGGCACCGGCCAGGCGCCCGAACTCGCCGAGCAGCTGAGGCGGGCCCTTACGGCGGCCGCGCTGTGCGCCTCCGCGGAGCTTCCGGAGCCCGGCGGCGTAGGAGGTGAGGGCGTAGAAGGCGGGAGCGCAGACGGGGAGGGCGTAGAAGGCGAGGGCGTAGAAGGCGAGGGCGTAGGAGACCCGCTCGAACTCGCGTTGTTGCGTGCCGCTCGCTCCATGGGCATAGAGCGCGCCGACCTGCTCGCGAGTCACCCGGAGTTGCGCCAGGAGGCCTTCGACTCGGAAACGCGCTTGATGGCCACCACCCACCGCCGACACGACGCGGAGGGCAACGCTCGCGCCTGGGTGCTGGTCAAGGGGGCTCCCGGCGAGGTCATCGCGAAGTCGACCAGCGTGAGCGCCGGAGCGGCCGACGGGGCACGGAACGCCATCGGTGACGCCGAACGAAGGACCTGGCTAGCGCGCAACCGCGAGCTGGCCGCGCGCGGGCTGCGCGTGCTCGCGCTGGCCGAGAGGGTGACGGACGCGCCGCCCGACGGCCCGTACGAGGACCTCTCGCTGCTCGGTTTGGTGGCCCTCGCCGACCCGCCGCGCGAAGACGCCGCAGCGGCCATCGCCGGCTGCCACTCGGCCGGCATCCGGGTGATCATGGCCACCGGTGACCAGGTCACGACCGCTCGCAGCGTGGCGGAAAGCGTGGGCCTGAACGTGGCCGGCGGGGTACTCGACGGCAACGACGTCGCCCGACTCCTCGCCGCGGGCGAAGAGGGCAGTACGGAACTGCTCGCCACCAACGTGCTGGCGCGGTTGGCGCCCGAACAGAAGCTCGAGCTCATCGAACTGCACCAGCAAGCGGGGAACGTCGTCGCCATGACCGGCGACGGCGTCAACGACGCCCCCGCGCTGCGCCGCGCCGACATCGGGGTGGCCATGGGCCTGCACGGCACGGAGGTGGCGCGCGAGGCCGCCGACATGGTCCTCCTCGACGACGCCTTCGGGACCATAGTGGCGGCGGTCAAGGAGGGGCGCGTGATCTTCGACAACATCCGCGCGTTCGTCGTCTTCCTCCTCTCCTGCAACCTCAGCGAGATACTCGTCATCGGCTTGGCCGGGGTGGCAGGCCGGCCGCTGCCCTTGCTGCCACTGCAGATCCTCTACCTCAACCTGATCACCGACGTCTTCCCGGCACTGGCCCTAGGCGCGGGCCGCGGCGACAAGCGCATCCTGGAACGCCCGCCGCGCCCCGCCGCGGAGCCCCTCATCGCGGGGCGCCACTGGCGCACCGTCTTCGGCTACGGCGGCCTGCTGACGCTGTCGACGCTTGGCGCGTTCCTGGTGGCGCTCGAGCTCCTTGGCGCCAGCGAGGGCGAGGCGGTGACGGTGGCGTTCCTCACGCTCGCCCTGGGCCAGCTCTGGCACGTGTTCAACATGCGCGACCCGGGCAGCTCGTTGCTCAACAACCAGGTGACGCGCAACCGTTGGGTGTGGGCCGCCACGCTCCTGTGCACGCTCCTGATCGCGGTCACGGTGGCGTTCCCGCCGCTGCGGCAACTGCTGAGCATCGAACTGTTGGACTCTCGGGGGTGGTGGCTGGTGATCGGCGCCGGCCTCACGCCCATGATCGTCGGCCAGGTCGGCAAGGCGCTCGGCCTGGGCAAGGTCTCCTGAGCCGGCCGGCCGGCCCGGCCTAGGGCGCGCTTGCCGCCAGGGCCGCCGCCAGCCGGTAAGAGTCGCCGCGAGTAAGTGGTCCCATGGGCTCCGCGAAGTCGGCCAGGCCGGCGGCGCGCAGGTCCTGCCAGGAGGCGCTGGGGGGGCAGTGGTCGAGCAGGCAGGCCGCCAACGCCAGCAGGGGACCGGCTACGTCGGCGCTAAGTGGTGCGGTCCCGTCGCCGGCGGTGAGCTCCTCGGCGAGGCCCACCAGGGCGGCGCCCAGGCCGGGCCGGTAGTAGAAGCGCGTCGCGACGTGGCTGAGGAGGTAGGCGAAGGACAGTGCGCTCACCCGACCATCGAGTTCGGGGTCGTTGTCGTAGCCACCAACGGCCAGGCCGCGTGCGAGCAGCACCCTGAAAGCGGGGTAGGCCGGGTCGGCAACCGGGCCCACCGCCATGCGCTGGCGCACCTCGGGCAAGAGCGCCCCGCGCCGCAGGAGGTGGGCGCGAACCACCCCTATCAACGCCTCGCCTTGCGCCACCTGGCTCGCCGGCACCCCCTGGCGCACGGCGGTGGCCGCTGCCACCCCCGCGGCCTCGGCCATGGCCATGCCGAACGGAACGACGCGCGCCGACGCGAACGCCACCGGATCGTAGCCGGCGCTGCGCCCCACCACCCACAGGTCCTCGACGTGTGAGGTCGTCAGCATGCAGAGTCGCCCACCGTAGATGTCGGGCGCACCCCAGACGAAGCCCGCGTCGTGAGGGGTGAAGCTCTGTGCATCCAGTGGATAGCCTCCCGCCGCCACGTCCTGGGCGGTCACGACGTTGGAGAGCGTGTCGTCGGCGCTGAGCACGCAGTCGGCGAGCAGGTGGCGCGACTCGCGCACGTAGAGTTCCGTGGCGGCGCCCGCCAGTCGCGCGTTGGCGAACCCCGCGAGGTTCTTCTTCAGGTAGGCGACGATCGCCTCGCCCTCCGCGAGGCCCTTGGCGCGGCCGGCGGCCAGGCTGACGGGGTCCAGCGGGTCGAGGCCGTAGAGCAGTAGGGCGTTCACCAGCACGCTGCCGTCTCGTTGCAGGCCGAGGTTGAGTCCCCGTAGGCGGGTGCCCTCCTGGGTGGGGACGTAAGCCGCCGGCATGCCGCCGAAATGGCCCCACGCGACCGTGCTGCTGATGCTCGCGTACGCCCGGCCACGCGCGCTGATCTCACGCCTGAGCGCCTCCCAGTCGACGCCGGCCACGTTGAGCACCAGGGTGTCGGCCTGGCGCTGGGCCACGCCGAACCGCTCCCAGCCGAAGTCGAATGGAGCGCCCGCCTTGGCAGCAAGGTCGGCGTTGGCGCTGGCGTCTATCACTTGCAGGGCGTTGACCGCGACGTTGCGTTCGGGGAGGAGGACCCCGCGCAAACCTTCGGCCACGACGCGGGGCTCGACCGGGCCTGCGCCCAGCCAGACCTCCACCCCCGCATCCGCCAGCAACCGGCCGAACGCATCCTCGGCCTGCAGCACGTCGAACGCCGATTTCGACCCCACCTGGCGCCACCAGCGCTCGAAGAACCCGCGCTGGTAGTTGAACGGCTGAGTGCGCATATCGAGCATGTTCAGCTCGCCCAGCACGAACAAGCCGCCAACGCGCGCGTCGCCCGACACGAGGAGCGTCCTTGCGCCCTCCTCCGCCGCGGCAACGGCGGCCGCCACGCCCTCCGGCTCGCTGCCATACACCACGACGTCGAAGTAGGCGGTGCCGCCGGCACCAGGATCGCTTGGACCCAGCGGCCTTTGGGCGCAGGCGACGGCGCCCCACGCAAGCACGCAGGCGGCCAATAGTGCGAGCGGTCTGCTCACCGTGGGCGCCCGGTACGGCCGCGCGGCACCAGTTCGTCGAGGACGGTTGCGGCCACGTTCGAGGCGGCGTCCGGCCTAGCGAGCTCGGCGCAGTTGGCCCGCATCTGCAGCAGGCGTTCCGGCGACTCCAGCAGCTTCCGCAGCTTGTGGCTGAAGGTGGAGATGGGCTCCACACGCACGGCCGTGCCGTGTTCGAGGAGCACGTTCGCGTTGGCCTCTTCCTGTAGGGGATAGGGGCTCACCAGCATCAGGGGCAGGCCGGCGGCGAGCGCCTCGCTGCTCGTCAACCCGCCGGGCTTGCTCACCAGTAAGGTGGCGGCGGCCATCCGCAAGGGCATGTCGCTCACGAACCCGCTGACCGAGAGTGTCACGGGCGCCTCCACGCGCTCCACGAACGACTGCGCCACGGCCCCCAGTTGTTGGCTGCGCCCGCAGACGACCATGACGTGAAGGGGCCAGCGGAAGCTCGTCAGTTGCTCGAGGATCCGCTTGAGAGTCGCCGCGCCGAGGCCGCTCGCGAGTAACAGGAGCACGTCCCTGTCGGGGTGTGTGCCAAGGGAGCTGCGCGCCGCCTCGCGAGACGGCAACTGCGAGAAGCCCGCGTCGATCGGGATGCCCGTGACCCGGACGCGGTGCTCGTCGACGCCGGCGGCCAGCAACTGCGCCCTCACGTCGTCGCTGGCCACGAAGTAGCGAGCGACCCCCGGTTGCAGCCAGAACGCGTGGGAGAAGAAGTCCGTGATGACCACGGCCTGGGGCAGCGGACGGTGGCGCCGCATGCGCCCAGACATGATCTCGGCACCAAGGAAGTGCGTGTGAACCACGACGTCCGGGCGGTAGCGCTCGATGATGCGCGGCACCTCGTAGGAGAGCGTGCGAGTGACGCGCGCGCGCAAGCGCTCCTGTACGGTCTTGTACTCGCTGGGCCTGCGGTCGAAGCGGCGCCCCACCCATTCCACCAAGTCGGGCATGGTCCGCACCAGGTCGAAGTACGCCTGGCGGTACAGGCGTCTGAAAGGAACCGCCGTGTGCTCCAGCAGGTCGACGTGCGCGGCGGTGGCGCCCTGAGCCAGGAACGCGGCCTCCAACGCCCGACCGGTGACGACGTGGCCGCCACCGATCGAAGCCGACAGAAGCAGCACGCGGGCCTGATCGGTCACCGCCGGAGCATAGCAAGCCGGCCGTCGCGGGGCCAGGCAGGCCATGACCGCGAGAAGTGCGCTCAGGAGCTTCTCAAGTACCGGGTGCTACCATCTCCTCGGAGGGTCTGATGCCACGAATCTGGCTGTTGGTCGCGTTGGTCGCACTCGTTCTGGGGGGCTGCGCGCCGACTTCGGTGATCAAGATGCACGACCTTTACCTCTACGGCTACCAGAACGCGCGCTACACGCACTTCTACGGGGAGCCGGGGCAGCTCCTCTACTCAGGGCGCACGCTCACCCTCACGGAGCCCGACCCGGGCTCTCGCAAGCTGCAAGTGCCCTTCGCCGTGCGTGGCGCTCTTTTCGTGGACGGCAACCCGTTCCTGCGGGAGAGCCTGACGCCGCTGGGCGTCGCCCCGGTCACGGTCAGCCGCATCGCGCTCACCACCGACTTGCAGGTGACGCTCGGTGCCGACGTGCAAGAGGTCGTCTACTACGACGGCCAGTCGTTCCTTCGCCTCATGCTGGAGGGTGAGGCGGGGACAGTCCAGCGTGTCGTCCCGCGGCCGCGCCTCAACGGTTTGCGCGGGCTGGGCGAGCTGAGCAGCGCGGAAGCCGACGCCCTCGCCGACGCGCTGCAGGCGCTTGGAAAGCCCTTGGCCATCGCGCTCTTGCCCAAGGCAGGCCTGCCGCCGCACCCCGTCGACGGCGTCGCGGAGCAACGCCGCACGGGCGTTTACGTGCAACAGGGCATCGGGGTCGACGAGTCCGCCTACCGGGCCGCACCGGAGGAACTGGTGTGGGACGTGGTGGCGCAGGGCAGCCAGGCCGTCGGCTTCCCCTCGGCCTCGTACCAACTCGTGTCCAACCAGGATCAACTCATCTCGCTCTGGCAGCGCGCCTACGGCAGCCAACTCACGGTGCCGCCGGTGCCGAGCCTCGACTACCGCCGCGAGACGGTGGTGGCGCTCTTCCTGGGCACCAAGCCGTCGGGCGGCTACGGCCTCGAGGTGCGGTCCGTGCGCGAGGAGGAGGGCGACCTGTACGTCGACCTGACGCTCACCGAACCCGCGGCCGGCTCCATCACCACCCAGGCCCTCACCAGTCCGTGGCTCATCATCCGCGTGCAGCGTGGCGGTTACGCGGCGGCGTGGCTCAGAGACGCCAAGAGCGGCGCCCTGATCGGCGTGGCGCGCATCTCCCCCTGACGCGTCAGGTAAGCGCCAGCGGGTCGAACAGCCGGCGGTACTCCTCGTTGGCGTAGCGGTCGGTCATGCCGGCCAAGTAGTCGGTGACGGCGCGTTCCAGCCCCAGGTCCCTGACCTGCTTCGACACGTCGGGCGGCAGCATGTCGGGTGCCTCGAGGTAGGCGTGGTAGATGCGCTCCAGGACCAGGTGAGCCTTGCGCGTCATGCGGATGAGCCGGTGGTGGAAGTAGAAGTTGGTGTAGAGGTAGTCCTTCAACTCGGCCAGCTGCTTGGTCATGCCCTCGGAGGGCGCGAGCAGTTTGGCGGGCGCCTCTCGCACGGCCGCCAGGCTGTCCACGCACTGCTCGGTGAGGCGCGCATGGGTGGCGTGCACCACGTCGGTGATGACGTCGCCGAGCAGCTCGCGGATGAGCACGTAACGCTGCGAGGAGTCGAAGCGCTCGGGGTTAAGGCCGAGCCGGCCGAACAGCTCGCCCAGGATCGGCACCTGGGCCACGTCCACGACGTCGAGGTGGCCGGACCTGAGGCCGTCGTCGAGGTCGTGGGCGTTGTAGGCGACCTCGTCGGCCACGTTCACCACTTGCGCCTCCAGCGACGGCTGGACGTCCGGCTCCCAGCTGGGGTCGGGAACGTCGTAGTCGGTCTCGTGCTTCATGATCCCCTCGAGCGTCTCCCAGGTGAGGTTGAGGCCGGGGAAGCCCGGATAGCGCCGCTCGAGCTTGGTGACTATGCGGAAACTCTGCCGGTTGTGGTCGAAGCCGCCCACGTTGGCGGCGAGGGAGTTGAGCGCCGTCTCGCCCGCGTGGCCGAAAGGCGGATGGCCGAGGTCGTGCGCCAGGGCGATGGTCTCGCTCAGGTCCTCGTTGAGGCCGAGCGCGCGCGCGATGCTGGTGGCGACCTGAGCCACCTCCAGGGTGTGCGTGAGGCGCGTGCGGTAGTAGTCGCCCTCGTAGTTGACGAACACCTGCGTCTTGTACTCGAGGCGGCGGAAGGCGCTCGTGTGGACCACCCGGTCGCGGTCCTTCTGGAAAGCGGTGCGGTACGCGCTCTCGCCCTCGGGGTGGATGCGGCCCCGCGACTCCGCGGCGAGGGAGGCATACGGCGCCAACGTCAGGCGTTCGTTACGCTCGAGCTGCTCACGCGTCATCAACATGATGGCGGTATCGTACCAAGCCATGCCCACGCTTCCCATCGATGACTTCCTGAAGACTTGCGTCCAGGCCGCCTACGACGCCGGCCGCCTGACGCTCGGCTACTTCGGCACCAACCCACCGGTGGAGTTCAAGGCCGACGACACCCCCGTCACGAAGGCCGACAGGGCGGCCGAGGAGCTCATAAGGGCGCGCCTCGAGGCCGCCTACCCCGACCACGGGATCGTCGGCGAGGAGACCGGCACGAGCGGCGAGGGCGCCTCACTACGCTGGTTCGTCGACCCCATCGACGGCACCAAGAGCTTCATGCGCGGCGTGCCGCTATACGCGGTGCTGCTGGGGTTGGAGGCCGAGGGCGAAGTGGTGGTGGGCGCCGCCTACTTCCCGGCGCTAGACGAGATGCTGTACGCCGCCAAGGGACGCGGCGCGTTCCTCAACGGGCGGCAGGTGAGGGTGCGCGACACGGCCACGTTGGCGCGCTCCTTCGTGGCGTTCACCGACGCGGGCTCCTTCGCGGCGCAGGGGCGAGGAGCGGCGTGGGAGCGCGTGCAGGCGGCCACCTACCACCGAGTGGGCTGGTCGGACGCCTACGGCCATGCGCTGGTGGCGTCCGGCAGGCTGGAACTGATGCTCGACCCGATCATGAACGCCTACGACGCGGGTCCGTTCGGCGTCATCCTGCCCGAGGCCGGTGGCTACTTCGGCGACTGGAGCGGCAACGCGGGCATCCACGGCGGCGAGGGACTCAGCACGTCGACAGCGCTCCTGCCCGAGGTGCTGAGCGTGCTGCGGGGCTGACGGCCGAACTCTTCCGCTCTGCGCCTACGGCGGTCGGCGGAGGCCGGTAGTAGACTCGCAGGCGATGGAACTCTCCCTCAGACGTTCGACCCCCACCACCTGGGTCGGGGCGGTGCCCATCGGCAGCGGCCACCCGGTCGTGGTGCAGTCGATGACTAACACGGACACCGCGGCGGCGGCGGAGACTGCGGCCCAGGTGGCCGCTCTGTGGCGGGCCGGCAGCGAGATCGTCCGGGTGACTGTGAACGACGCCCGCGCGGCCGCCGCCGTACCGGAGATCCGCGCGCGGCTAGACGACATGGGCGTGACGGCGCCGCTGGTGGGCGACTTCCACTACAACGGGCACAAGCTCCTCACCGCCTACCCGGCCATGGCTGCCACGCTCGACAAGTACCGCATCAACCCCGGCAACGTGGGGCCGGGGAGGCGCCACGACGAGAACTTCCTGACCATCATCGACGTGGCCAAGGACAACGGCAAGCCTGTGCGCATCGGCGTCAACTGGGGATCGCTCGACCAGGCGCTCCTCACGAGCATGATGGACGAGAACGGCCAGCGGCCAGAGCCGTTGCCGGCGCAAGAGGTCCTCATCGAGGCCCTCATCGCGTCGGCGCTCAACTCGGCCGAGGCAGCCGAGGGCCACGGCCTGCCCCACGACCGCATAGTGATCAGCGCCAAGGTCAGCACCGTTCGCGACCTGTGGGAGGTCTACCGGCGGCTGGCTCGGCGCTGCGACTACCCCCTTCACCTCGGGCTCACCGAGGCGGGCATGGGCGTCAAGGGCGCCGTGGCCAGCACGGCCGCCCTGGCCCCGCTCCTCGCCGAGGGCATCGGCGACACCATCCGCGTTTCGCTCACGCCCGACCCGGGGGCGCCGCGCGAGCGCGAGGTCGAGATCGCCCAGGAGGTCCTGCAGGCGCTCGACATGCGCCACTTCGCGCCGAGCGTCACCGCTTGTCCGGGCTGCGGCCGCACCACGAGCACGCTGTTCCAGGAGATGGCGCGCGATATCCAGGCGCACCTCAAGGCGGCCATGCCGGCTTGGAAGGACCGCTATCCCGGAGTGGAGGCGCTGCGCGTGGCCGTCATGGGCTGCGTGGTGAACGGCCCCGGCGAGTCGAAGCACGCCGACATCGGGATCAGCCTGCCGGGGACGGGTGAGGCGCCGAAGGCGCCCGTCTACCAGGACGGTAAGCTCCTGACGACGCTACAAGGCCCCGACATCGCCGGCGACTTCAACCGCCTGCTGGACGACTACGTGGAACGGCGCTTCGGCGTCGTCAGCGCCGAGTAGGACCGGGGCTCCGACTGGCATCGGGGTCGCCGCCCTCTCCCCACGCTGCACCCGCGGCCGAGACCTTGCCCGGTTCGACCAGCACCTTCTGCGTCGGGTACGCGAAGTCGAGGCCCAACTCCGCGAAGCGCCGGTAGAGCAGCAGGTAGATCGCCTGTTGCGTGTCCATGAACACGCCGTAGTCGGGGTCGCGCATGTAATAGACCGACTCGAACGTGAGCGTTCCGCCCTGTGCGGAGACGAGGTGGGCGCGGTCGAAGCGGGCGTGCTCCTGCGCGGTGACCGTCTCCTTCACCACCTCGGGAACGCGCGCGACCAGGTCGGCCGGCACGCCGGCGACGATGCCGAAGTTCAGCACGGCGCGGCGGTCGCGCATGCGCTTGTAGTTGCGGATGCGGCTGGAGAGAAGGTCGCGGTTTCCCACCACCAGTTGCTCGCCGGTCAGGCTGCGCAACCGGGTGGTCCGCATGCCCACGTGCTCCACCGTGCCTCGCAGGTCGTCCACCGCGATCGAGTCGCCCACCTCGAACGGCTTGTCGAAGTGGATGGAGAGCGACGCGAACAGGTCGCCCAGGATGTTCTGCAGCGCCAGCGCGACCGCCAGGGACGTGATCCCGAGGCCGGCGATCAGCGTGGAAACGTTCACCCCTAGGTTGTCCAGCGCCAGGAGTGCGAACACCGCCAAGATCACGAGGCGCGCGAGGAACGCCGCCGCCGAGAGGGGCTCCCCGGCGCCGCCGGCTTCGGGTTCCACGCCGCGACGGACGAGAACCAACCGGTTGAGGATGGCGATGGCCCAGTTGGCGGCCTGAGCGAACACCGCCAGGGTGATGGCCCTGTCGGCCCAGGCCAGGGTGGCGCCACTCACCTGCAGGACGCGGGCGCCCGCGTAGAGCCCCAAGAGGATCAGGAACACGCCCCACGTGGAGGAGGCCAGGGCGTGCAGCGCCTTGGTGGTCTGGGGTGCGGAGGGATCCGCCGCTGCCCGGCCGAGGCGGCGGTTTAGCACGCGCCTCGCTATCAGGAGCGCCGCCAGGACCACGGCGGCCACCAAGGCGGCCACTAACCAGACCTGCCACGTCCGTTCTGGGCCTGCTGCGGCGACCGCCGTTTCCATGTACCTACTCTCCACCGGAGTCCTGGGCTTATCCTACCGTCATGAAGATCTACACGCGCACGGGTGATGACGGCAGCACCGCCCTGTTCGGCGGCTCGCGCGTCGGCAAGGACGACGCCAGGGTGGAGGCCTACGGCACCGTCGACGAGGCCAACGCCGCGCTGGGCCTGGGGCGCGCCGAGCTGGCGAGGTCGGGCGGCGCGGAGGATCCGCGGGCCAAGGAGTTGGACGAGGACCTGGCGGCGTTGCAGAGCCTGCTCTTCGAGTTGGGCGCGGACCTCGCCACCCCGCACGGCACCAAGACACGTGAGTTCATCAGACCAGTCGACGCCGCGGACGTGGAGCATGCCGAGGCGCTCATCGACCACTACTCCGAGGAGCTGCCGGCCCTTACCCACTTCATCCTGCCGGGCGGCACCGCCGCTTCGGCCGCGCTGCAACTCGCGCGCGCCGTCCTGCGGCGAGCCGAGAGGCACGCCGTGACCCTCGCGCGCACCGAGGAAGTGGGCGAGCACGTGCTGCCGCTCATCAACCGCCTTTCCGACCTGCTATTCACGCTGGCGCGCGTAGCGTGCCTGCGGCACGGCGAGGGCGAGGTCCTCTGGGAAGCGCGCAAACCCGAGAGGCGCAGGAAGCCCGGACACTAGGCCCGACGGCCGAGCCCCCGCACGCTGTCGAGGCCGCGCCTGTCGAGCTCCGCCGAGATGCCCTCGAGGATCTCCCGCACCACCCCCGGTCCCCGGTAGATGAAGGCCGTGTAGAGCTGCAACAGGTCGGCGCCGGCCTCCAGCCGGGCGAGGGCGCCATCGGCGTCGAAGATGCCGCCGACGGCAACGATCGGCAGGTCGGTGCGAGACCGGATCGACTTCAGGACACCCAACGCGCGCTGCGCCAGCGGGCGGCCCGACAACCCGCCGGCCTCCGCCTGGTAGGGAGAGGCAAGGCCGGCGCGCGCCACCGTCGTGTTCGTGGCCACCAGGCCCGAGACCCCGTTTGCCGAGGCGGCGTCGACCAGGTTAGCCAGCTCGGAGTCGGTGAGGTCGGGCGCGACCTTGAGGAGGACCGGCTTGGGGCCCAAACGCGATCGCAGCTCGGCAACCACCTCGAGGAGGCCGAGCAGCTGCGCAGAGTGCTGCAGGGCGCGCAGGCCCGGAGTGTTGGGCGACGACACGTTCAAGACGAGGTAATCGGCGACGTTCCACACGGCCGTGAGGGCAAGGCGGTAGTCGGCCGCGGCGGCCGTTAAGTCGACCACGCGCGACTTGCCGACGTTGACGCCCAGCACGGCGGTAGGCATGGTCGAGCGCTGCAGCCGCGCCAGCCGCGCGGCCATCGCGGCGGCACCCTCGTTGTTGAAGCCCATGCGGTTGATGAGCGCGTCGTCCTCTAGCAGCCTGAACAGCCGCGGGCGGTCGTTGCCCGGTTGGGGCGTGGCGGTGACGGTGCCGAGCTCCACGGCGCCGAACCCGAGGGCGGCCAGGGCAGGGAAGGCCGTGCCGTCCTTGTCGAGGCCGGCAGCCAGGCCGAGGGGGTTGGGAAAACGCAGGCCGAAGAGGTCGACCGCGAGGCGAGGGTCCGGCGGCGGGGCGAACGCGCCCAACAGCCTGGGCCCCAGGAAGGTGCGGCTGGCGAGGGAGAGACCACCCATCACTACGTCATGGGCCCGCTCCGGGTCCATGCGGAAGAGGACCCCTCTGGCTGCTTGGTAGAGACTCATCGGTTCCTTCGGCGGCTGTGAGAGCTTTCGGCGGCGGCGAGGGTCCGCGCCGGCGGCGGGGGAGGGGGGCGGACGGCAGGGAGCGGGGCTGACGGAGGTGCCCTTCGAGTCCAAAGGCACCGGATGACGGGGCCTGCCAGGCAGACGCGCGGCCGAACCGGCGCCCAGAAGCCCATGGTAACGTCGCCGCGTGCCCGAGTACGAGCAGTTCCTCGTGGAACAGGAGAACTTCCAGGGAACCCTCGGCGAGCTCGCGTACGCCCTGCGTACGCACGAGCTCGCCCCCAGGCGGATAGACCTCTACCAGCTCGTGCGCTCGTACCTCCTCTACTTCGAGCGCTACGCCGCCGCCGACCTCGAGCTGGCTACCGAGGCGCTGCCGCGCCTGGCGCACGTCATCGAACTGAAGACCCGCCTCCTCCTCCCCAAGCCCCCGAGGGCTACGGCGGACGACGAGGAGGAGGTGGTGGCCGCGACCCTGGAGGCCGTCGCCCTGCTGGAGGAGTTGGAGGATGCCATCCTGTTCCTGCGCCGGCGGCGTGAGGAGCGGCGCTTCGTGGTCCCGGCGAGCGCGAGCGCGCCCGAGTACCCACGGCGCGAGAGGCCGTCACGCGTCACCCCGGCGGAGCTAGCGAGGTTGGCGAGCAGGTACCGCGTGGGGGGCTATTTCGAGTTCGCCATCGAGCACCTCACGCTGGCGGGAATGGCTCGCTTCGTGCTGCGCGCCTTGCGCTCCGTCAAGAGCGCCCAGCTGTGGGAACTGCTCGGGGCACGCGACTGGTCGACACGCACGATCGGCCTGGCCGCCGTGCTCGAACTCGTGCGCGAGGGGCGCGTAAGCGCTCACCAAGACGAACCATTCGGACCGATAACCGTTACCGCCGCCCTAGCCGGCTCGGCGACTCAGAACCGCGGTCGGCCGCCCCAGTCACACCACGCCGACTGGGCGGACGCGGCCGACGCCGAGCCCCACGAGGACCCCGCTGCCGCGCCGGCCGCATGAAGCCCTCAGGCCAGGGCCTTGTGGTCGCGCTTCTTGCGCATGTTCGGGTCGAGGATGCGCTTGCGTAGCCGCAACGACTTCGGCGTCACTTCGAGCAACTCGTCGTCGTCCAGGTACTCGAGCGCCTCTTCGAGGCTGAGGCGCTTGCGGGGCGTGAGGAGCAGGTTGTCGTCGGAGCCCGAGGCGCGCACGTTGGTGAGCTTCTTGTTCTTGCAGACGTTCACGTCCAGGTCGCCCATGCGCGCGTTGGCGCCCACGATCATCCCCACGTACACCTCGGTACCGGGGTCGATGAAGAAGATGCCGCGATCCTCCAACTTGTAGAGGCTATAGGCGAAAGCCTCGCCCGCCTCCATGGACACCAGCGAGCCGTGGTTGCGCGTCATGACCTCGCCCGCGAACGGCTCGTAACCGTCGAAGGTGTGGTTGAGCAGGCCCTCGCCCTGGGTCATGGAGAGGAACAGGTTGCGGTAACCGAAGAGGCTCCGGCTCGGGATGCGGAACTCGAGCCGCGAGCGCGTCTCGCCCGGGTCCATGTTCACCAGCACGCCGCGGCGCGCCGTGAGGGACTCCATGACGCCGCCCATGGCGCTGTTCGGGATGTCGCACGTCGCGAGTTCGAACGGCTCCAGCGTTCGGCCGCCTTCGTCCTTCATGATCACTTCCGGGCGCGATACGCCGAACTCGTACCCCTCGCGCCGCATGTTCTCCACGAGGATCGAGAGGTGAAGCTCGCCGCGACCGCTCACCCGGTAGCGCTCGCTGCCGATCGGTTCCACGCGCAACGCGACGTTCACCAGCAACTCGCGTTCCAAGCGGTCCGCCAAGTGGCGGCTCGTGACGTAAGTGCCCTCGCGCCCGGCGAACGGGGAGGTGTTGGGGCTGAACGTCACGCTGACGGTGGGCTCGTCCACCACCACCGCGGGCAGCGCCGCCACGTGGTCGGGGTGGCACAGGGTGTCACCGATCGTCACGTCGTCGAGCCCGGATAGCACGATGATGTCGCCCGGCATCCCGACCTCGGTTTCGATGCGGTTGAGGCCCAAGTGCGTGTAGACCTTCGTTATGCGCGCCTTGGTCGGCTCCTTGCCCGGCGCCACGCGCACGACCGTGTCGCCCGGGCTCACCGTGCCGTCCAGCACGCGGCCGAGGGCCAGGCGTCCAAGGTAGTCGGAGTAGTCGAGGTTGGCGACCTGGAAGCGAAACGGCGCGTTCTCGTCGGCCTTGGCGAGTGGCACGTGGTCGTGTATCACCTGGAAGAGGGGCGCCAAGTCGGCGCTGGGCGGCTCGCCCTCCAGCCACGCGCGCCCCTCACGGGCGATCGCGTGAACGATGGGGAAGTCGAGCTGGTCGTCGTCCGCGCCAAGGTCGACCATCAGGTCGAACGTGAGCGAGGCGACCTCGTCGGGGCGGGCGTCGCGCCGGTCGACCTTGTTGATGACCACTATCGGCTTTAGGCCACGTGCCAGCGCCTTGCGCAGCACGAAGCGCGTTTGAGGCATGGGGCCCTCGGCCGCGTCCACCAGGAGCAGCACGCTGTCGACCATGGTCAGGGCGCGCTCGACCTCGCCCCCGAAGTCTGCGTGGCCCGGCGTGTCGACGATGTTGATCTTCTCGCCCTGCCACTCGACGGCCGTGTTCTTGGCGAGGATGGTGATGCCGCGTTCACGTTCGATGTCGCCCGTGTCCATCACTCGCTCCTCTAAGTGCTGGTTGGCACGGAAGACGTGTGATTGACGCAGGAGCCCGTCCACCAGCGTGGTCTTGCCGTGGTCGACGTGGGCGATGATGGCGACGTTCCTATGATTCATGGACTCTCCGGGGTATTGCGCGTCCGAGGCCGGCGACGCGCGTAACGGGAGAGTATAGCGCAAGCAAAGCCCAACGGACGGTCCGGGCCGAACATCTCGGCCTTAACCGCCCGTTGGGCTTCCTTGACGATCAATCACGGACGAGTGCGTTCCGAACGCTCGCGCGCCGCGTCGGAGGGTGCCCCATACGGCATACGCGCGGCCGATGCTAGCTGGCCCTAGTGCCTCCGTCGACGGTGTAGTAGCTGCCGGTCAGGAAGCTCGCTTCGTCGGAGAGCAGCATCACCACCAGGTTGGCCACCTCCTGTGGCGTGCCGTAACGGCCCAGTGGCACCATGCCCTTGAAGGCGTCCTCCTCGGTAGCGCCCACGTTCGACTCGATGCTCTTCATCATGCGCCCCGAGATCGGTGCGGGGCAGACGGCGTTGACGCGGACGCGTCGCGGTGCCTGCTCGAGGGCCGCGGTGCGGGTGATGCCGATCACGGCGTGCTTGGAGGCGATGTACCCGACCAAGCCAGGTGACCCGCCCAGGCCGGCGACGCTGGCCGTGTTGACGACCGCCCCGCCCTCCGAGATCCGCGGCAGCACGTACTTCAGCCCGAGGAACACGCCCTTCACGTTCACGTTCAGGACGGCCTCGAACGCCTCGACCGGGTAGTCGGGGATGGGCGCGGCGGGCCCCTCGATGCCGGCGTTATTGAAGAACAGGTCGATGGACCCGAAGGTGTCGAGCGCCTTCTGGGCGTACGCCTCGACCTGCGCGGGTTGCGTGACGTCGGCCTTCATGCCCTCGGCCGTCCCGCCGGCGGAACGCACGGCCGCAAGCGTCTCGTCGACGGCGCCCTGGTCGATGTCGACGATGAAGACCTTCGCGCCCTGCTTGGCTAGGGTGACGGCAGCCGTGCGGCCGATGTCGCCGCCGCCGCCCGTGACGATCGCGACCTTGCCGTTGAGTTCGAGCATGTGACTCTCCCATCAGTCGAGAGGGGACCAGCCATCGATGCCTCGTTTGACAAGGAGCGGTAACGCGCCCGCGTGGTCCCGAGCTTGCGTATGCCTCATCCTACGGAGGAGCGCCGAGGACATTCGTCCGGTCGCGTGAACAAGGCGCTTGGCGGAGGCAGACGACACAATGCCCTGCCCGGGTTTGGTAGGTTCTGCGTGGCGCTAAGTGCCGCGCCCGGGCCGCCCAGGTTGAAGGTGGGCGAGGCCATCGGCGACGTCTCGTGACGCGAGTGAAATCTGAACTGAGGATTAGGTGCCCATGCCCGTATCTCCCCAACCCCCTCACATCACCCTCTACACCACCTCCTGGTGCTCGGACTGCCACGCCCTCAAGGCCTACCTGGACGCCAAGGGCCTGCCCTATTCCGAGGTGAACATCGAAGACGATCCTGAGGCGGCCGAGCTGGTCATGCGTGTCAACGCGGGTCGGCGGAGCGTCCCGACCATGGTGGCGGGCGACCTGGCCGAGAGCCTCTCGAACTTCTCACCGCGCAAGGCGCGTGACTTCCTCACGCGCCTCGGGGTCGCCCAGATCTGAAACCCGCCGGCGGCACGCAGAACGGTTTTTCGGGCAGCTCGCGCCTGGGTGAAGATGGTAGTTTCACCCGCATGGCTGCCATGGGCGCTGGGCCGGGTCCGAGCGGTGACGGTGACCGGGCCGAGCGCGTGAGGACCATGTTCTCCGACATCGCGCCCACCTACGACCTCCTCAACGGCGTGCTCTCCTTCGGTGTCGACAGGCGCTGGCGGTCGGAGGCCGCACGCGCGGCCCTGGCCCACGTCCCTCGGGTGTCCGGCGCGGTGCTCGACGTGGCGACCGGAACGGGCGACCTGGCGTTCACCCTGAAAAGACAGCGACCGGACGTGCGCGTGGTGGGCGTGGACTTCGCCGCGCCGATGCTCGACCTGGCGCGGCTCAAGGCAGCCAAGCGTGGCGCGGACATAGAGTTCGAGCAGGCCGACGGCACGGCCCTGCCGTACCCGGACGCGACGTTCGACGCCGTCACCATCGCCTACGGTCTGCGCAACTTCGCGGAACCCGATGCCGGACTGCGCGAGTTCCGTCGTGTGCTCAAGACAGGGGGGCGACTCACGATCCTAGAGTTCCCCCCACCGCCCGCGGGCGCCTTCGGTGCGCTGTTCCGCTTCTACTTCACGCGCGTTCTGCCGCGCCTGGGCGGCCTGGTGTCGGGCGCGCCCGGTGCTTATGCCTACCTGCCGGAGTCGGTGCTGGCGTTCTTCACCCCCGAGGCCCTCGACTCGCACCTGTTGGAGGCCGGCTTCGAGAGGGTAGAGTACCGGCTGCAGACCTTCGGGGTCTCGGCGCTCCACGTGGCGGACGTCGTGCCCAAACCGGTCGGGAGGCGAACATGACTGACGAGCTTGAGCCCGCCAAGAAGGTCGACCCTCACGCAGGGTTCAAAGAGATCCACCTGGGGCTCCAGGGCGCCGGTGCGTTGGGCGGCTGGGCCATGACCCCCGACAGCGGCTTCGAGGTCAACACCGATTCCTCGCTCTTCGACTCGACCTTCGAAGACGGCGAGGATAGCCACGAAAGGCGCTTCGGCCTGGCCATAGAGCACCTCAAGGGCAGGGTGAAGGGTCGAGCGTACGACAACGACGTCATGCGCCTGCGGGTGGGTCCGGGCGGTTACTACGCGCAATCGCAGCGTTTCCCGGCGGCGTTCTTCGGCGATACGGCCAAGGCGAAGGTGAGCTACTTGACCGATGTCGAGGCCGCTGCCGTGGTGTGGGAGGCCGTGGCGCATTACCGGTCGGAGGAGGCCAGGTCGCTGCTGTGCGTCTACTCGGACGACGACGCCCCCGACTTCTTCCTCGGTTACCGCGTGAGCGACGACCAGCATTACGAGATCGGTAACCTGAGGCGGGCCGTGCCCTTGCACATGCGCGTCCTCTTCAACGCGGCGGAGACCGTGCCCCTGGTGGGCGCGAAGAGCGGGACCGTCATCTATCAACGGACGCGCTCCGGGAAACACGTGGTCGTGAAGGTAGCCGGCCGTCGCCGCCCGCTGATGGTGGGGCACGGCGACCACTGACGGAGGCCCGAACGGCGTGACGGTCGACCTGATCGTCGTGGGCGGCGGCATCACCGGCTGCGAGGCGGCCTACGCGGCCGCCAGGGCCGGCCTGGGCACGCTACTCGTAACCACGAGCCTCGACACGCTCTACGTGATGGCGCACGACGAGTACGAGCTGCAACCGCCGCCCGGCAGCCTCATGGAGGCCTGCCTGGGTGATTCGCGCGGTGGTCCGGTCGTGGCGGACGCCGTGGAGCTCAGGCGCCAAGCGAAGCGGCTGCTGGAGGCCGAGCCCGGTTTGCACCTCCTGCAGTCCACGGCGTCGGCACTCCTCGTGGACGGTTCGAGGGTCACCGGAGTCGCAACGTGGGAGGGCGTGGACAGGGCGGGCGGCAACGTGGCGCTCTGCGTCGGCAGCTTCCTCGGGGCGCGGCTCACCGTGGGGTCCAGCGTCGAGCACGCCGGGAGGTTGAGCGAGATGGCGTACGCCGACCTTGAAGAGGACCTCCTGGCCCGCGGGTTCCGGTTCGAGGCAGGGTCCTTACGGCTCGAGGCGCTGGGTGGGGCTCTGCCATACGAGGTCGGCTTCGACGTCTTCGCTGGTGCCGAGTGGTCGCCGGACACTTACCGCCTCGGTCGGCTCGAGGGGCTCTACGCCGCCGGCGCCTGCGTCGGCCGTCTCGGTTACGAGACGGCAGCGCTGCAGGGCATGACGCTCGCGCGAGCGGTCATGCGCCACGCGGTACCGTAGGCCCATGGACGACCGTTCGAGCAAGACACTCAGGCTGTTGGGCGGGGCGGAGATGCCGGTGCTCGGGCTAGGCACGTACCCGCTCGACAACGAGCAGGTGGAACCGGTCGTCGGAAGGGCGCTCGAGCTCGGCTACCGGCTGTTCGATACCGCCGAGTCCTACGGCAACGAGGTCGGGGTCGGCAGGGCGCTCGAGGCCTCGGGGATAGACCGCTCCGAGCTGTTCGTCACGACGAAGTTCAACGCAAGGTGGCACGGCGAGGACCTCGTACGAGAGGCGTTCCAGCGCAGCGCGGAACGCCTGCGGCTCGAGCGCATCGACCAGTTGATGATCCACTGGCCGAACCCGGCTCGGGGTCGGTTCGTGGACGCCTGGCGGGGGCTCATCCGGTTGCGAGACGAGGGACTGGTGCGCTCGATCGGCGTGGCCAACTTCAAGCCGCACCACCTCCAGCGGCTGCTGGACGAGACCGGGGTCGCGCCCGACGTCAACCAGATCGAGTTGAACCCGTTCGCCGACCGCTCAGCAGTGCGCGCCTTTCACGAGGAGCACGAGATAGCCACCGAGGCCTGGGCGCCACTCGGTAAGGGTGGTGAGCTGCTCGACGATCCGGTGATCGCGGACATAGGCGAGAGGCACGGAAGGACGCCGGCTCAGGTCGTGCTGCGCTGGAGTCTGCAGCTCGGCAACGTCGTCATCCCCAAGACGAAGCGCCGCGAGCGGCTGCTGGAGAACTTCAGCGTCTTCGACTTCACTCTTGCCGCGAACGAGATGGAGGCCATCGAGGCGCTGAGCCGCGGTGAGCGCGCCGTGACGCTCGACTCCGATGAGTTCGGTCACTGAGCCGGCCCCGTAACGCCTCGGCGTCTTCTCCAGGCAGGGGTTCAGGGCGGCGAGGGCGCTTCACGCAGTCGTCAACTCGGTGGGTAAGTGATGTTAGTGCCGTCCACGTGGGCGAAAGGCGTCAGCTTGTGGGGCCGGGCAGAAGACTTCGACATGATGTCGAGGACCTTGACCCCACGAACCAGGAGCGCGTCGCCGATCAGTGAGCGGTGGCACCGCCACGGCACCGCCTCGGAACACATGATGGCCAGGTCGTCGTGCTTGGCGTGCGAGACGAGGTCGTCCACCGCGGCCGCGAACTCTGGCGTCTGCATGTAGTCGGCATAACCCCTGAACGAGGCGTTGCGCCAGCCGCCGTTGGGGCTGCCTTCGTGCGCGCGCCGCAGGCCGCCCAGGGCCCTGACCCAGCGGTAGCTGATGCCGGCGGCGCGGAGGCTGGCGGCAAGGGCGTCCTTCATGAACTGGGGGTTGTGGCGCGACTTGGGGATGGTGCGAACGTCCACCAGGCGCTTCACGCCGTGCGCCTGCAGCAACGCGGTGAACTCCTCGATCGGGTGAGTCGAATGACCTACCGTGTAGATGGTGGTGCCGTCCACGGCCCCATGGTAGCGAGGGTCGGAGGCCCGTGCGGTCGCCCGGGCTTCCGCAGGAGGGGGCGTAGGCCGGACGCGCTGCGGGGCGGTTCCGTCGGCCGGACGCGCTTCGAGGCGGCTCTTAGCCCCGACTATGGGTGCGGTGGCCTAGCGGTGCATCGCGTCTCACCGGCGGCGCGCCGTGGTCGGCCCGCTACCTTTGATCTCACTCGTATCGTTGTTCGGCGTCGTGTAGTTCTCCATCTTCCCTAGGTCGGACCGCATGGCCCAGGCCACGCGCGCGCCCTCCGGCGTCGTCGCCAACAGGCGGTACTGGTACGGCTGCCGTGGCGAGGCCGTGCTGATGACGTAGCGCTTGCCCTGGAAAATGACTTCTTCACCGACGCTGAAGCTCACCATGCGCCCAGCCTACCCTCAAGACGGCCCCGCCGACAGGGGCATTCGGTCCCCGCGCCGCTTCCAGCGGGTCCACAACGCGCCCCTCGAGCCTAGGCCGCGAAAATGGGCTCGCGCAGAGCAGGGAAGAGGCCGCGGCTCAGGCCGCGTTCGAGGAGCCGGCGCGCGGCGCGTTCGCCATCGACCCCGACATCCAGCGAGTAATCGTTGACGTAGAGGGCGATGTGTTGCCGCCGAACCTCCTCCGACATCTCCTGGGCGTTGGCGGCCACGTACTCGGTGGACGCGCCGGGCCGACGCCAGGCGTACTCGAGGCTGGCCCTTACGAGCCCTGCCAGCCGCGTGTGCATCGCCGCGCCCAGCGAGCGCCTGGCCACTATCGCTCCGAGGGGGACGAGTTCGCCCACCTCGCCCTCCCACCAGGCGCCCAGGTCGACCAGGGCATGAAGACCATGAGTCATGTAAGTGAAGCGACTCTCGTGGATGATGAGGCCGGCGTCCACTTCGCCGCCTGCCACGGCCGGGATGATGGCGTCATAGCGCAGCTCCTCGAGTTCCAGTCCCTCGGGCCGCCACAGCTCGAGGAGGAGTTTGGCCGTGGTGCGGCCACCGGGGACGGCGACGCGCTTGCCCCGAAGGTCGAGGCCGGGCGTTCTGGCCACGACCAGCGGCCCGACGCCGCGGCCGAGCGCGCCGCCACTGCGCAGCATCACGTAATCGGACGAGATGTGGCCGTAAGCGTGGTAGCTGACCTTGGCAACGTCGAGCCGCCCGGCCGCGGCCGAGCGGTTGAGGGCCTCTACGTCGTCCAGTAGGACGACGAACTCGAGGTCCGCGGCGGACTCTAGGAGGCCGTGGGTGAGGGCGTGGAAGATGAAGGTGTCGTTGGGGCACGGCGAGTAGCCGAGCGACAGGCGGTTACTCACCCTTCGTCGCTCGGCTCGCGAGCGCCGGCGCTGCCCCCGAGCAGCCGCGCGTGCTCGATTTTCGTGCACTTGTCCTGCACCACCGTGATGCCGGCGGCCTCCAACTGAGCGGCGGCCTCGTCGTTGCGGATGCCTAGTTGGAACCAAACGACCTTGGGTAGCGGGCGCATGGCCAGGATGTCGGGCACGTGCGCCGGGATGTCGACGGGGCGCCTGAAGACGTCCACCAGGTCGACCGGCTGCGAGATCTCGGCGAGCGTGGCCGTCACGGGCTCGCCGAACAACTCACCGCCGGCTGCCACCGGGTTCACCGGCAGCACGGTGTAGCCGTGCCGCTGCAAGTAGAGAGGCACCTGATTCGCGGCCCTGTCGCTCTTCGTGCTCGCGCCCAGGATCGCGATGGTGTGGGTGTCATCGAGCACCTTGCGTAGTTGGTCGTCACTGATTGCCATGCACTCAATGTATCCCTGAGTTGCGACCGCGGCCGGTATCCGTATGGCCGCGCTCACGTGCGCCGCGCCGCGAGCAACCCTGTGACAAGCTGGGCCCATGCCGGGCTCACGGCGTCCACCTGGCGAACGCTCGTGGCCAACGTTCGGGCTGGCCGGGGTGGCGGCGTGGGGCCTGGTCAACGAGCGGGCGATCACGCTCGTGGCTCTTGGTGCGTTGCTACTGGCCGGGGTATTGGTCATCAACCTTCCGGCACTGGGTGCCTGGTGGTACGCACGGCGCTTCGGCCTGAGCGCGGCGGCTTTACCGGCCGCACAGCGCCTGGTGGCCGGCGACCGAGTGCTCGTGGTCGCACCCCATCCGGACGACGAGGTGCTGTGCTGCGCCGGGATGGTGCTCCAGGCCCATGAGGCGGGAGCCCAGGTGTGGATCGTTTACGTGACCGCCGGTGACGCCTTCGAGCTGGACGCGATCCTCCTGGAACGCAAGGTGTGGACGAGTGGCGAACCCATGCTCGAGCTGGGGCGCCGAAGGCTGGACGAGGCGCGGACCGCGGCCGCCATGCTCGGCGTGGCGCACGACCACGTGGTCGTGCTCGGCTTCCCGGACCGCGGCCTACGCGCGCTGGTCGACGGTGACCCTAAGAAACTCTTCCGCTCGCGGTTCACTCTTCGCTCCAGCGTGCCTTACGAGGCGGCGCAGTCGCCCGGCCTCGCCTATACGGGGGAGAACTTGCGGGCAGAGTTGCGGAGAGTGTTAGCGGCGGTGAACCCGACCGTGGTCCTGGCGCCCATCCCGCGCGACGCGCATCCAGATCACCGTGCCGTGGGTGAACTCATGATCGAGCTACTGGGTGAGCGCCGCCAACTCGACATCGGGCGCTGGTGGATCGTGCATGGCGACCGCGAGTGGCCCCTGCCTAAAGGCGTGCATCTACGCCAACCGCTGTTCCCACCGTTGCGGGCGCGGAACGTTGCGTGGGAGCGCTTCGACTTGGAGCCGCAGTGGGTAGAGACCAAGCTCCGCGCGATCTACGCCTACCGGAGCCAGGTCGACCTGATGCGGCGCTTCCTCGAAGCGTTCGCGCGGCGCAATGAGCTGGTCAGCCGCTCACCGGCCGAGAACCAGTACCGAGCGCCGTGACCAGCGTCAGGTGCGTTTCGTCGTGCCCTGTCCAGGGCCGCCACAGCGGGCTTGCGCCGGCAGCCCATTGCTCGAACCCCGAGGAGAGGTAGAGGTTCACGGCTGCCACGTGGCCGGCAGTGGTCGAGAGTTGCAGGCCTTGCACGCCGCGGGCGGCGGCGGCGGTCAGGAACGCGCTGAGGAGCGCGCGGCCGGCGCCGCCGCCACGGCTGGCCGGCAGCAGCGCCAGGTGGAGGTGTGCCGGGTAGATCCGGGCCGGAGCGGCAGGCGTCCTGAAACGCAGCGCGCGCCAACCGTACCTGAGTGCCGTGCGCCAACCGGGACTACACCCGCAGCGTGCCAGCGCCGCTACGGTCCTTGGCAGGCGCGCGAGCAGCCCGCGAGCATAGTCGGTCGGCTGGTCGACGCCGACGCAGTAGCCGACCACCTTGCCCGCTTGGGTGACGGCCACGTGACCGTGGCCCGCATGCAAGTAGGGCTGCACCCACAACTCGCCGAAGAGCTCGGGACACGGGAAGAACACCGCAGCCGAGGCTCCGAAGAACGCCGTCTCGAACGCCACGTCTGCGATTGCCCGGGCGTCCGCGGTGGTTGCCGGGCGCACGCTGAGAGAGCTGTTGAGAAGGTCGGAGTCCATGACTGCACCGACGGCCGTGGTCGTGCGGCCAGTCTAGCGCCGGCACGCTGGTGCGCGTGGGGCAGGTGAGCCGACACGCTGGTGCGCGTGGGGCAGGTGAGCCGGGCCGGCGCTCTCGATCGAGAAGCCGAGGGACGTTCCCGCGTCCCGTTGTAACCTGACACCCCGCTCTGCTAGAATCGAGCGCTGTGTGCGATGTTGGTGAGGTGTAAAGCGCGCTTGCCGCGCCCGCCAGCCATACGCGTCGCCACGACAACTCACCCAGGAGGTGGAGTCCATTTCGAAAGAGCTGAAAGTGAACGAGCAGATCCGCGTGCGTCAGGTGCGCCTCATAGGGTCCGATGGCCAACAGGTCGGCATCGTCGAGACCCGTGACGCGCTTCGCATGGCACGCGAGGAAGACCTCGATCTCGTAATGGTGGGCGAGGCGGCGCAGCCGCCGGTCGCCAAGCTGCTGGACTACGGTAAGTACCGTTTCGAGTTGCAGCAGCAGACCAAGGACGCCCGCCGGCGCTCCCGCCAACAGGAGATGAAGTCGATCAAGTTCCGCGTCAAGATCGACGATCACGACTACGAGACCAAGGTCAACCACATCCGCCGTTTCCTCAAGGGTGGTCACAAGGTGAAGGTGACCATCATGTTCCGCGGCCGTGAGCGCACCCACCCAGAACTGGGGCAGGGGATCCTCAACCGCGTCGCCTCCGACGTCACGGAGCTGGCCGTGGTCGACGCCGCCCCGATGATCGCGGGGATGGACATGAACATGATCCTGCGCCCGGCGGGAGTACCGGTGGAGAGCTGACGCTCTGCACGCTCACGAGTATGCCCGAGTGGGCAGCTCCACGTCCGATGTAGTAACCTCTATGGGCCCTAGCCCCAAGAGGGCGAGGCCGACGCTTGGACCGAACCGGACACCAGCGACGGAAGCTTTAGGAGAGAGACAGCATGCCGAAACTCAAGACCCATAAGGGCACCAAAGCCCGTGTGAAGATCACAGGGCGAGGTAAGGTCAAGGCGATGCGCTCAGGCAAGCGACACCTGAACTACAAGAAGTCAGGCCGCAGGATTCGCCAGGGCCGCAGGGACCTAATCATCGCCAAGCCAGAGGCAGAGCGCATCAAGACGCTGCTGCCCTACGACTGAGGGGGTGAATCATGCCTAGAGCCAAGACCGGCATCGTTCGCCGTCGCCGTCACCAGAAGATCCTCAAGCGCGCCAAGGGTTATTGGGGCTTACGCTCCAAGAGCGTGCGCGTCGCGCAACAGACGCTTCTCAACGCCGCCGATTACGCGTATCGCGACCGCCGTGACAAGAAGGCCGTGTTCCGCCGCCTATGGATCGCGCGCATCAACGCAGCCGCGCGTATCGAGGGCGTGAGCTACTCGCGCTTCGTCGCCGGCCTGCGCAAGGCGGGCGTGCAGCTCGACCGTAAGGTTCTGGCCGACCTGGCAGTGCGCGAGCCGTCCGCCTTCAAGGCACTGGTCGACGTCGCCCGTAACGCCTGAGCCAAACGACTGCGGGAATGCAAGACGCCGCCATGACCATCGGTCCGGCGGCGTCACTGCTTTGTGGCCCGGCGGGCACGGCGTCGCCGGTCAGCGGCTACGCGTCCGAGGGCCGCGGTTCCCTCGCGGTTGCCGTGCCTCACGCTAAGATGACCGCGTGAGTTCCTCGGGCGATTTTGCGGCGGGACCGGCTACGGCCACCGGCCAGAGTCCGCGCGAGCGAAAGAAGGCGGACCGCCGCGAGCGCATCTTGGGTAGCGCGATGGCGCTCATCGAGGCGCGCGGCCTCAAGGGTGCCACGTTCGAGCTCATAGCGGCGCGCGCGGGCGTATCCCGGGGCACGGTGTTCAACTACTTCCCCAACAAGCAGAGCATCCTGGTTGCCTATTTCGCCCGCCAGTTGGACGCCCTGGCCCGGCGGGTGGAGAAGAAGCGGGCGGGGGCGGGTTTCGACGCACTTGCCGAGATCGGCTTCCTGTTTACCGAGTTGGCCGCGTTCGCCGCGGCCCACCCCGAACTCATCCTCCCCATCTCGTTCGAGCTGCTCGACCCGAACGAGGAACGCTCACGTGCGGCGTTCCTGGCGTTGCCGTTGGTGGAGATGTTCAGGGACGCGCTCAGGCGGGCGCAGTCGGCAGGCCAGGTGAGGCTGGACTACTCCTCGGAGCGCCTGGCGCGTTCGCTTGCCAACGCGTACTTCATCACCGCGCTACAGTGGGCTGCCTACCGGCAAGACCGGTCTGTACACGAGGAGTTGGCGGTCGCCCTGCGGCTTGCCCTGGACGGCTTGCGGGTCTGAGTTGCAGGAGTCGCTCTCTCAGTAACCCGCCGCCAAGTCGACGAGGTTCCGCGGCTCGCCGCGCGCCAGGCCGGCAAGCGTTTCCAACGTGTCGAGTGCCGACGCCCTCTGCCAGTCAGGCACGGCGTCCGCCCGGTGAGGGCTCATCACCACGTTGTCCAGTTCTTGGAACGGGAACTTGCTGGGGAACGTCCTGATCAGACCGTACCCTCTCGGGGGATAGTCGTACCAGACGTCGATCCCGGCGGCCTTGAGGCGCCGCTCGGCGAGGGCGCGGTAGAGCGCCTCCTCGTCCACGACCGCACCCCGGCCAACGTTCACCAGCACCGCGGAGGGCTTCAATGCCGCCAGCTCGGCCGGCCCCACCCGGCCTACCGTTTCCGGCGTCGCCGGTAGGCTGATGAGGACCACGTCGGCGGCCGCGAGGGCTTCGAGCAGGTCGGACGGGCCGTAAGTGAAGACGCCCTCCTCGGCCTCCTGACGCCGCCGCCACGCGCGCACCTCCATGCCCAGTGCCCTCAGGGGGGCGACCTGGGCCTTGGCGATGTGACCGAAGCCGAGGAGCAGCGCCACCTTGCCGGGGAGGAAGAGGCTGACCGGGGCCGTGGCTTCGTCCTTGCCCCAGTCGCCGCGGCGCATGGCCCCGTCGGCCACCACCACGTCGTGGGTGCAGGCAAACATGAGGGCTAGGGCATGATGTGCCACCATGACGGCGTTGTAGTGGGAGTTGTGGACGCTCACCCCGGGCCGCGCCAGGGCCGCCTCGCGCAGTTCCGGGCTCAGGCCCGCGAACGGCACGACGATGTGCCGCAGTGCCGGCCCCGTGAGCAGGCCGGGGGGCGCCGACCCGGTGACTATCACCTCGGCCCAGTCGCGGTCCGAGGCCGCCACCTCACCCGGGCCGGCGAAGCGCAGTTCCACGCCCTGCGGCACGGGAAGACCGCGCGCGGCGGCGGCGGTCTTGGCGTTGCGCCACAGCACCTTGAGGCTCATGCAGCGACTCTACCGCGGCCGCACCTATATCCTGAACGGCATGCGCGTCATCAACTCGACTTCAGCGGCCCTCGCCTGGTGCGAGGAGCGCATCGGCCGATCCTCACCGGACGAGGCCCTCGAAGCCAGCGTCCGGGAGATAATCGCGGACGTTCGACAACGCGGCGACGCCGCTCTCGTGGACCACACCGCACGCTTCGACGGCGTCGACTTGAGCGGCGTGCTCGTCGGGGCGGCCGAACTGGAGGGGGCCGAGTCGGAGCTCGACCCGGAACTGGCCGCGGCCATCAGGTTGGCGGCCAGGCGCGTGGAAGAGTACTACCGCCACCAGCCCGAAGGCGGCTTCTTGTACGCGGCAGACGGCGCCATGCTGGGCCAGCTCGTGGTGCCGCTCTCGAGCGTGGGCTGCTACGTGCCGGGCGGCAGCGCCCCGCTCTTCTCGAGCGTGCTCATGACGGCCGTGCCGGCCAGGGTGGCGGGCGTCGAGCGGGTGGTAGTGGCCACGCCGCCGGCCGAGGACGGCAGCGTGCCGGCCGCGGTGCGGTTCGCAGCCAGACTGGCGGGCGCCGACCAGGTCATGAGGGTCGGCGGCCCACAAGCCATCGCCGGCCTCGCCTACGGCACGGCCAGCGTCCAGCGCGTGGACAAGGTCGTCGGCCCCGGCAACCGCTACGTGGTCGAGGCCAAGCGGCAGCTATACGGCACGGTGGGCATAGAGTCCCTGCCCGGCCCCACGGAGACGCTGGTGGTGGCGGACGACTCGGCCGACGCGGGGCACGTGGTTGCCGACCTGCTGGCGCAGGCCGAGCACGCGGGCGCGCAGCCCGTGCTCGTGACGCCCAGCCTGGCGCTGCTGGAGCACGTCCTGGAGGCCCTTCCTCGGGCCGCCGCCGCCCTGCCCGACCCGCGGTCGGCCGGCCAGTCGGTAGAGGAGCGAGGCGTGGCCGTGCTCGTGGAGGACCTGGACGCGGCCATGGTCGTCGCGAACGCCTACGCGCCCGAACACCTCTGCTTGCTGGTAGATGACCCCTGGAGCCTGGCCGCGAAGGCGCGCAACGCCGGGGGTCTCTTCCTCGGCGCCAACAGCCTGGAGGCCCTGGGCGATTACGTCGTCGGGCCCAGCCACGTCATGCCTACCGGCACCACGGCGCGCTTCAGTTCCTTCCTGAACCTGCGCGATTTCCAGAAGGTGATGCCCCTCACCTACTTGTCTCGCGCCGTGGTCGAGGACGTCGGCCCGGCGGCCGCCTTTATGGCGCGGGCCGAGGGCCTCGAGGCCCACGCCCGCGCCGTCGAGTCGCGCCTGCGGCGCTAGTCGTTCGCTTCGGTGACCTCAGGCGCGTTGGCGGCGGCTTGCTTGGGCGCCGGCCCGAGGCCCGTTGCCGCCAGCACCGCGGCCTCGTCCAGGGTCTCGTGCTCCAGCAGCGCCTTCGCCAAGTCGTCGAGCTGGGCTCTGTGCTCCTTCAGGAGCTCGACCGCCTGGGCGTAGCTCTCTTCGATGATCCGGCGCACCTCGTCGTCGATCAAGCGCGCGGTGGCCTCGCTGTACGGCTTGCCCTCCAGGCCGAAGCTCTCGGCGCCTCCCAGGTAGGTGTTCCCCTTGGGCGCCAGGGCGAGCGGGCCGACCCGGTCGCTCATGCCCCAGCGGGTCACCATCTGGACCGCCACCGCGCTGGCCTGTTCGAGGTCGTTCTGGGCGCCCGTGGTGCGGTCACCGTAGACGATCTCCTCGGCCGCGCGGCCGCCCATGGCGCCGACGATGCGCGCCCTGAGGTGGGTGTCCGAGTAGTTGTAGCGGTCGTCCACGGGACGCTGGTACGTGACGCCCAGCGACTGCCCGCGCGGCGTGATGGTGACGCGCGTGACGGGATCGGCCCCAGGCACGACGAGCCCGAGGATCGCGTGACCACTCTCGTGGTAGGCGGTGCGGGTGCGGTCGGCGAGGCTCAACACCACGCTCCTGACGGGCCCGAGCACCAGCTTCTCGAGGGCGTCCTCGAAGTCGCGTTGCGTTACGCTGTCCTGCCTGCGCCGTGCGGCCAGCAGGGCGGCCTCGTTGACGAGGTTGCGCAGGTCGGCGCCGACCAGGCCCGGCGTGATGGAGGCGATGACCGCGAGGTCCACGTCGGGCGCCAGCGGCACGTTGCGGGTGTGAACCTCGAGGATCTTCGCCCGCCCGACCTTGTCGGGCGGCTGAACCGTGACGCGCCTGTCGAAGCGACCGGCGCGCAGCAGCGCCGGGTCGAGCACGTCGGGACGGTTGGTGGCCGACAGCACGATCACGCCCTCGCGCGTGCTGAAGCCGTCCATCTCCGTCAGGATCTGGTTGAGTGCCTGCTCCTGCTCGCCGGTGCCGCCGAAACTGCTGCGCCCCCTGGCCCGGCCGATGGCGTCCAGCTCGTCGATGAAGATGATGGAAGGGGCGGCCTCGCGCGCCTGCTTGAACAGGTCGCGCACGCGGCTGGCGCCCACGCCGACTATCATCTCGACGAACTCGGAGGCGTTCATGCTGAAGAACGGGACGCCGGCCTCCCCGGCCACCGCTCGCGCCAGCAACGTCTTGCCCGTGCCCGGCGCTCCGACCAGGAGCACGCCCTTGGGCGCGGTGCCGCCGAGACGCGTGTACCTGTCGGGGTTCTGGAGGAAGTCGACGATCTCGACAAGCTCGTTTCGCGCCTCGTCGATGCCGGCCACGTCGTCGAAGGTGACGCGTTCGGCGTCAGAGGCCTCGTCGTAGCGTTTGACTGCGCTCTTCCCGAGGCCGAAGGCGCCTCCCAGGCCGCCTGCGCCTGCGCCGCTCCTGAGCCGGCGGCCCATCCACACGATCAGGGCGACCAGCGCGAGCGTCGGACCGAACGCGAGCAGCAGGGTGAGCAGCGGGTTACGGGGGGTGTCCATCGAGGTCGCGCTGATCTCGACGCCGTGGTCGACCAGGAGTTTCTCGAGATCGGTGCCGACGAAGGTGGGAACGGTGGTGGTGAACTTCGTCACCTCGACCGGCTCAGAAGCGTTGCCCTCGCTGCCGCTGCCCTCCTCGGGCGTGGCGGTCGGCGGCGGATACGTGATCGGCTTCGCCAGCAGGCCCTGCAGCGTGTCGCCACGGCTGGCGACCGTGACGACGTTCCCGGCCGTGACCTGCTCCGTGAAGAGCGTGTAGGGGATCTCGACGGGTTTTCCCGGGCCCGGGAACACGAAGGTCACGAGGACGTAGTTGACTATGAATATGCCGACGAAGATGAGCCAGATGGGGAGCCTGCGCTTGGGGCTTCCTTCCGGCGGCGCGCCGCCCTCACCCGTTGGCCCGCGGCCCTCGCGCTTCGGCGCGCCGCCGTCGCCCCTCGGCGTTCGCGAGGGTGGTCCGGGTGGCCTGCTGCTCACCGCCTCACGCCCCGCGGTCGGCCCCGCCGCCCAAGGCCTCGACGCCGCGCTCGATGCGCCCCTTTAGCCCACGGAGCCTGAAGCCGAGGACGATGAGCGTCAATCCGAACAGGAGCGCATACAGGCCCAGGACCCAGACCATCGAGAGGATGCCGACCCCGGGACGGGCGAAGAAGACGATGCCGAGGACCAGCGACAACACGCCGCCGAGGGCGAGCAGCCACTCGTTGTCGATCTCCTTGCGGAGCCGGATCGCCATCACGATCCGGAAGATGCCCGAGAGGACCGCCCACGCGGCGACGACGAGCACGAAGGCGACTGCGGTAAGGCCCGGCACCGCCAGGGTGACGAGGCCGGCGGCGATGCTTATCAGTCCCTCGACGAGCTGGACCCACCACCTCCCCTCGGCCCTGCCGAAGAGCACGGCGACCAGGGCGAAGGCGCCGTCCACCAGCGCGAACGCTGCGAACAAGGCGAGCAGGACGGTGAGCGTGAGCGCCGGCCAGACGAGCGCAGCGACGCCGAACAGCAAGCCGACGACACCCCGCAACACGATGGCCCACCAGTTGGTCGTGAATAGCCTGAACATGGACGCCTCCCGTCCTTACCCGACCCCACGCGCTGCTAGCATCACGCTCGCGCGTCAGTGGTTCCCGCGCGCACTGTCGATCTCGACACCGCTGGCGGCGCCACGTGCGGAGAGGGCCTTTCTCTCATCTTAGCCGCTGTCGGAGCAAATTGGATGCCCGCGGGCACCTGCCCGACATCCGGCGAGCCGGAACGCAGTGCCAGGGCCGGCGGGCCGCTCGGCACCAGTACGAGCCTCAGAGGAAGGGGTTGCTCGCTGACTCCGCTGCGACCGTGGTCGGCTCGCCGTGCCCGGGCAGCACCCTGGTCTCTGCGGGCAGCGAGAGTAGCTCGCGGCGGATGCTCTCGAGCAACTGCTCGTGATCACCGTAAGGAAGGTCGGTGCGGCCTATGGAGCCCTTGAACAGGGCGTCTCCGGAGAGGACCGTGGCGGCGTCCTCCAAGTAGAAGGCGACGTGTCCGGGGGCGTGCCCCGGGGTGTGCAGCACGCGGGCGCTTACGGCTCCCGACACCAGCGTCTCACCGTGGCCGAGGGCCACGAAGTCGGTGGGGGGCGCCTCGATCTCTATGTTCCACCGGGCCGCCGACTGGGCGGCGTGCCGCAGGAGCTGCTCGTCGGCCGGATGCATGTGGACGGGCACGCTCCCCGCGGCGCGCAACAGTCCCGCGACGCCGCCCACGTGGTCGAAGTGCGCGTGGGTGAGCCAGACGGCCTTCAGGGTCCACCCGCGTTCCTTGAGGGCCGCGGCCAGGTCCTCACCCTCGCCACCAGGGTCCACGACCACGACGTCGCCCCCCTCGATGAGCAGGTAGCCGTTGGCCTTCAGGGGCCCGAGCGGGACGGTCACTATCTCCAATTTCGTTCTCCTCTGTGCCGCGGCGCTCTGCGCCTGTGCGTCATGGCGCGAAGGATGTCGAGGTACATGCGGACGCGGACCCGCGCCCCGCGCCAGAAGCCGCGCTTCTCTTCCTTCATGATCTGCGAGACGCCCGGCAACGGCACGTTGAGGCAGCGCCAACCGGCGTCCGCCGCGTGGAACGTGATGGCGACCTCGACGCCGTAGCGGCTCTCCGCGAGCCCCGGTACTCCCAACAGGAGGGAGCGCTTCACGGCCCTCTGACCGCTCAGTTGTGGCGCCACGTGCTGCGCGGTGGTGGTCGTCCAGCGGCCGCCCTCGAACGCGCCGCGGGTCATCTCGGCGCGGCCCTCCAACACGGGCGCCGCCAGCGCCATGACGTGCTCCGGCTCTAGCCCGACGAGATCGGCATCGAGCATGACTATGACCTCGCTGGTCAGAGCCGCGGCGCCGGCGTGAAGCGCCCCACCCTTGCCCCGGTTCTCCGGAAGGGTGAGGACCTCCGCGCCGGCCGCGGTGGCCGTCTGGCTCGTGCCATCGGTGGACCCGTCGTCCACGACGAGCACGCGACCGGTGCCGGCGGCTAACGCCGCCCGAACTACGGTGCCGACGTACGGCGCCTCGTCGAAGGCGGGGATGAGCACGTCCACCCTCGGTGTTTGGCCGGCGCCCTCCTGCTCCGCCGAGCGGCTCATCAGGTGAACAGCGCGCTCAGTTCACGGAACGTTATCAGCACGATGAGCGCCATCACCAGCATGATCCCGGCGAAGTGGAACTTCTCCTCCTGGCCCGGCTGGAACGGTTTGCCCCGCAGCGCCACGATGACGGCCAGGAACATGCGACCGCCGTCGAGCCCCGGGATCGGGAGCAGGTTGAACACGCCCAGCGAGAAGTTGATGACCGCGGCCAGCAGGAGCACGCTGGCCAGGCCCACCCGCGTGGCCTGCGACACGAGCGAGACCATGCCGACAGGACCCGCCACCTCGGGGTTGGGGGCGCCGGTGATGGCGGCCCCGAAGCCGGCCACGAAGCCCTTGGCGATCTCGGGCACGACCCGGATGCCGAAGGCGGCACTCTCGCCCAGCGCGTCGAGGTAGCTCACCGGCGGCAAGATGGCGCCGATCTCGACGCCAAGCCGAGGCGTCTCGCCGGCCACGTCGAGGGGCCACGGGGTCGAGATGTTCACCTCGGCGCCGCCGCGTTGGAGCACGAAGTCGAGGTGGTCCGCCTGCTGGACCTGCTGCACGAGTACGTCAGGAATAGGGTCGGCGACGCCGTTCAGGAAGAGCACGCGGTCGCCGTCGTGGAAGCCGAGTTGCGCCGCGTGCGAGTCGGGCATGACTCGCGAGATGACGGACCCTTGCGCCACCACGGTAGCGCCGGTTATCTCGCGGAACGCCGGCTGCAAGGTGATGGCCGCAGCCAGCAGCAGCGTGCCGAGCACGTAGTTGGCGATGACGCCGCCGACGAAAACCCAGAGTTTCGCCATGATCGGCAGTTTCGCCACGCCCTCGTCGGGATGGTGAAGGGTGCCGTCCTCGTCGACCTTCGGCCCCATGCCCGGCAGGTCGACGTAACCGCCCAGCGGCAAAAGGCTGAGCCGCCACTCCGTACCCCGCCACTTGACGCGGGCGAGTACCGGGCCGATGCCGACGCTGAAGGCGCGCACGGCGACCCCGACGCTGCGGGCGTTCACGTAGTGCGCCAGCTCGTGCACGACCACGGCGCTAGTGAGTATCAGTGCGAAGGTAATTGCTGTGAGCATTCTCTATCCAGGGCTCCTACCCCGCCAAGTATGTCAGACGGGACGCTTCGGGCCCGCATCCTGGCCCTTCGAAAGCTCGCGCACGAGGTCGGTCTTGCTCAGCAGGCCCACCACCTTGCCGGCGGCGTCGGTGACCACGAGGCGACCGAGGCGTCCCTCGCCTATGCGCTTCAGGGCGTCCATGGCGCTCGCCCCCTGGTCGATGGTCTCGGCCGGCTCGAGGATGTCGGCGACGGTGGCGTCGGGATCGACCTCGGCGAGCTGCTGCTCCTGCACTGCCTCCGACCCGCCCGACTGCCGCCCGAAGGGATCGCCGATAGGCCCACGGTCGTCGGCTCCACTTTGTGACGGTTTGTGTTTGGCAGCCGCCATGCGAGCGAAGCCCAGCAGCTCGCCCGCAGCGTCGACCACCGGATAGCCCGTATGCGGCCGGAAGTGGATGAGCTGCAAGAAGTGGGCGAGGCGCATGTCGGGCGTGACGGTGACCGGGTTCGGCGTCATGAGGTCGGCGACCGTCTTACCCTCGAACGCTTGCGCCAGCAGGGATGCTTGAGCCTCCATGCGACCTGCGTTGTAGATGAAGAACGCCATGACGACCAGCCAGAGTTGCAAGCTGAAGAAGCCGTAGAGGCCGAGAGCGATGGCCATGATGCCGCTGACCGTGGTCGACACGAGGGTGGCCCGCTCCTGGGGGAGAACCAGTGCTAGCAGGCTGCGCAGCACGCGCCCGCCGTCCATGGGGATGGCCGGGATGAGGTTGAAGAGGGCGAGCGCCACGTTCGTGATGCCGACGTAGCCGACCAGCATGACCAACGCGCTCGACCCCGTCAGGGAGGGGGCCAGGCGCAGCAGGCCGAAGCCGATGGCGAAGCTCACGATGGGCCCCACGATGGCCACGACCGCCTCGGCGCCGCGCTGCTTGGGCATCTGGTCGAACTGGGCGACGCCGCCCAAGAACCAGAGGCGGATCTCACGCACCTCTACCCCATACAGGCGCGCCACCACGGCATGACCCAACTCGTGGACGATAACGCTGGCGAAGAGCCCGAGGGCGCCGGCCAGCCCGAGGACCCAGGGGGTGACGCCTTGCGTGATGCCGCTGACGTCCACGCTGATCCCCAGAGCGGTCCTGAACAGCTCGGCGTAAGCGGGCAGTTGGCTGCCGATGATGTAGGCGAACAAGGGAAGGATGAGGAGGAAGCTGTAGTCGAGGCGCACGGGTATGCCGAGCAGCTTGAAAGGCAGTTTCAACCCGCCGGTGCCGCCCACGCCTAGCTCGCCACCAACCGCGCGTGGTGCTGCGCTACGTGCCGCGCCTCCGCGTCGGCCGCCGCGATGGCGTCCCAGGTAAGGGCGGCCGCCGGCGCCTCGTCCAAGACTTGCTCGAGCACAAGGGGGATGGCGTCGAAGCTCAACCGGCCGTTCAAGAACGCCTCCACGGCCACCTCGTCCGCCGCGTTCAGGAAGGTGGGCGCCAGGCCGCCCGCTCGGCCCGCGCGGTAGGCGAGGTTCAGGCTGGGGAAGCGCTGGTGGTCTGGTTCCTCGAACGTCCAACTGCCCCTGAGTGGAAGGGCCGCCAGCGGTGTGTGAGGCCGTTCGGGGCCGACCAACGCGTACTGGATGGGTAGGCGCATGTCGTGGGGTCCTACGACCGCCTTGAGCGTGCCGTCCTTGAAGCGCACGAGGCCGTGAACGATCGACTGTGGATGCACCACCACCTCGATCTGCTCGAGCGGCATCTCGAAGAGGAAGTGCGCCTCCAACACCTCGAGGCCCTTGTTGAAGAGGGTGGCCGAGTCGATCGTGACCTTGGGTCCCATGCTCCAGGTGGGGTGGTCGAGGGCCTGCGCCGGGGTTACGCGGGAGAGGTCCTTGGGTCCCTCGCGGAAGGGGCCGCCCGAGGCCGTAAGCACCAGCGCCGCCACCGTCGACCGGTCCTCGCCCACCAGGCACTGCTGCAGGGCCGAGTGCTCCGAGTCGACCGGCGTGATCCGCCCGCCGTGCTCTCGCGCCAGCTCCCACATGAGCGGTCCGGCCACGACCATGGCTTCCTTGTTGGCGAGCGCCACGTGCCTACCCGCGCGCAGCGCTGCAGCCGTGGGCGCCAGGCCGGCGATGCCGGGGATGGCGGCCACTACGACGTCGGCCTGTGCGGTCGCCACGGCCTCCAGCCCCTCAGCGCCGAAGACGATACGGGTGCCGCCGGGCAGTCGCTCACGCACCTCGTCGGCGACGGCCTCGTCAACGGCCACGAGCTCGGGGCGGAACTCGTGGGCCTGACGCAAGATCGACTCGGAGTTCCGGCCCGCGGCCAGGGCCACGACCCGGTGGCCATGCCAGCGCGCCACCTCGAGGGTTTGGGTGCCTATCGAACCCGTGGACCCGAGGATCGCCAGCCGCATCATCCTGGCATCATGCCATGCAGCACCCGCCGGCACCGCGTGCAGGGTGCATGGGCGGTGGTACCATCGGCCAAAGTCAAGGAGGAAGAGGATGCTTGTTAGCGAGTGGATGACACCCGACCCGCAGACGGTGAGCGCCGATACGCCGGTGATGGAAGCCATGCAGCGCCTGCGCGAGGGCGGTTATCGCCGGCTTCCCGTCACGCGTGACGGCAAGTTGATCGGCATCGTCACGGATCGCGACCTCAAGGAGGCAACCCCCTCCAAGGCGACCACGTTGTCGATCTATGAACTCAACTACCTACTCAGCAAGCTGAGGGTCAAGGACGTCATGAAGTCGCCCGTCATCACGGTCAGGGCCGAGGACCCGATAGAGCAGGCCGCACTGCTCATGGAGGAACACCGCGTCTCCGGCCTGCCCGTCCTGGACGGCAACGCCCTGGTGGGTATCCTGACCATCACCGACCTGATGCGTGCACTCGTGTCGTTCCTGGCGCTCAGGGAAGGCGGTATGCGCGTCACGGTGGATCTGCCCGACGAACCCGGCGTATTGGCCCGCGTGGCCGCGCAAGGCGCACCCTCGAACATCGTGGCGGCCGTGACGACCGGCATCCAGCCGGGCCACAAGCGCCGCCTCGTCCTGAGGGTCGCCGGTGAAGACGCCAAGGGCTTCGCGGACCGGCTGAAGAAGGCCGGCATCGAGGTCGTGGACGTCCGCTGAGCGAACACCGATGAACGAGCGGGAGGCAAGGGCGCTCGCCGCCGACTTGAGCAGCAGGGCGCAAGGTGGGCGCGTGGCGTTCAGCGAGTTCCTGGAGCCCGATGAAGCGGATGCCCTCATGGCCGAGCTGCGGGCGCAGGGCGTCAGGGCGAGCGCCTGGGGCGGTTACCCGGGCGCCAGGCGCCGCGTCGTGTGCGCGCTTCCCGACGCCGTCCCCGAGGCCACGCCGCAGCTCACTGCCCTGTACGTCGCCGGCGACGTCGACCCCGACTCGTTGCGGGCCGCCGCGCAGGCCACCGTAGGGCAAGGGCGCCTCGGCGACGCCGCCCGTCACCAAGACGGTGCCAGCCTGATCGTGCTGGCTCCCATGCCGCAGGAGCTGGCCTCGTTGCGGCGAGTGGCGGGGGCGCCGGTCGAACCGGAGGAGGTCAGACCCGAGCTTGCCTTCGGCGGCAACGTCAAGTCGCTCTCGACCGTCGTGCCGTCTTTGCGAGTAGATGTGCTGGGCGCACGCGCCTTCGGGGTCTCGCGCTCGTACTTCTCCAAGGGCGTCGCGGCAGGGCGGGTTACGGTCAACGGCAAGGTCGCCGGCAAGGCGACGAGCGCCGAGCAGGGCGACGAGGTCTACGCCGCCGGCCTGGGCCGCTTCAAGATCGACAGGGTGGAAGGTGAGACGCGGCGGGGCAACCTGAAGGTGACCCTGGCCGTCGAACGCGGGTAGGCCCGATGGGCCGCCGGGCGTCTTCATGCCAAGTCGCTGGTTCATGCCAAGTCCCCGGCTGCTCCTTTGGAGCCGGCCTCAGACCCGCACCTTCTTCTTACCCCCACCACGCTCCTTGAACACCATCCTGATGGGCACTTCCGAGAACGACACGTCCTCTTTGATGCGGTTTCGCAAGTAGTGCTCGTAAGGCCTTGTCAGCAGCGCCTCACTGTTGATCGAGAAGACGAACGTCGGCGGCGCCACGTCCACCTGGCTCACGTAAAGGAGCTTGAGAGGGCGCCCGGAGAAGTTCGGCGGCGACTGCCTGGCGGTCCATACCTCCAGCCAGCCGTTGAGTTCCGACGTGCTCACGCGCTTGTGCGAAGTGTCGTAAAGGCGCACGGCCGTGGCCAGTAGCTCGTGCAGCCCGAAGTCGGTGAGGGCGCTCGTGTACACCCGTGGCGCGGATTGAAGGTGAACGAGCTGCTGGTCGAGGCGCTGCCGGAACGGCTCCAACTGCTCGTCGGTGACGAGGTCCCACTTGTTGATGGCCGTCACGACGGGCTTGCCCCACTCGAGCGACAGGTTCGCCAGGTGCAACTCGTGATCGCCGAGTTCGAACGGGTCGATGACCAAGATGGCCACGTCGGCGCGCCTCAACGCCATCTCCGAACGCAGCCGCGCGTAGTACTCCAGGTCGCCGACGTCCTTGCGCGCCATCCCGGCCGTGTCGATGAGGGTGAACGGGCGGCCGCCGAACTCGAAATGGACGTCGACGGGATCGCGCGTGGTGCCCGGCACCTCTGCGACTATCACGCGCTCATCGCCGACCAGCGCGTTCACGAGGCTCGACTTGCCCACGTTCGGGCGTCCGATGATGGCGACTCGTACCGTGTCCTCCTCGACCTCGGCCTCCTGATCACCCATCAGCTCGGCCACGTGCGCGATCAGCTCGTGCGTCCCGATGGCGTGCTCGGCGGCCGTAACGAACGGGTCTCCGAAGCCCAGCGAGTAGAGGTCGAAGAACTCACCCGTCTCCGCGTGGCGCGGGTCGTCTACTTTCGTGGCCACCAACAGCACCGGCTTGTTCATCGACCTCAGCCAGTCGGCCACCTCGTGGTCGGCGGTGGCCACGCCGGCGCGACCGTCGACGCACAGCAGCACCAGGTCGACGCCCACCAGGGCGGCCTCGACCCGGGTCCTGATCGGCACCTCCCACCGGTCGCCGGACCACAGCCCACCCGTGTCCAGGAGCCGGAACGTGCGGCCGTCGTCGGTGGTGACCTCGCCCTGCTTGACGTCGCGCGTCACCCCCGGGACGTCAGCCACGATGGCGTCGCGGCGGCCCACGAGGCGGTTGAACAGGCTCGACTTGCCGACGTTCGGCCGGCCCACGATGGCGACGCTATACAAGGAGCACACCCGCTTTCACACCGCGCCCGTTGGCCCACGCCCGAGCGCTCATCGCCCCCTTGCCGGCGGGCTTCAAGATCGCGAGCTCCAACGCGCCGCCGCCCGTCGCTACCAGTAGCGATTCCTCGGCGACGCCCAGGACTTGCGCGGGAACCGCCTCTGGCGGCGTGGGCTCCGGCCACGGCGCGAGTTCGAGGACCTTGACGCGCTGCCCGGAGAACTCGAAGGAGGTCCCGGGCCACGCGGCGACGCCGCGGTGGCGGTTGAAGACCTGCTCGGCCGAGTCCTGCCACCTGAGGTGCCCGTCCTCGGGGGTCAAGGGCGGCGCCAGGGTGGCCGCGGAGTCGTCCTGCGGGGTGAGCGGCAAAGAGTCCGCCGCCAGGAGGGTAAGCGCCTCCATGAGAACCTCGGCTCCCAGGTCGGAGAGCGTCCTGGCCAAAGACACCGCGTCGTCCTGGGGTCTCACGGCCACCCGCCGTTGGAGGCGGATGGGACCGGTGTCGAGCCCCTCTTCGGTCTGCATGATGGTTATGCCGGACACCTCGTCGCCCGCCATGAGCGAGCGCTGGATCGGCGCGGCGCCACGCCATCTGGGCAGCAGGCTGGCGTGGACGTTCAACACGCCGTAACGAGGCACCTCCAGGAGTTCGGGCGGGAGGATCTTGCCGTATGCGGCCGTGACGCCCAGATCGGGTGCGAGGGACCGCAACTCCTCGATGAACTCCGGGTTCTTCCTGAGCCGGCGTGGCTGGGCCAGCGCGATCCCGGCGCTCTCGGCCAGCTTGGCCGCTGCCGGCTGCTTGAGGGTCATGCCCCTGCCCGCCGGTTTGGCCGGTTGGGTCACGACGAGGACCACGTGGTGCTGGCGCGCCAACGCTTCGAGCACTGGTACGGCGAACTCCGGGCTACCGAAGAAGACGACCCGCAGGGGCTTCAAGGCCTCACTGTGGCGCGGCCGGCTTGCCTCTCACGCCCACCCTTCTCGCCACGCAGGAACGCTTTGGCGTTCCGTTGCATCTCGGCGAGTTCGCGGCGGTTCTCCTCGAGGAAAGCGCGGCGCCGCGGTTCAGGCAGGTGATCGAAGTAGAAGACGCCCTCGAGGTGATCGTGCTCGTGCTGCAGGACGTGCGCGAAGTAGCCTTCGGCGGCGAGCGAGTGCTGGACGCCCCGCAGGTCTTGGTAGCTGACCTCGGTCACCAGGTCGCGGGGCACGTCCTCGGCGCTCAGGCCGGGGATCGACAAGCAGCCGTCACGAGCGAGCTGTTGGCCCGCCCGCCGCGTGATGACGGGGTTCACCAGCACATGCTCCGTTCCCCGCCGCCCACGGACGGCATCTGCGTCCGGGTCGGGCTCGGGTAGTTCCAGCGCGACGAACACGCGCAGTGGGACGCCGATCTGGGGCGCGGCAAGGCCGATCCCCTCCGCCGCGTACATGGTCTCGAGCATGTCGGCGGCGAGGGTGGCCAGCTCATCGTCGAAGCTGGTGACTGGTGACGCGCGCCTGCGCAGGACGGGATCGCCGAACAGGCGGATGGGGTGGATCAAGGTGCCTCCGGCAGGGTCAGCGCGGCAGTCGACCGGGGCCGTACTGCAGCGTGACGGTTGGCGTGCTGAGCGCCACCACCCCGCTGGGCAGGGTGAGGCGAACGGGAAGAGTATACCGGCCCCCGGCAGCCGGGTCCGTAGGCGGTTCTACCGTCGCTGGGGCGCTCGTCACGCCGGCGAGGGCCGTGGGGCTGCCCGCGACCTTGACCGATTCCGAGCTGAGGGTGGTGCCCGTGAGGTCCGGAGCGCTGGGCGCGGTGAATTCGAGCGGCACGTCCTTGACGCGCAACACCTCGCTGGCCACGAATGTGACGGCCACGCTGCCGGGTTCGAAGGTCACGTTGGCCACAGGCAGCCCCCGGCCGTCGAGTGCGAGGAGCGGAACGGTGCCGCCGCTCGCGGGGGCGAGAGCCACGGCGCGCGTCACTTGGCCTAGGACCTGGGCGAGACCCGTCATCGTTACGCGAGCTGGCTGGGCGCTCGCCGCGAGCTCGGTTCCGGCCGGCGCCGGGCCCAGGAGGGCCACCTCGACCGCTATCGTCCGGCTGGTGACTTGCTCGAGGTAGCCGATGACGTCGGAGGGGTTCACGCTGAGCAAGCGGATGTCGGATGGGGTCTGGACCAAGATCTTGCGCTCGAAATCCGTAGTGGCGTCACCGAGGTCGAGCGACGCTCGCAGCTGGTCGGCCTTGAGGCGGTCGACCCGCGCGCTGGGGCCCGCGACGCTCACCTCGACCACCTCGGGCACGCCTACCGCGCTGGCGCCGGTGGGCACGCCGTCGACTTCGAGCGGCAGCAGGAACGAACGCTGCGTGGTGCTCGTGCTGGTGGAGGTCACCAGGGCCCAGACGATCAGGGCGGCGAGCACTGACAGGAGCTTGCTCGGCCAGTTGCGCAGCAGCCGCCTGAGCAGTTCGACGATCAGGCCCCAGACGCCGATCATGAGGAGTAGGCCTCCCTAAGGGCCTTGAGCACTTCGGCGGGCGCGATGTCGGTGGTCAGCACACCGTCTTGCGCGATGCTGACGGTGCCGCGTTCCTCGCTGACCACGACCACCAGGGCATCGGAGAGTTCGGAGAGGCCCAGGGCGGCGCGGTGCCTGGTCCCGTGCTTGACGGACCAGCCCTCGTGCTTGTCGGATAGTGGCAGCACCACGCCGGCGTGCGTCACCAGGTCCTCCTTGACGACGACGGCGCCGTCGTGGAGGGGTCCTGTGGACGCGAAGATCGTCTGCAGTAGTGCGGCGCTCACCGGCGCCCCGATGATCACTCCGCGGTCGGCGTACTCCTTCAGGGGAGTGCGCCTCTCGATCGCCACCAGTGCGCCCTTGCGTTGGCTCGCCAGCTCGCGGACGGCGGCCATGATCTCGGTGACCGGGTCGGCGCTGATGGCGCGTTGCATGCGGCCGCGGCCGACTCGTTCGAGGACCGCCCTGAGCTCGGGTTGGAAGACGACCACCACGGCCACGAAGCCGGCGGGCGCGATGGCGTCGAACAGCCACTTGGTTGCCTGCAGGCCGAACTGGCCGGCGAGGAACCATAGCCCCGCGACGGCCAGCAGGCCACGGAGCACGTTCCATGCCCGCGTGCCCCTGAGGAGGGCGTAGCTTTGGTATAGCAGCACGGCGATTATCAGGATGTCTAGGACGTCCTGGATACCGAAGCCTTCGAAGATCGACAAGCGTACTCCTCCGCAGAGAAGGCGAGGATATCACGTCCCGGCGCGGTCTCCCTGGCTCGACCCAAGACCCGCGGCGCCTGCTAGAGTGATTCCGGAGGGCACCATGCCTGATGCGACGTTGAACCAACTGCGAGAGAGAATCCAGGACCTACGGGGGTATCTTTGACTTGGCTTCCAAGCAAGCCAAGCTGGAACTCCTGGAACCACAACTGAACGACCCGGACCTCTGGAACGACCCCGACCGTGCTCGGCAGGTGAACCAGGAAGCCACGCACTTGAGGCGCGTGCTGGACGAGTTCGGCGCCATCTCGGGCGATGTGGAGGGCCTGACGGAGCTGTTCGAGTTGGCCACGCCGGAGGAGGCGGGCGAGCTGGAGGCCGAGATGGACAGTGTGGCGGCCAGGCTCGACAAGCTCTACCGCGAGACCCTCTTCAACGGCGCCCACGACCAGTCCGCCGCCATCCTCACCATCAAGCCGGGAGCCGGTGGCACGGAGTCCTCCGACTGGGCGGGCATGCTGTTGCGCATGTACCGACGCTTCGCGGAGCGCCACGGCATGCAGGTCGAACTGCTCGACCTGGTGCCGAACCATGACGCGCCCAACGGCATCGAGTACGCCCAGCTGATAGTGAGGGGAGAACGCGCGTTCGGGATGCTGCGCGTGGAGGGCGGGGTGCACCGCCTCGTCAGGGTTAGCCCGTTCGACTCGCAGAGCCGGCGGCACACGTCGTTCGCCTCGGTCGACGTCATGCCGGAGATCGACGACAGCTACGACCTGAAGATCGATCCGAAGGACGTCAGGGTGGACGTCTATCGCTCCAGCGGCCCCGGCGGCCAGTCGGTGAACACTACCGACTCGGCGGTGCGGGTGGTCTACAAGGCCGGAACGCCGGAGGAGATCATCGTCACCATCCAAGACGGCAAGTCGCAGATCAAGAACCGCGAGAAGGCGATGACCGTGTTGCGCTCGCGCATCTTCGAGCGCGAGGAGCAGCGGCGGCTCGAGGAGCAGCACCGCGCCCGCGGCGAGCAGAAGGCCATCGAATGGGGCTCGCAGATCCGCTCCTACGTGCTCGACAAGCAGTACGTCAAGGACCACCGCACCGCCGCCATGCGGCACGACCCCGACAACGTCTTGGACGGCGACATCGAGGACCTGATCTGGGACGGCCTGGAGTGGGCGGCCAAGTCCGAGATGGCCGCCTGAACCCGGGTGGCGCGCATTCTCGCAATCGCCGATGCCGTCTCGCCCGTCGTCTATTCAAGCAACTTTCCCGGCAACCTGGCGCCGTTCGACGTCGTGCTCAGCGCCGGCGACATGCCGGGCGAGGTGCTCGAGTTCGTGGCCACGAAGACCCGCGTCTCGCCGCTGTTCGTGTTCGGTAACCACGCGTCCGGCTACCTGCGCGACCCGCACACCGACGAGCTGCGCCCCCCTGGCGGGTGCATAGACATGCACATGCGGGTCGTGACGGTGGCCGGCCTGATAGTCGTGGGCATCGAGGGCAGCCTGCGCTACCGTCCGGGCCCCCACCAGTACACTCAGGCCGCCTTCCGCCAGATGGTCATGCGCTTGGCGCCGCGGCTGTGGTGGAACAAGCGGCGTCACGGCCGCGCGGTAGACGTGCTCCTCACCCACGCCGCGCCGCGGGGCCCCAACGAGGGCGACGACCCGGTTCACGCGGGGGTGGCGGCCTTCAACCACTTCCACCGGCTGTTCAAGCCCAGGCTGCACGTTCACGGGCACGTCCACTTGGTCGGCGCCAACGCCCCGCGGAGCTACGTGTCCGCCGAGGGCGTTCGCGTGGTCAACGCCTACGAGTTCACGCTGATCGACCTGTAGTCGCGCCGCGTTACAAGGTGGAGTGGCGCCGCGCTACAAGGCCGGACCGGCGCCGCCGACGATAATGGACTCATGCAGCAACGAGAACCCGCTCACCATGCCACTGAGGTCGTCGCCGCCGCCTTGGGTGGCGCCAGCGTCATCACCGTCGCCGGGCCGGACGCGGCCGCCTTCTTGCAGGGCCAACTCGCCAACGACGTGGCCGGCATGGAGAACCCCGCCGCTCGCAGGTCGCTCTACTTGAACCACAAGGGCCACGCCATCGCCGAGGTCCTGGTGTTGCGCCGGGGCCGCCAAGAGTTCGCCCTGCTGGAGGAGGGTGGCGCGGCCGCCTGGGTGGAGGCCGAGCTCGTGCGTCACGTCATCTTCGACGAGGTCCAGGTGGGCTCCCCCAGGCCTGCCGCCCTGGTGAGCGTCCAGGGTGAGGGGGCCGGCGCGGTGCTCGAAGCCGCATTCGGCCTCGCAGCCCCCGCACCCGGCGCCGTGGCGGTCGGCACCGCGCCGACGGGCGAGCAGCTGACCGTTTGGGCCCGCCGGCGCTCGGAGTCCGGTGGCTACGACCTGCTCGTCGAGGGGTCGCCCGACTCGGCTGCGGTGCTCTTGGAGGCACTCGAGGCGGGCGGCGCACGAGACGTCGGCGCCGCCGGTCTCGACCTGCTGCGGGTGAGGGCGTTGCTGGCCCTGGCGCCACAAGACGCGGGCGAGGGCGTGCTGCCCCAGGAGGCCGGACTCGAGGCCGCGCTGTCGTACCGCAAGGGCTGCTACTTGGGCCAGGAGATCATGGCGCGCATCGAGGCGCGCGGCAAGCTCCGTCGGGGCCTGGTGCGCCTGCGTCTGGGCTCGGACCCCCGCCTTGCGAGCGTGACGGGTGCGGCAGGCGAGGCGGGAGCCGCGGGCGCGACCGGGGCTGCGGGCGCGACGGGGGCTGCGGGCGCAAGGGGGGCAGCGGGCGCGACGAGCGCAGGCTCGCGAGAGCTTCGCTTCGACGGCCGCGTCGTCGGTCTGCTCGGAACGGTGGCCGATTCGGGTGACGGTTTCGAGGCCCTGGCGGTTCTGAGGCGAGACCTCCCGGGCGACGCCCGTGTGGTGGCCCCGGGAGACGTCGACGCCGTGGTGGTGGGCGCGAGCAGCGCGTAACGCGGGTCCTCGCCGCCCGTATGGCGGGTCCTCGCCGCCCGTTAGGCGGGCTCTGGCCGAGCGGTCGCGCTTCGGTTTCGACCCCGAGCGCGTGCTCGGCTGCGGACGAGGCCGCGCGCGGCGCCTATAATGCCCTTATGAAGCCTAGAGATGCGTGGCTGGCCGAAGAGTACGCAGCCGCTACCGAGAGGGTGCCGGAACGCGACGCGCTCTTCGAGACCCTGTCGGGTATCCCGGTGGCGCCCCTTTACACCGAGGAGGACCTCGCCGGCTTCGATGCGGCCGAGCAGCTCGGTTACCCCGGCAGTTTCCCGTTCACCCGCGGCGTGCAGGCGAGCATGTACCGCAGCAAGCTCTGGACCATGCGGATGTTCGCCGGTTTCGGCACGGCCGAACAGACGAACGAGCGGTTCCACAAGCTTCTAGAGGCTGGGCAGACCGGTCTGTCTACGGCCTTCGACCTGCCGACCCTGATGGGCTACGACTCCGACCACCCCATGGCCCTGGGCGAGGTCGGCAAGTGCGGCGTCGCCGTCTCCAGCCTCGCCGACATGGAGATCCTTTTCGAGGGCATAGACCCCGAGAAGATCACCACCTCGATGACCATCAACAGTCCGGCGAACGCCATCTGGGCCATGTACCTGGCGATGGCGGAGCGCAAGGGCGCCGACCTCACCGAAGTCGGTGGCACGCTCCAGAACGACATCCTCAAGGAGTTCATCGCCCAGAAGGAGTACATCTTCCCGCCGGCGCCCAGCGTCAAGCTCGTCATCGACACGTTCGAGTGGGGGCCGCAAGTAGCGCCGCGCTTCAATTTCATCTCGGTGTCCGGCTATCACATCCGCGAGGCGGGCTCCACCAGCGTGCAGGAGCTGGCGTTCACGCTCGCGGACGGCATCCATTACGTGCGCAAGGCGCTCGAGCGCGGGCTCGACATCGACGAGTTCGCGCCACGCATCTCGTTCTTCTTCAACGTCCACAACGACTTCTTCGAGGAGATCGCCAAGTTCAGGGCCGCACGGCGCATCTGGGCTCGGCAGATGCGCGACGTGTTCGGCGCCAAGGACCCGAGGTCGTGGATGCTGCGGACCCACGCCCAGACCGCCGGCGTGTCCCTCACCGCGCGCCAGCCGCTGGTCAACGTGGCGCGCGTCGCCATCCAGGCGCTGGCCGGCGTGCTCGGCGGCACCAACTCGCTGCACACCGATTCCTTCGACGAGGCGCTCGCCCTGCCTACGGAGGAAGCCGCCACCCTGGCCCTGCGCACGCAACAGGTCGTGGCCTACGAGAGCGGCGTAACCAACACGATCGACCCGTTGGCGGGCTCTTACTACCTGGAGAGCCTGACCGACGAGATGGAGCGGCTCACGCTCGAGTACTTCGAGAACATCGACGCGCTCGGCGGGGTGGAGAAGGCGATCGAGGCCGGCTACTTCGCCCGCGAGATCGGCGACGCGAGCTGGCGCCAGCAACGTGAGATCGACGATCACAAGCGTCTCGTCGTCGGCGTGAACGCCTTCGAGCAGGACGTTCCCGAGGTCCCCATCCAGCTCGTCGACCCGGCCGTCGCTCGCGTTCAGACCGAGCGCCTCGCCAAGGTGCGCCGCGAACGCGACGTCGCGGCCGTCGAGTCGGCGCTCGCCGACCTCGAGGAGCGCGCGAGGACGGGCAGCAACACCATGCCGGCCTTCATGAGCGCCGCGCGCGCGTACTGCACGCTCGGCGAACAGATGGACGTGCTGCGCGCCGTCTACGGCGTCTACGAAGAGCCGGTGCTCATCTGATGAGCGCCGCCGGAGGAGATCGAATGGACAGGCCCATCCGCGTCCTCATAGCCAAGCCCGGCCTGGACGGCCACGACCGCGGCGCGAAGGTCATCGCGCGCGCCCTCCGGGACGGTGGCATGGAGGTCATCTACACGGGGCTCAGGCAGACGTCGGAGATGATCGTCAACGCCGCTATCCAAGAAGACGTCGATGCCGTCGGCCTCTCGGTGCTCTCGGGCGCCCACATGCATTACTTCCGCGAGGTGGCGGCGGCGCTCGAGGCAAAGGACGCCTCCGACGTGCTCCTCTTCGGCGGCGGCATCGTTCCTGATCAGGACTTGCCGGCCCTAGCCGAACTCGGCGTCGGCCGCATCTTCACACCGGGCGCCAGCACGAATGACGTGGTGGACTACGTTCGTGCCGAGGTCGGGCGGCGTCGGGGCGCCGCAGCCTCCCCCTGACTCATGACTTTCTCAAGATTGACTTGGTACCGTAGCCTCGCCATCTTCCTGCGAGGGGACCCGAAGTCTTGCGAAAATCAGCAGCCGCCGCCCGTATTACGTTGTCAGCTTCCGCCATACTGCTGGCTATCGCCGCCTTCAACTTCGCTGGAGCCGAGGCATACGCGCTCAAGACGGTTCGCCCCGGCGATTCCGTCGGTCTGATCGCCGAGCGCTACGGCATCTCGGTAGACGCCCTCCTGGCCGCGAACGACCTGAACGGTACGATCATCAGGCCGGGCGACGTGCTGCGCGTGCCGTACGTCGCCGCGGTCGGTGGTCCCGCCAGCGACAGCCTGCAGACGCCACCCGGATTCACCTGGTACCAGCTCGGTGAAGGGGAGACCCTCAGCGCCGTCGCGGGCCGCTTCGGCCTGTCGATAGGCGCGCTGGTCGGGGCCAACCCCGACATATCTTCACTGGACCGGCTGCCCAGCGGCTTCGAACTGCTGATCCCACCGAGCGCCGGCCTCGTCGTCCGCCTTGGGGAAGGCGAGAGCGTGCTCGACCTCATCGCGCGCTACGACCTGGACCCCGCCACCTTCGCGAGGGCCAACGGCCTGCGCTCCCCCTTCGACGTCGCCCCGGGCATGTTCCTCTTCCTGCCGAACGTGGCGCCCACCGAGGCCCTGGCGCGGCTCCAGAAGGTCCGGGAGGCGGAGAACCGCTACTTGTGGCCGGTTCACGGTCGACTGACCTCGTACTTCGGCCCGAGGAACCTCGGCATGGGAACGTCCAGCTTCCATCGCGGCATCGACATCGCCGCGCCTAGCGGTACGCCCGTGGGCGCCGCCCGCGCCGGCACCGTCACGTACGCAGGCTGGTCTTCGCGAGGTTACGGCAACCTGATCCGCATACGGCACGCCGACGGCAGTGAGGGCTGGTACGGCCACCTGAGCTCCATCAGTGTTTCCGTGGGCCAGTACGTCAACCAGTCGGAGCGTATCGGCCGAGTCGGCTCCACCGGACTCTCGACCGGCCCTCACCTTCACTTCGAGGTGCACGAGCGCTCCGGCGCCGCCAGGGACCCGCTGGGCGTCCTGCCCTAGTCCTTCACCCCTTGGAAGCGTGCGGGCCCGTGACCCGAAGGCCACGGGCCCGCTTCACTGTTCTGTAACGGGTTCAGTCCTCCTGCTTGTGATAGAGGATGCGGCCGCAACTCGGGCAGCGTGTCACGCCCTCGCCCCGGCGCACCTGTTGCACCACGAAGATGGGGAGGCGCACGTTGCAGCCGCTGCAGGTGCTGTTGCCGATGACCTCGGCCAAACCGACGCCGCGCCGCGCTTTGCGTACCTGCTCGTACTGCTTCAGGAGCGAAGGCGTGATCTCCCTCGCCAACGCCTCGCGCTCGGCCTTCACGCTTGCGCTCTGCGCGTCGACCGCAGCCACGCGGTCGTCCTCGGCCTTGCGCAGCGCCTCGAGTTCGGGCACGAGCGCATCCAACTCGTCGCGCAGAGCGGCCAGCTCCTGCTCCAGGGCCTCCTGGCTCTCCAGGAGCGGCATGGTGTCTTCCTCCAACTCGGAGATCCGGGTAGCGAACTGCAGCTCCTGGTTCTGGAACTGCGACGCCTCCTTCGACGTCGAGGCGCGAACGGCGGAATCGGCGGCCGCTCGGCGGCGCTCCTGAAGCGTCTTGAGCTCCAGCTCGTTGGAGTTCACTCGTTTGCGTAGCACGTCGCGGTCCTGCTCCTTGAGCGCCATGAGCTGCTCGAGCCGGCGCTTCTTCGCGTCGGTAGCGACCAGTTCATGTGGGACCTGGCCGCGGTCCTCACGTAAGGCGTCCAGCTTGAGATCGAACGTTTGCACTTCGGCCAATCGGTTCAGCATCACGCCTCCACTAACGAAGAACCCCCGCCCGGTAGTTGATGGGCGAGGGTTCGCTGTGCATAAGGGAAGAAGTTCGAATCACGGCCCCGAGTTTAGCACGCGCCCCGGCGAGTTAGACTCAACCAGCATGTTCGAAGACTCGCCCGAAGCGTTCATATCGCGCTGGCAACGGCACGCCGCCGAGGTCGAGGTGTTCCCACGCATCGAGGGCAGCCCGCTACTAGAGTGCCGAGTGGGTAACGCGCTCCTGCAACTCTTCGAACGCACCGGGCCTTACATCTCGCGTCCTGGGCGGCAGCTGGCCATCATCCACCCGATCACCGACGACCTCGAGAAGCTGGAACCCGGCGGCGGCCCGCCCGAACTGGCCGCCGCAGGCATCAGCCGCTTGGAGGCGCGGGGCACCGTGATCGCGATCGAGGACAAGATCGTCGTGGTCGATGCCGGCGCGCCCCTCGTGGTCGGCGTCCTCGGCGAGCGCCCCCAAGGGCTGGCGGTCGGGGACTTCGTTCGACTCGAGAGCACCTCGCCGGTTCACGGCTTCGTGGTGGATAGCCACTCGCCCTACTCTGCGCACCCCAGGCGTGAGCGCCACGACGATCACATCTGAACCCGGTAGTCACGCCGCTCACGGGGGTCGGTCGGGCCGGCCACGGCTGACGCCCGCTCCGTCTGCTAAAGTGCTCCGTCATGCCCCGAGTCATCCTTAGCCGCAAAGATCCCCGGCCCGTCGAGATCACCCCCGCTCGCGTGCGGGGCGTGGCGGCCGGTTCGCCGGCCGCTGTGGCCGGAGTACGCGAGGGCTGGGAGCTTCACAAGGTGAACGGCAAGCCGATCCCCGACATCCTCGCGTACCGGCGTGAACTGGAAGGCGGCGACGCCGCCCTCGAACTTCGGGAGCCGACCAGCGGCAAGGAAGCCGTCTTCAGGGTCGGTTGGGAGGAGCCGGGGCTCGAGTTCGACGACGTCATCTTCGACGGCATCAGGCTGTGCGCCAACCACTGCGACTTCTGCTACATCCACCAGATGCCCAAGGGGATGCGCAAGAGCCTCTACATCATGGACGACGACTTTCGCACCTCGTTCCTCTACGGCTCCTTCGTGACCCTCACCAACCTCCGCGAGGAGGACGTGAGGCGCATCTTGGACGAGAACCTGAGCCCGCTCTACGTCAGCGTGCACACCGCCAACGAGCAGAAGCGGGCCGAGCTGATGAACTGGTGGCCCAACAAGGTGCCGCTCGAGGAGGCCGTCAGCGTCCGCGGCATGATCGAACGACTGGAGAGCATCGAGCTGTACACCCAGATGGTGCTGTTGCCGGGCCGCAACGACGGCGACGACCTGGACGAGACGCTGTCGTACCTCGCCTCGCGGCCCAACGTCCTCGCGGCGGCCACCGTGCCCGTCGGCCTCACCGGCCACCGCGGCCATCTCACCGACCTGGCGCCGTACACGCCGGAGCAGGCCGCCGACGTGATCGAGCGCGTCCAGCGCTTTCAGGAGCGCATGCTGGCGGAGCGCGGCACCCGCTTCGTGTTCGCCTCCGACGAGTTCTACATCCGCGCCGGCCTGCCACTGCCCGAGGACGAGGCCTACGAGGGCTACGCGATGCTCGAGAACGGCGTTGGGATGGTCCGTGATTTCCTGGCGCGGGGCATGGCCGTAGAACCGCCCGAACGGTTGGAACGACCGCGCCGCGTGCTCCTGGCCACCGGGCGCCTGTTCGCGCCGGTGCTTAGCGAGGCGCTGGCGCCCCTTGCGAGCGTGGAGGGTCTGGAGCTCGAGGTGCGGGCCATCACCAACCGCACCTTCGGCGAGGTCACCACGGTGGCGGGGCTCCTGGCCGGCCGCGACATCATCGCAGGAGTGCAGAAGGGGGAGGCCGACCTGCTTCTCTTGTCACCGAACATGTTCAAGTACGGCACCGAGACCATGCTCGACGACCGCACCCGAAGCGAGGTGCAAGACGAGTTGGGCATGCGCGTGGCCATCGGCGGCACGAACCTCGCCGAGCTCGTGGAGACCATCCTCACGGGCGAGGTCCATGATCACCTGCCGAGCATCGGCTTCTCCACTCACGCCATCAAGGAAGCCGCCAAACAGCATTGACCGCGCCTCTCGCCACGAAGTCGCGCTCGGCGCTGGCGACGCTACTGTCGTTCGTCAAGTTCGAACACACGCTCTTCGCGCTGCCGTTCGCGTACGGGGGCATGCTCCTGGCCGCCGGTGGCTGGCCGGGCTGGAGAGCGTTCGGCCTGGTCACCCTCGCCATGATCGGCGCACGCACCGCGGCCATGGCCGCCAACCGCGGCATCGACGCCCGGCTCGACGCGCTGAACCCACGAACGGCTGGCCGTGAGATCCCAACGGGGAAACTGACCGAACGCGACGCCTGGGTCGTAACGCTCGTGAGCCTCGCCCTGTTGGCGGTGGCCGCTGCCCTCCTCAACCGGCTGACCTTGGTTCTGCTTCCCGTGGCCGTGGCCTTCTTGATCGCCTACCCGTACACCAAGCGCTTCACGTGGGCCTGCCACCTCTGGCTCGGCGTCACCATCGGCGCGGCCGCCGCGGGCGGGTACATAGCCGTGAGCGGCCAGTTCACGGCCGTGGCCTGGCTGCTGTGGCTCGGCGTTGCTGCTTGGATCGGCGGTTTCGACGTGGTCTACGGCGTCCTCGACCTCGAATTCGATCTGCGCAACGGCGTGCATAGCGTCCCCGCGCGCTTCGGGGTCCCGGCAGCGCTGCGCGCCGCGGCCGGCGCCCACGTCGTCACGGTGCTCGCGTTGGCGGCGGTGCCTCTCTTCGCGCCGCTTGGCGCCGGGTACTGGGCGGCGCTCGGGCTTACCGCCTGCGTGCTCCTCGGCGAGCACGTAGCGCTCGCGCGCCATGACGTCGGGGCCGTGCTGGCGGCGTTCAACGTGAACATGGTGGTGGGCCCCGTCATGTTGCTGGGGATCGTCCTTGGGCTGGCCTGGTGACGGTGGTCGATGGCGGCCCTTCGAGCTAAGGCATGAGGCGCTTCTTTCGCCGCCTGATCGGATCGGCGTTGATCGTGATCGCCCTGGCCCTGGTGGGCGCCAAGGCGTGGATCGCCCTGGAAGGGCCGTACATCGAGGCCCTGCCGCCATACCCCTACTGCGCCGAGGCGGAACGCGCAACCCGCGCGGGCGAGCTGACGGTGGCCATGGAACTGGCCGAGGCGGGCGGCTGCGTCGACGAGTTGGCGAACGCCCGGCAAGGCTTCGACCACCTCGGCGCCAGGCTGGGCCGCTGCCTGAGCGGCGTCTGGACCGGCGTGGGCGACGACGCTTACGGCATCACGTGCGCCGTCGCCAGCGACGTGGTGGTCTTCGGCGACGTGCGCGACCTCACGCGGCAAGGCGTGGCGTGGCTGCGCGGCGAGGAGACCGACGAGGTGCTGGCGGCCCTATCGGCGGCCGGCATAGCACTGACCTTCACGCCCCAGGTCGACGCGGGCGTGGCCCTGCTCAAGGCGGCGCGGCGCGTCGGGTCGCTGGGCGAGCGCCTGGCGAAGAGCGTCGTCAGGCTCGTGCGCCAGCGTGCCTGGAAGCCACTCGGCGGCATGCTCACGGACGCCGGGCGCATCAGCCTCAAGGTCGGACCGGCGCGCGCCACCAAGGTCTTGGCTTACGCCGACGATGCGGACGAACTCGCCGCGCTGGTGCGCTACGTGGATGAGGTTCGAAGCCCCCTGCTGGGCCTCAAGTGGGGCGGCAAGTCGGCCACCCGGCTGGCGGACGCCGAGCTGTACTCCAAGGCCCTGGTGCGCGGCGCGCCGGGCTTGAGGCTGGCGGCCCGCCGCGGGGGTAAGGCGTTGCTGGCACGCCAGCCACTGCTGGTGTTCGCAGCCAAGTCGTTGTGGAAGAACCCCGAGGCGTTCACCGCCCTCGTCGCCTTCATCGCCCGCCGGGCCACGTGGCCCTGGATCGGGTTGGCTGCGGGGTTGCTCATCGTTACCGGGGGCGCGATCTTCGGTGTCGGGCGGCGGCCCGGAGCGCTTGCGGCGGCTTGACCCGGGTTCGTGCCTCACGTACACTCGCCTCGCGTGGAGCCGTAGTGTAGCGGTTAGCATATCTGCCTGTCACGCAGAAGGTCGCGGGTTCAAATCCCGTCGGCTCCGCCAACCGGGGCCCCGCGCCGGGGACGGCGCCGGGCCCCATCACCTGCCCCACGGCCCGCCCCAGCACCTTGCGCGTCACTCACCGTCGCCCTCAACTGGTACCGTTCAGGCATGAGCACGTTGCCCGTCTTCCCACTGGACGTCGTCGTCTTCCCAGGCATGACCGTCCCCCTGCACGCCCACGAGGAGCGCTACAAGCGGCTCGTCAGGGAAGTGCTGGCGCAGGAGGACGAGCCGAAGCGTTTCATCATCGCCTACGCCGAGGAGCGGCCCTCGATCAGCGACCTGGCGCCGCGGATGGCGGGCTACGGCACGGTCGTCCACGTGCTCTCGGCTGAGGAGAACCCCGACGGCACCTTCGACCTGCTCGTTCACGGCCAGGAGCGTACGCGCGTCCAGGTCGAGACGGTAGTCGAGGTAGACGAACGCACCGGCGGCAGTAGGCCCCTGAGCTACGCCGAGGAGCGCCCCGCGCCGCTATACCGCGGCGACCCGAACGAGGAGGCCATCGCGGCGTGGGACGCCCTCGATACCTTCCGCGCCTACGCCGGCACCCGCTTCAGCGGCGAGGCGGGCAAGGAGATAGACAAGCACGTCCCGGAAGACCCCTTCTACCAGGCATCGTTCGTCTGCGCCAACATCTTGGTGCCGACCTCCGCGAAGCAGACGCTGCTGGAGGCGGACTCCTTGCGTGAACGGTTCGAGCTGGCGAGGGGGATGATGCTCGAGCGGATGCAGCGCCGCGGTCGTGGCAAGCGGGGAAGGGCGTGACCGACGGTCAAGGCGAGCCGGCATGGCGGGCCGGCGCGGATGACCGCAGGGTAGACGACAAGCGCGAACGATTCACCTTCACCTGGGATTCCGTGCCGCTGGTGACGGCCGACCTTGCGGGCAGCGGCGGCGTCATCCGCACCACGCCCGAGGACTTCCTCGTGACCGAGTTGCCGGCCTACCTGCCCGAAGGTAGCGGCTCTCACCGCTACCTGCTGGTCGAGAAGCGGGGGCTCACCACCCGCGACCTCGTCTCCGCCCTCCAGCGGGGCGGGGTCGAGCAGAACGCCATCGGCGTAGCGGGGTTGAAGGACAAGGCCGCGGTGACGGTGCAGTGGCTGTCGCTGCCGAAGCGTTACCCCGAGGCCGTGGCGGAACTGGCGGCGCTACCGGGGGTGCGCATCCTCGAGGAGAGCTACCACCGCAACAAGCTGGGCATCGGGCACCTGCAGGGTAACCGGTTCGAGATAACCATCCAGGGTGTCGGCCCCGGGGCGGACACGCGGGCAGCGGCCGTCCTCGCGGCGCTGGCCGAGCGGGGCTCGCCGAACTGGTTCGGCCCGCAACGCTTCGGACGCTTCGGCGCCAACGCCTACGACGGCCTCAAGGTGGTCCTTGGTGAGAGCGTACCGGGCGGGCACCACTTGAAGCGCTTCTTCGTCTCGGCGCTCCAGTCGCTCCTCTTCAACGCCGTGTTGGCCGAGAGGGTCGAGCGCGGCTGGTACCGGACGGTCGTCGACGGGGACTGGGCGCGAAAACACGACACGGGCGGCACCTTCTTGGTCACCGATGCCGAGGCGGAGGCGCCCAGGGCCGAGCGACTGGAGATCAGCGCCACGCTGCCACTGCACGGCCGCAAGGTGAAGCCCGGCACGGGCCGCGCCGGCGAGGTGGAGGCGCTCATCTTGGAGCGCTACGGGCTCAGGTGGTCGCAGTTCGGCGCTCGCCGCGGGGACCGCCGCGCGACGCGCGTGCTGCTCGGCAACGAAACGGTCGGCCTGCGCGGTGACGCTCTCGAGGTGGGCTTCGACCTGCCCAAGGGCGCCTACGCTACGGCGGTGCTGCGAGAGGTGATGAAGGTCGACGTGGACGCGCCGTTCGAGCCCGCCGGCCAGGGCTCCGAGGCCGACGACGACGCCGGTTGAACAGGACGCCCGGTCGAGGTTACGGCCAATCAGGGGCCGTGCGCTCTACCGGCCACCCAGACCCGCCTACGCCGCAGTAGCAGCTCGGCCGTGAAGAGCGCCACCGCCGCCCCCAGCGGCCACTGCCACACGGCTCGCCTCACGGTGCCGAGGACCGGCTGGTAGGTCTCTGGATTGACCACGGAGCCACCCGTGCGCTCCGCCACGCTGGTGAGTAGTCTGGCGCCGTCCACGTTGGCGTACTCGGGGTCCGGCCCGCTGACGCGCGCCCTCGACACTAGCTCGCTGCCGACGGAGACGACCACGTCCGAGCCCGCCGTCCCGCGCCAGGGCACCAGCCCCTGGTAGCGCCCGGGAGCGACCTGCTCCAAGGACGCGCTGTTCGTGCCGAAGCGGGCCGTGGGCTGCAGGTCGTTGAGGTACTCGCCGTCGCGCACCGCGTCGAGCGTGACCCTGACGAAGTTGCCGTCGCGCACGGCACTTGCCGCCATGCCGTCGGGGCGCGCCTGGAGCCACCGGACGATGGTGCCGAAAGCGCCGGGCAGGTCGGGCCAAGAGCCCAGCGCGCCGGTCCAGGCGTTGAGGTCCGTGGTGAGCGCCGCGGTGCGCCCGAGGCCGGACCGATACGTAGCCAAGATGGGCTCGTCGTCGACGCCCGAGAGGAGGAGCTGCGCGTCCGACTTGAGGCTCGTGGCAACGTACGCCGAGATGGGCGGCAGGTCGGCCGGGAAGTCGTACAGCGGGTTGGGTCTGGGCTTGGGCACCGTGGGCTCGTCTATCAGCAGGGCGCGGGTGGCCGTGAGCGCCTCGTTGGTGAAGATGCGCGGCAGGCCGCTGGCGTCGAGCGCCGCGTAGTAGCGCCCGCCACCCGCCACTGCGATGGCCGAGAGCCGCTCGAAGTCGGCGGACTCTCCTATCGCGATGGTCGAGGTGGTGATGCCGGCAGCGAGGCCCTCCTGGGCCATGGCCCCGAAATCGGTGCCGCCGCCGCCGAAGGGACTCTGGTCGTAGAGCTGACCGTCCGAGAGGATGATCACGTGTTTCACGGCGGCGTCCACTCCCTCGAGGGCGTCGAGCGCCTGGCGGTAGGCGGGCTCCAGCACGGTGCCGCCGCCCGTGTCGAGCGCGTAGATGCCGGCGGCCATCTCGCGCTTGCCGCGCTCGGTGGCGGGCCTGAGTTGGAAGACCCAGCGTGTGCCGGGCCCGTCGCTGAACGCGATGAGGCCCAGCAGGTCCTGGTCGTAGGCCAGGTCTACCACCTGTGCGGCGCCCTCCTTGGCGAGGTCGAGCCGGGACGGACGCCCGCTGGCCATCGACTGCGACCTGTCGATGACCATCACCATCGCAACCAACGGCAGTGCGACTTCCGTGCGCAAGTCGGTGGTTACCGGGAGCACGTCCTCGACGGCGGTGCGGTACCAACCGCCGAAACCGAACGACTCGGGGCTGCCGGTCATGAGCAACCCGCCCCCGTCACGCACGTAGCGGGCGAGGAGGTCCAACTGCGTCGTGGTGAACCGGCTGGACGAGCCGCGCAGCACCACCGCGCTGTAAGCGAGCGGGAACGCGAGCTTGTCGGGCCCGCCCTCCACCACGTCGAACCCCTGTAGCCGCAGCAGCCGCGCCGCCGCCGGGTCGTCGAGGACGAGTACCGGCGGCCTGGTCTCCACCGTCACGAGGCCGTCCGCGGAATCGTTCGCGCGGGGCTGCTCGAACGGCACCGCCAGGTCGACGCCCACGCTGACGGCGCCCCCCGAGTTGGTGCCGGGCACGCCGAACTCGAAGGTGACCGCGCTCTCGCCCTCCGTCAGGTCGAGTTGACGTTCCTCGCCAAGGGTGCCGCCGACGCTCACCCGAAGCGTTGCCGGCGTGGCCCTGTCGGAGCGCACGATGACCGTGCCCTGCAAGCGCTGCCCGGGCGCCGCCCGCTGGGGGAGCAGCAGCTGGACGACGCGGACGTCTTCCGCCGAGCGCACGGGCACGACGTCCACCGGGATGGCGGGGAGGCTGGCGAGCAGAGCGTCCTCGGGGGTGACGCCGTCGGACACCAGCAGGATGCGCGACGCGCCGTTGGCCACGGCCACCTGCAGAGCTCGCGCGAGGTCGGTGGAATCGGTGGCCGTGCCCCGCGGCACCCGCGCCCGAAGGTCGTCTACGAAGGTCGTATCGGTGGCGACGTACGCTACCTGGGCGCTGGGCCCGAGGGCGGCCAGATCCAGTTGGCGCGCTTGCGCGAGGGCGTTGCCGGCCACGGAATCCGATACGTCGACCAGTACCGCCAGCCGGCCCCCGGGCGTGACCCACCAGGGCTGGGCCAGGGCGACCACCAAGGCCGCGAACGACAGCCCGCGAAGCCACCAGCCGCCTCGGCGCGTGAGGTACGCGAACGCCAGCAGTGGGAGGGCCGCCAGCAACAACCAGGGATGGCCCAGGTGCAGGCCCAGTAGGTTCATGGCAGGCTCGCTCACTGCGCGCATGCTAGCAGCGCCAGGTGCGCCCCCCGGTAGCGGCTAGGCGGCCGCCCAAGCGCCATGGGCAGCGGCCGGTCGGATGGAATTCACGTCGTGTGGCACCGGTATCACTGATAAGCTGAGCCGATGTCCGAGGCCGCCAACTGGGCGCTCATCGCCACCCTCACGGAGGAACGTGCCACCGGTTTCTTGTCGGTGGTCGAGGAAGTCGGCCTGGCCGGGCGCGTCTACACCGACGTCGAACAGCTCCTGTACGACACACGCGGCGAGAACGTACCCAGCGCCCTGATCCTCGACCATGGACTAACGGAGCGGGTGCCGAACCTTGAGCTCGTGACGATCTTGAGGCGGCGCAAGGGCTTCGAGGAGATCCCGTTCGTCTACCTGGGTCCGCCTAACGCCGAACTCCAGACGCGGGTCGTCGAGGTTGGCGCGGACGCCTACATCACGCTTCCCACGCGCCAGTCGGTGGTCAAGGCGCACCTCTCCAGGCTCCTCGAACGTAGGCGTGCGGAGAGCGCCATGCGCAAGGCCTTCGAGGAGGCCCGGCGCTTCGAGCAGGCTTACAAGGAGAGCGAAAGGATGAAGGACGACCTCATCCATATGCTCGTGCACGACCTGAAGAGCCCGATCTCCAGCGTCATGGGGCTGCTCGACCACAGCCTCGAGATGCTGAGCGGGCAGGGCGGCGACGCCACCGTAGAGGATCTCCTGAGCCTGGCCCGAAGCGAATCGCAGCACCTCCTCAACCTGGCCGCCAACATCCTCGACGTCAGGCGCATGAAGGAGGGGCACATGCCGTATCACCCCGAGACCATCCCCAGCCTCACGGAGCTGGCGAAGGCGGCGCTCGGCGACGTGAGCGGCGGCCCCCGGGACAGACACTTCGGCTTCCTCGTGCGGCCCGAGGCCGAGCGTGTGATCGGCGACCCGAAGCTCCTCAGGCGCATATTGGCCAACCTCATGGCAAACGCCATCAAGCACACGCGGCGCGGCGGCTACATCGACTTCCGCGCGTGGGTCAAGGACGACAACGCCGTCTTGAGCGTGAGAGACGATGGCGAAGGCATCCCCGAAAGCGACCAGAAGCGCATCTTCAACGCCTTCGAGCAGTCCAGACACACCATCCACGACCGCTACGACAGCGGCATGGGCCTCACCTTCTGCAAGTTGGCGGTCGAGAAACATGGCGGCCGCATCTGGGTGGAGTCCAAGATCGGCCGCGGAAGCACCTTCTACTTCACGCTGCCCGCGCAAGTAGCGGACGTCATCCCAGCCGGCGCTTGAGCCGGCTCGAGGCCCCCGACTGGTCGTTGGAGGAGGAACTCTGGCGGCAAGGCTCTCGCCTGGTGGCCGGCGTGGACGAGGCGGGCCGAGGGGCGCTCTGCGGCCCCGTCGTCGCCGCGGCGGTCATCCTCCGCAGGGGCGGGGAGGCGCTTCCCTACCGTGACTCCAAGACGCTCTCAGCCCCCCGTAGGCGGGAACTCGCCGAACGGCTGCGGGCAGAGGCGGTGGCGTTCGCCGTCGGCTTCGCCAGCGCCGCCGAGGTCGATGCGCTCAACGTCCTGGTGGCCACGAAGCTCGCGGCGCGGCGCGCCCTCGAGGCCCTCGACCCCCGGCCCGACGGCCTCGTGACTGACTACCTGCGCCTCGGTCTGCAGTTACCCGAACTTGCCGTGGCTGCGGCCGACGCGCGCAGCTTCCAGGTGGCGGCGGCGAGCGTGCTGGCCAAGACGGTTCGTGACGCGCACATGGCGCGGCTGGCCGTGGACCACCCGGGTTACGGCCTGGAAAGGCACAAGGGCTACGGCGTGAAGGAGCACCTGCGGGCCCTCGCCAGGCTCGGGCCCTGCCCCGAACACCGCAGGAGCTTCGGCCCGGTTGCCCGTGCGGTGCAACAGGGCGACCGGCCGACCCACGCCCGAGCCGTAGAATGCTGCAACCCTTAGTGGACCGCCCGACCCCGCCCGGACCGCGAGCCGGCCGCTTCGCGGGAGCACCACCCGAAGGAGTCCAGAAACATGCCCGAGTGCATCGGTGTGAAGTTCGACAACGGCCCGACCATTCATTACATGGAGGCGCCCCCATCCGCCCCCGGCCTCGGCACGCGGTGCGTGGTCAGCACGCGGCGTGGTCTCGAGATGGCCCTGGTGCGCACGCCCGTGCGCGAGGTGGCCAAGCCCCACGGACATTACGTGCGCGACGCGCAAGAAGACGACGTCGCGCGCTACGGTGAGCTTAGGGCCAAGGCGGAGGAACTGAAGTGGCTCCTCAAGGCTCGAGCGAGGCAGGCCGACGCTGACGTCAAGGTCGTCGCGCTCGAGTTCAACATCGACGAGTCGCTGCTCGTCGTCAGCTACACGAGCGAGAAGCAGGCGCCGCTGCGCGTGCTGGCGCAGGAACTGGTGGCTCACACCGAGGCGCGGATCGAGTTCGTCAACATCGGTCCGCGCGACCAGGCGCGGATGCTGGGCGCGCTCGGCGTTTGCGGTGACGGCACGTGCTCGAGCACGTGGCTGCAGAGCTTCAACGCCGTGAGCATCCGCATGGCGCGCGATCAACAGCTGCCCCTCAACCCCGAGAAGATCAGCGGCCCATGCGGCCGCCTGATGTGCTGCTTGCAGTTCGAGCACGAGATGTACCGCGAGCTGCTCAAGGGCATGCCCCGCAAGGGCGCCAAGGCGTGCCATGACGGCAGCGGCACCTGCGGTCGCGTGGTCAAGGTGAACCCCCTCCGCGGCACGGTCGAACTGCGGACCGATGAGGGCGGCATGGCGGAGTACCCGGCCTCGGAGTTGAGCCGGGTGCGAGGCGGCCGTGACGACGGGTCGCAAGTGAGCGACTAGGCCGCGGGCAACCAGCAGGTCCGGCCCAGGCGCGCCTAACCTATGCGGCGCAACTCGAGGGCGAGCACCGCGCAGGCCAACGACACCTGCGAGTAGGCGGCCATGGCGCGCTCGCAGCGATCGACGGCGTCCAGCGCCGCGGCGTAGCGGACGACGTCGCGCCGGCGGAGCATCTCGCGCAGCCAGCCGAGTGGCCCCGTGCTCGCTTCGGTGGTCACGCTCAGCGCCTTTGCCAGCGCCTCGGCTCCGAGCAGAGCCTCCAGCAGATCGCCCGCCACCGCGTCCAGGAAATCCTCGGCGGCGTTCTTGGCGGTCGCGGTCTCATCGGCGGCATCAAAGGCCTTGACCAGCGCACCCGGTTGGCCGAGCCTGATGGCCGGGTGACCGACCAGCTCGGGCGTGAGCACCGGCAGGCCGCCGCTCCCCTGCAAGGCGACTACGTCCACCGCGGCGAAGCGCACGGTCACGCAGCGCGAGGCCACGGTCGGGAGTAGCGCGTCCGGCCCAGGCGCCACCAACACGATCACGGCCCAGGGGGGCGGCTCCTCGAGCGCCTTGAGGAACGAGTTCGCGGCCGGCGCGTTCATGGTGTCGGCGTGATCCACCACGCCGACGCGCGCCCGGTAGCGCGGCCGCGTCCTCAGCCAGGGAACGAGGGGCTCGGGGTCGCCGCGTTCGCGGGCCACCAGCTGGTCTATGCGGATCTCGAGGTTCCGTTTCGCGCGCCCGGTGTCGGTGGTAAGTGCCGGTGTCACCACCTTGAGGTCGGGGTGCGCGTTCAACAGGGTCAAGTGGCAGCTCTCACACTCGCCGCAGGGTCGCTCGGCGGGCCCCGGAGCGAGGCAGTTGAGCAGCGCGAAGAGCCAGCGGGCGGCCAGGCGCCGGCCGACCTCTTCCGGGCCGGCGAAGAGCAGCGTTCGCGGACCACCCTCAGCGCTGAACAAGTGCCGCAACTCGGCCAGGGCGGGCTCCTGACCCACGGGACCCAGGAGGGCCGCCGGTGCCTCGAGGGCCGCGGGGGGCGCCGCCGTCACCTGCCCGTTTCGAGGCGCGCGGCGAGCATCTCGGGGTACCCCGCCGCCACCACTTGCGCCTGCACCGACTTGACGTCGTACGCGACCCGGTGGTGCGTGATCACGTGATCGGCGGCGTCGTACATGAAGTACGACGCAAGCGGAATCTGGTCGCGTGGCTGCCCGACGGCGCCCGGGTTGGCGATGACCGTGGCCAGGGGCGGCACCCGGTAGGTGGAGCCAGACGGCTCCCGGAACGACACGGTGCGAAAGAGTTCCTGTGAGCCGTTCGCCACCCGCGCGAACACCTTCGGCACGTGCGTGTGGCCGACGAACAAGACCCTCTCGGCCATGAGACTCATGTTCGTCTGGGCGCTGTTGACTGTGGAGAGGTAGTCCCAAGCGTGCGTCAAGGCGCCATGCGCGGCCTCGAAGCCGTCGATGACTTGGCGCGGTTCGAGGCTGTGGAGGAAGCGGAGGGAGTCGCCGCTGAGCGTGACGAGCTGGCGCTCCAGCACGTTCATGACCAGACCGGCGGCCCAACGGTCGCCCTGTTCGCCCGCGGCGAGTTCGAGCAGCGCGGAGTCGTGATTGCCAAGGATGCGGACCACCGGGTTCAGGCCGATGATGAGTTGCACCGCCTCCTCCGCGCACGGGTAGTAGCCGACGGCGTCGCCCAGGAACATGGTGGCGTCGAAGCCGAGCTTCTTGGCGTGCTCCAACACGGCCTCCAGGGCCGGGAGGTTGGCGTGGACGTCGCTCAGCACCAGGTAACGCATGAGGGCAACGATACCAAGCCCCTAGGTGGAGCGGCTGTGGGAGCGGCTATACTTGGTCGATGCGCCACCGCTTCCTACGCGCCCGTTTCGGCTGGGCGGGCCTCGTCTTGCTGCTCGTGAGTCTCGCCCAGGCGCAAGTTTCGGTGCCCACCTTCGGCACCCGCGGCGGTGTAAGCGACGAGATAGTGCAATCTTTCATGTCGGCCTTCCGCTCGGCCGTCGGTACCGCTACGGGGCTCGAGGTGCGTGGCGGCGAGCTGATCACCCCGGGCATCGCCGGCAGCCTCGAGCCCGAGTTCGCGACCCTCATCGCCGAACTCGACCAGGCCCGGTACGCCGTCAGCGGGGAGATCTCGAGGGTCACCTACGGCGCCGGTGACGCCTACGGCATCAACCTGATCGTCGTGGACGCCGAGCGCGATCGCAGCAGTGACCTCATCAGCCTGCCGCTCGAGCCGAGCGATATGCAGCCGACGGTGAAGGAGCTGGCGGCGGCCGTCGCCGGCTTCACCAGCGCTCGCCTCGAACTGCTCAAGGGCGACGCCGGCGTTTTCGTGTCGAGCGAGCCGAGTGACGCCCAGGTGTTCCTCGACGGGGTGGCGCTCGGCCGAACGTCTCACTTGGACGTCGCCATGGTGGCGCCCGGCCGCTACCAACTGGAGGTCCGCAAGGAGGGCTTCCTCCCCGACGTGCGCATGGTGGAGCTGCGCAAGGCCGATACCGCCTTCGTGCACGTGGTGCTCACGGCCATCTCGGGCGGCAGCATCCAGGTCGTGGTGGTGCCGCGGGCGCGCGTGCTGCTCGACGGAGTGGCTAGCGGCACGAGTCCAGTGACCCTCGCGGCCCTGCCCGGCACGCACCGCGTAACGCTAATACGCGAGGGCTTTCACAGCGAGGTCCTCGACGTGCTCGTGCGCAACTACCGCGTGAGCCGAGTGGACCGCGAGCTGACCCCCGCCGCCGACCCGCTCGTGTTCTGGGAAGAGCGGCGCGAGGTCCTCGTGTACGTGGATGGCGTCTTGCAACCCGGGGCGTTCGCGGAAGGGATCAAGCCCGGGCTGCGCAACTTCGAACTCCGCGGGGCGCACACCTCGCGCACCTACTTGCGCGCGGTGCCGGAGCATGGCGCATACCGCTTGGACCTGGAGACGGGAGAGCTTGCGCCGCTCGTGCCGCCGGCGTCTGACCGCTAGAAGCGCCTCACCGACCGGGAGAATAGGGCACCACGAGCGTCACCGCGGCCGAGTAGGCCGTGGGGGCCGCTGCGCGGAACGGGCTGCTCTGCCCGACGTCGCTCGCGAGTCGCGCGCTGAGTTCCCACGTGCCGCCGCCCAAGGCCGCGGCGGCGGGGGCGGTGGCCGTTACGCTGGCTCGCAGGGGCGCCACGTCCAGACGGTACGGCTCGAACGCAGCGTCGAGGCCGAGCCGGACGCTACCGAAGTCCTCGGCCAGCGACGCGCGAGCGCCCACCGCGACCCCGGCCGGCGACGCACCCAGCAGAGCCGCGAAGCTCCAGTCCGGCGCCCGCCCGCGGGGGAGCGTGAGGCCAACGCCAAGCGCGGCGTCCAGCGCCCCAAGCCCGGGAGGGGAATACACCAACGCCATGGCGCTCAGCTCGTTCTCTCCCAGGGCCTGCAAGAGGCGCAGGCGCGCCTCGCCCCGCAACGCCACGCCACCCGCCAGGTAGACCTCAGGCTCCGCCTCCAGGATCACGTTGCGGCTCAAGCGGGTGACGATGCCTGCCTGCACCCCGAGCGCGGGGCGGCGCAGTAGCGGGCGTTCGGCCGAGGCCAGCGCTTCCGGCCGGAAGGCCGACGGTTCGTCCGTGAACCCCAGGAGCGTCAGGCGCAGTGCGACCGGGCCCAACACCCCACGCGCCCCCACGCGCCCCTCGGCGGCGCCGCCGGTTCGCAGTGCGCCCCAACCGTCGATCACGACGTTGCCCAGCGGCCCGAACGCGCGGCTGGTGCTCAGCCCGACCCCCAGGCGGGGCTCGCCGGCGTAACGCAGGTCCAGCGTGAGCGTCCCACCGTCGACCTTGACCTTCTCGAAGACCACGCCGAACGCGGGCACGACCTCGGCGCTGGTGGGCGCCAACGCGCCCAACTCCAGGCGCACGTTCTGAGCGAATGCGAAAGACCATGCCGAGGCGGCGCAGAGGATGAACACGACTTGGCGCTTGGCGTCGAATCCGGCCATGCTCTCCAGGTTACCCGGCGCGGCCCCGGGGGTACGGGGTGCTTGCCAGGCGGAAGGGACCCCCTCAGCTACCCGCCGCGGCCGGACGCTGGGGGCGCGACGGCAGGGTGGTACACTTCCGGGCGGTCTGGAATCGCCACTTCCCGCGCCCCGCCCGGCGCCCTACACCCTGAAACGAGACTCACTCCCTATGAACTCACTTGGCAAACTTACGGTTCTCCCTAAACTACCCGGCCCACTGAAACGGCTCGACGAGTTGGCCCACGACCTGTACTGGTCCTGGCAACCCGACGCCAGGCGGCTCTTCCGCCAGCTAGATCGCAACCTATGGGAAGCGCGGCGCCACAACCCCGTCGCCATCTTGCGTGACGTGAAGCAGGAGCGGCTCGACGCCGCAGCCCGCGACCCCGACTTCCTGGGCGAGTACGAGGCGGTGATGGGTCGCTACGATGCCTACCTCGCCCGCGCCACCTGGTTCGACGACGCCATAGGCAAGCAACACGTCTACGCCTACCTGTGCGCCGAGTACGGCTGGACCGAGGCGATAGCGCTCTACTCGGGCGGGCTCGGGGTTCTCGCCGGGGATCACACCAAGGCCGCCTCGGACCTCGGGGTGCCCCTCGTGGCCGTGGGCCTTTACTACCCGGAAGGGTACTTCCACCAACGCGTCGGTCCCGACGGGCGCCAGGAGGCGGTCTACGTCCGCTCGAGCCCCACGGAGCTTCCCTTCGTTGCGGCCATGACGCCGGGCGGTGAGAGGGCGGCCGTCACGGTGCGGGTCTTCGGCCGCGACGTCGCCGTGCAGGCCTGGGAGGCGCGTGCCGGAAAGGTCCGCGTCGTGCTCCTCGACGTCGACGTAGACGGCAACGATCCCGAAGACAGGAAGCTCCTCGCCCGCCTCTACGGCGGCGACCAGCGCACCCGCGTGGCGCAGGAGATGATCCTAGGCGTGGCCGGCGTGCGGATGTTGCGTGCCCTGGGCGTCAGCCCGACCTCCTGGCACATGAACGAGGGCCACAGCGCCTTCTCGGTCCTCGAACGCTGCCGCGAGCTCGTGGCTGCCGGACTCGATTTCGCCGTTGCCAAGGAAGCCGTGGCCGCCAACACGCTCTTCACGGTGCACACGCCCATCGCCGCCGGCAATGATGCGTTCTCCTTCGACCTCGTGGCCCACGGCTTCGGTGACTTCTGGAAGCAGCTCGGGATCGACCAGGACACCTTCCAGGCCCTGGGCAACGTCGACCTCGGCTGGGGGCCCGTGTTCAGCATGCCGGCCCTCGCGATCCGTTTCTCCTCCGGGCGTAACGGAGTCGCCGCCCTGCACGGCGAGACGAGCCGCCATATCTGGGCTCGGCTCTGGCCCGAGGTGCCGGTGGAGGAGGTGCCGATCGGCCACGTCACGAACGGCGTGCACGTTGCCACCTGGACCGCGCCCGAGACCCTCGAACTGGTAAACGAGACACTAGGCCCGGACTGGCGCGAGAAGATGGACGATCCGCGGACCTGGGCCCCGATGAAGGACGTTCCCGCCGGCCGCCTGTGGGAGGTACGCCGGTCGCTGAAGGGGCGCAGCGTCAGGTTCTTGCGCCGCCGGCTCCTCGCTCAGCTGGACCGGCACGAGGCCAGCCCCACGCAGCTCCACGACTCGGAATCGATCTTCGACCCCGAAGCGTTGACTATCGGCTTCGCGAGGCGCTTCGCCAGCTACAAACGCGCCACGCTCATCTTCTTCGATATGGACCGCCTCGCGTCCATCATGGGGAACCCTGACCGCCCGGTGCAGCTGGTGTTCGCCGGCAAGGCGCACCCGGCCGACCAGGAGGGTCAGCAGCTCATCGCACGCATCCACAACCTGTCGCGCGACCCGCGCTTCCAGGGCCGCGTGCTGTTCGTCGAGGACTACGACATGGCCATCGGTCGCGCCCTGACCCGCGGCGTCGACGTGTGGCTCAACAACCCGCGTCGGCCCCTCGAAGCGTCGGGCACCAGCGGCATGAAGGCCGCCATGAACGGCGTCTTGAACCTCTCGATCCTCGACGGCTGGTGGCCGGAAGGTTTCGACGGCGAGAACGGTTGGGCCATCGGTTCCGGCCGCAGTTACCAGGACGACGCCCGGGCCGACGCGGCGGACGCCGACGCGCTCTACGACCTGCTCGAACGCGAGGTGGTGCCCCTGTACTACCAGCGTGACGCCGACGGCGTTCCCGCAGGTTGGATGCGCCGCGCCGCCGACGCCATCGCCAGCGTGACACCACGGTTCAACGCGGGCCGCATGGTGAGGGAGTACGTCGAGCGCTACTACGCTCCCGCCAGCGAGCGCGGCGCCAAGCTGGTCGCGGACGACTACGCGCCCGCCAAGGAGTTGGCGGCGTGGCGCAAGGGGCTGATGGCCACGTGGCCCCTCGTCAGGCTCGAGGCGCTACCGTTGGCTGAGGCGCCCTTGCGCATCGGCGACGCGGTGACGGTGACCGCGACGCTGGACCTGGCGACGGTCGCGCCCAAGGACGTCATCGTCGAGGTCGTCTACAGCCGGGAGGAAGACCAGCTCGAGACGAACTTGCAGCGCGTGCGGCTGGAACGGGTGGCGGGGGAGCCCCCGGGGCGCTACGAGGCGCGCTTCGAGCCCAAGCTGAGCGGCCGGCTCGTCTACGGCGTGAGGGTCCTCGCTTGCAACGAACTGCTCGCGTCCCCGTTCGACGCCCACGCCATCCGCTGGGCGCAGCCGGCCGACTAGAAGCCTTGGTCGGTGATCAGCAGCAGGCGTTCCCGGGCCGTCACGGCCCGCGCCGGGTGAGCGTCCAGCTCGCGCGCGGTGGCGGCGGGTAGCGGCTCCCCACGCGGCAAGGCGGGCGCGTCCGGACCGAAGGTCGCGCGGAGCGCCGGAACCTTGGCCGCGCCCGTGACGAGGAAGATGACCAGGCGGCTACTGCTAAGGGCCTTCGCTCCCAGCGTCAGGCGGTCGCGTACGGCGGCGCCTGCCGGGGCCGTCGTCGCGAAGGTCGGTTCCGTCCGGAGGGCGTCGCCGGTGCCCGGGAAGAGGCTCGCCGTATGACCGTCGTCGCCCAGGCCCAGCAGCGTCACGTCGAAGACCGGATCGGGGCCGAGCGCTCGTTCCAGCACCCCGTGGTAGGCGGCCGCGGACGCCGCCGGCGTCTGCAGGATGGGCCAGGGGTGGATCTGCGATTCCGGCACGCTCACGCGGTCGAGAAGCGCCCTCATGGCCGCGCCGGCGTTGCTGTTGGCGTCGCTGAGTTCGACGAAGCGCTCGTCACCCCAGAAGACGTGCACGCGTTCCCACGGCAGCTCGGTTTCGGCCAGCCGCCCGTAAAGCGGTAGGGGTGTGCTGCCCCCGGACAGCACTATGGCGGCCCGGCCACGCTGCGCCACGCCCTCCAGCACGCCGTGGGTCACTTCGCGAAGAGCGGCGGCGGTGACGTCTTCTACCAGCATGATCTCCGCTTCGGCCATGCCGGAGTATAGCCGCGGCATTGCCAAGCGCACGGGCCGACGCCACGGCCCAGCCGGCGTTAGTTACACTCGGCCCATGACCCACACGCGCGAGGATGCCCTGAGCCTCATGGAAGAGTGGACCGCCTCCCAGAGCCTGCGCAAGCACATGTTGGCGGTCGAAGCAGCGGTCGTGGCCTACGCGGAGAAGTACGGCGAGGACGTGAACGCCTGGGCCGTCGCCGCCCTCTTGCACGATTTCGACTACGAGCGCTACCCGAACCCGGACCGGGGCCGCGAGGGCCACCCGTGGGTAGGCGTGCGGGAACTGGAATCACGCGGCTATCCGGGGCCGGTTCTCGACGCCATACTCGGCCACGCCGATTACACGGGGGTGGCTCGTGAGTCGCTGCTGGCGAAGGTGCTGTTCGCTTGCGACGAGCTGACGGGGCTGATCACGGCCGCCGTGCTCGTGAGGCCCGACAAGGACATCGCCGGCCTCAAGCTCTCCAGCCTCAAGAAGAAGCTCAAGGACAAGGCTTTCGCGCGCGGCGTGAACCGAGACGACGTGCGGCAGGGCGCGGAAGAACTGGGCGTCGACCTGGAGGAACACATGCAGTTCGTGCTGAACGCGATGCAGGCGCGGGCACGTGAATTAGGCCTGGACGGCTCGCTCGCGAGTTAGGCGATCCTCAGCGAACGGCCGCGAAGGGCCAAAGCCAGGTGCCGTCTTGACGTGGCCACCGCAGCCGGGCGACCACCTGACCGCGCACCGAAGCCAGGCTGACGGGTCCGAACGTACGCGAGTCGCGGCTGGCCAGCGGCAAGCGGTCGTCGCCAAGCACGAACACCTCCCCAACGCCCACGCGCGTGGCGTCCGTCCGGAAGTGGCCGCGCTCGTCGGGCGGCAACCAGGGCTCGGGGGCGGGGGAGCCGTCCAGGAACCGTTCACCGTCTCGGTACGCCACCGTCTCGCCAGGACCGGCCACGACGCGTTTCACCAGTAGGGGCTCACGGACGCGCTCGAGGAAATCGCGCCACGCCGTCCCGCTTCGCTGGGGCGCGGTCAGCGGGTCCAGCAGCACCAGGACGGTTCCTTCCGCGGACGCCGCCCGCGCCGCGCCCAGCGCCTCGAGGAGCCGGTGGAGTTGTGGCCGCAGGACGACCACGACGTTGCGGTCTTGCAACGTCGGCTGCATGCTCACCCCGTCGACTCGCATCAGTGTCACCGCGAACTGGCTTAGCAGCACGCCCAACGCCAGGCCCAACAGGACGGCGAGGATCGGTCGTTTGGTCAAACTAGCTCTTCTTGGCGCCGCGCCCGACGACGCGGGCCAGGGTGCTCTTCATGACCGTCACGCCCGAGTCGAAGCGGGCCTTGGAGTCGGCAGGCGCCCCGGACTCCTCATCGACACCCTGAGCCTGCGACCTGGCTCGAGCGGACCTGTCCCGCGTGTACGCCTCCAGCACTGCCGGCCAGCCGCCGGCCGCCTCCAACGCCGCCTCCGCGGCCCTCTCGCCCTCGAGGACGATCTCCTCGAAGCTCAAGAACGACTCGACGCGGAAGTGCGGCATGGCCATGCGGATGCGGAGGTCGGCGGGGTGGATGCTGGCGTTTATGTCGACCAAGATCGCCTGCTGGATGTCGGAGGAGCGGAAGAGCATCTGGGCCATGGGGTTGCGGCGCTCCAGCTTGACGGTGGCCACCATGCGCTCCCACCAGCTGCTGTCGTCTTCGTCCGGCGACAGGTAGACGGACTTGCGCGGCGGCGTCACGTCGGAGGCGATGACGCGGTTGGCGCCCAACCAGCCTGCGGCGTTGACCGGGAGGTTGTTGACGATGCCGCCGTCCGCCAGGGTGCGCCCCCCGACGTGGACCGGCTCGAACGCGCCGGGGAAGGAGGCCGAGGCACGCACGGCGCTCACCAGGTCGCCATCGCTCATGACCACCTCCTCGCCGGACTCTATGTCGGTGGCGACCACGGCCAGCGGGAGCTCGAGCTCCTCGAAGGTGGCCGGCAGCACCTCGGCAAGGAAGGCCCCGAGGCGGTCGCCCTTCAGCAGGGCCGTCTTGAGCGAAAGGTCCACGACGTCACGCCACGCGGTGTGCTTGGCCAGCTCGTAGAGGTCGTCCGCGCTCGCGCCGCGGGCATAGATGGCCCCCAGTATGGCGCCCATTGACGTGCCGGCCACCACGTCGAACTTGGCGCCCGCGCGTTCGAGGGCTCGCAGCACGCCGATGTGGGCGAAGCCCCGGGCGCCGCCGCCGGAGAGCACCAGGCCAACGGAGATATGACGTCCTGGACGTTCCATACGCGGATGCTAGCACGCGCCGGGAGGCGTTCTCCCGGCGCGTGACACGTGGCCAAGGGCAGGGGGTGACCCCGGTGCCCGGAGGCGAGCGATCCTCAGTTGGACCCGCTGGGTGGTACCACGGCCAGGGTCACCTTGACCGTCCGCGTGGCGCCGTTGTTCCAGACCTCGAGCGTCATGACGTCACCGGCCTTGGCGCCAACCAGCAGCTTCTGGATGTCGGCGCCGGTCGTGAGGTCGTGACCGTCGGCCTTCATGATGATGTCGCCGCCTGCCGGGAACGACTTGCCTCCGATGTTCGCCTCGAAGGTCGGGCCTTGCAGGCCGGCCTCCGCCGCGGGGCTACCCGGCTCGACCGCGAAGATCACCAGTCCGGTGTCGGGCATGTTGAGGGCCTTTCGGGCTTCCGCCGGGAAGTCCTTGGCCGCCACTATCTGGACGCCGATGCGAGGACCGTTGGCCACGGCGAGGTTCTGGGCGAAGACGCCCACGAGGCCGCCCTGCCGCATGAGCGGAAGCGCCTCGGAGAGGAGCTCGCTGGGAACGGCGAACCCGATCCCGATGTTGCCGGCGCTCCCGGCGCTGGTCATGCCCGGCACGATCATGGTGTTCACGCCCACGAGCCGGCCGGCGGAGTCGAGCAACGGGCCACCGGAGTTGCCGGGGTTGATGGCGGCGTCGGTCTGGACCATCGGGATCTCGATCTGGCCGATCGACTGCAGCTCACGGCCGATGCCCGAGACGATGCCCTGCGAGACGCTCGACTGCAGGCCGAAGGGGTTGCCTATCGCGATCACCTTCTGCCCGACCTGAAGTTTGGTGCTGTCGGCGAGCTCGAGGGGCTGGGCGTCGCTCGGCACCTTGCTGCCGTCGGTCAACTGCAGGAGCGCGACGTCGTAGTCGGGATCGGCGCCCACCACCTTGGCGTCGTACTCGTCGTCGACGTTGGCGAACACGACCTTGATGGTGGCGCCGTCGGCCGTCTCGACGCCGTTCTGCACGAGGGCGTCCTTCACCACGTGATAGTTGGTGACGATCTCGTTGGTGCCCACCACGAAGCCGGAGCCGCTGCTCTGCTCGACCTGCGTGCCCGAAGGCGGGAACATGTCGCGGAACTGTGGGGGAAGGAACGGGAGGATGTCCTGGTACTGGCTCACCCTGGAACCCCGCACCTCGACGTTGATGGCCACCACGCTCGGCCCCCACTTGTTGACGATGTCGACGGTGTTCTGCTCGTCTTGCAGCAGGGCCGAGGCGGCCTGGTAGCTGGTGGACTGCGCCACGACCGGGCGGCCGGGCAGCCAGAGTGCGGCACCGGCGGCCAGCAGGACCCCGATGCCTAGGATGGTGATCAAACGACGGTTTCGCACGATGCTCCTCCAACTTAGCCCCCGAGGGGCCGCGCGCAACGCCGGGGGCGTTAACGCGCACATCTCATAACCTAGCGCCGGGGCGTGAAACCTGGCCGTGATGAGAATGAGCTTCGTGAAGAAGGTAACAATCTGCGCTCGCTCGCGGTGAGGCGCTCGAGTCCCAAGACGACGAGCGCGCCCGCCAGCACGAGGGCGCTCATGAGTAGCGCGCCCTGCCAGTTCCCGGTGGACCAGGGCCAGGCCGCGGCGCCGGAGGGGTCGAGGAACGGCCAGACCTTGTAGAGGCTCCCCGCGATGAAGCCGGTCAGGGCCGCGACCATCGGATCGTGGTGGCGTTTCAGGAGGTTGGCCAGCAGGCGCGCGAACGACAGCAGCCCGACGATCGCCCCGAGCCCTATCGGCACGACGATGCCGAGGTCGAGGTGTGAGAGCCCATGCAAGGCGAGGTCGTACTTGCCGAGCAGGACGAGGATGAACGCGCCGGAGACTCCAGGGAGGACCATGGCGCAGATCGCCAGGAAGCCGGAGAGGAACAAGAACGGTGCGCTGCCGGGCGTGTCGATGGGCGCCAACGTGACTATGAACAGTCCGGTTCCGGCACCCAGGATGAGCGCCAGGAAGGCGCCGGGGCGCCAGCGGTCGACGTGGCGCCCGACGACGACCGCCGAGGCGACCACCAGGCCGAGGAAGAACGCCAACACGAAGCCGGGATAGTTGGCCAACAGGTTCCCTACGACTCGGGACAGGAGGGCGAACGCCGTGGCGATACCCGCCGCGAGGGTGAACAGGAACCCGACGTCCGCGGCGCGGAACGCCTCGCCGAGCCGCCCGCGAGACAAGGGCCGCAAGAACTCTTTGCTCGAGAGTGCAGCCAGGGCCGCCAGCAGGCGGCCGTACACCCCCACGATCAGCGCGACCGTCCCCCCGCTAACGCCGGGGATGAGGTCGGCGCTACCCATGGCCACGCCTTTGAGGTAGTTGCTCAGGGCAGCGACAAGCGGCGGCCGGTCCTGCGCCGCCTTGGCCTCGCTCGGGTTTTCGGGTGTCGACGCAGCCGCCTCGTGGTCCCGCACTCCGGGGATGCTATCACGGGCCCTCCGCCTGACCATTGGCGCCTCCATGCTGTTTTGGTGCCCCCATGCCGTCATGCTGTAGCCTGAGCGGCAGGAGCACGGCATGAGCGATTCCATCCATTCACAGTTGACGGAGACCCTGGAAGGGTTGGGCGTCGAGCCGGCCAAACTCGAAGAGCTCGCCTCGAACCTCCTCTGGCGCATCGGTCGCCTGTCGGACGACGGCCCGGTGACGGTACGCGTCGGATTGGCCTCCAGCGCCGCCCTGTTCCAGCAGTTGGACCGACTGCGCGGTGCGTCCGACTCCGAGGTCGAGGCCGCCGTCAACGATGGGAGCATCAGGGTGGAGTGGGTGGGTCCCCGCCCGAAAGGGGAGCGTTGACGACCAGGGCGCTGGGGGCTCGCTCGGCCGACGACGACGCCGGCTGGCTGCGCCTCGACCACGAGATCGCGTTCAGCCTCGGCGTCGCGCTGCCTCACGCCCAGGCTCTCGACTTCGTGCGTGACGTCGAGCTCTCCTTACGCCACGCGGACTTCCTCGCCAACCTCAGGGTGACTGGCGGGGAGGTCCCTACGGTGAGCGCCGAGTTGCCCGTCGACGGCGGCCCGTTCGGCGTCCGCACCCTGCCGTTCGAGAGCGTCGTCGAGGTCACGCCGTATGGCGCCCGCCTCGTGCCGCGCCGACTCGAGTTGGGCGGCGACGGCTGGGCCGAGGTGAGGGGCGAGGCCAAGGTGCTCACGGTAGCGGGATCTCGGCCCGGAACCAGCCTCGACTACGCCTTCGACATCACCTTGCACCTCGCGACGCCCAGCGCGGAGCGGTGGGGCACTCAGGCGCTCTTGAAGATGGTGGAGCTGACCGCGTCCACGGTGCTGCGCAAGGTCGCTGGTCGCTTCCCCCGCGCTCTGGAGGCTTCCGCCGCGGAGGCTTCCCGCGCCGCTCGGGTCTCGCGCGTCCCCGGCGAGTGAGGGCGTCGCCTCCGGGCGCCGTCGGTGCCTGCAGGCGCCGGCGTCGCGTCCGGGCGCCGTCGCCTCCAGGCGCCGCCGTCGCCGCCGTCACTTGCCCACGCAGAAGCGCGCGAAGATGCTGGCCAGCGTCTCGTCCGTCACGCTCCGGCGGCCGGTGACCGCCCCCAACTCCTCGAGAGCCTCCTGCAGGTCGAGCGCCGCCAGGTCGTGGCGCCCCTCGGCCGCCCGCAGTGCCGACCGCTCGACCGCCTCTAGGGTCCCCTCGAGGGCCGCCACGTGCCGCTCGTTCCCGATCCAGACCTCGGCGCCGGCGGCAGATCCTATCAGGCTAAGGGCGACCGCCTCCCTCAGGCCATCCAGCCCCCTGCCCGTTCGAGACGACAGCCGCAACACCCCGCCCGCCCAAGCCTTGGCGGGTAGGTCCTCGAGGGGCCACGCCTCGCCCAGGTCCTGCTTCGTGACGACGATCAGCGTCCGGTCCGGTGACAGTTCCGCCAGGAGCTCGCGGTCCGCCTGAGCCAGCGGCTCGGAGCCGTCGAGTAGCACCAGCCGAAGGTCGGCCTGCTCGCCGATCCGGCGGGCTAGTTCCACGCCGCTCGCCTCGATGTGGTCGCCGGCCGTCCTGATACCTGCCGTGTCGATCGCCACCACCGGCAGGCCGCCCAGGGTGAGGGGTGCCTCCAAGTAGTCGCGGGTGGTTCCGGGCACGTCGCTCACCAAGGAGCGGGCGTACCCGAGCAGCGCGTTGAGCAGGCTCGACTTGCCGACGTTGGGCCGCCCGAGCAACGCGAGTCGCGCTCCCTGGCGGCTGAGGCGGCCCGCCTCGGCGGTGGCGAGCAGCGCCCGCAGGTCGGCGGCGGCGCGGGCCAACGGCTCGACGAGGTCGTGATCCGGCACGCCCTCGTCGGGGTAGTCGAAGGCCGCTTGGACGGCCGCGTAGGCCTGCAGCACGTCGGTCTGCACGGCGCCCAGGCGCGCGCCCAGCGCCCCGCTCAACCCGAACGCCGCGTTGCGGCGCGATGCGTCGGTCTGGGCCTCGACTACGTCCATCACGCTTTCGGCCTGGACCAGGTCTATGCGCCCGGCGAGGTAGGCGCGCAGCGTGAACTCGCCAGGGCCTGCGAGCCGGGCGCCGGCTCGCAGGCATGCGTCCAGGGTGGCGCGGAGCACGGCCGGACCCCCGTGCGTCTGAAGCTCGACCACGTCCTGGCCCGTGTAGGAGCGCGGCGCGCGGAAGGTGAGAAGCAGGGCCTCGTCCACCGGGTCACCACCGGCCCACACTTGCCCGTAGACGATGCGCCCGGCTGGGCGCAGGCCGGCCGCGGGCCCCCGGGCGGGCCGGAACACGGCGTCGGCGACCTCGTAGGCGTGGGGCCCGGAGACCCGCACGACGCCGACCGCCCCCATGCCTGGCGCGCTGGCGATGGCGACGATGGTGTCGTCGGTAGGAGGGAGCGTTGCCACGCCCCATGGTCGCACCCCGGCCGCACTCGGTGGGTAGGGCGGCTGCTCCCGCCCAGCCACGACGTTGATAGAATCGCGTTCACCGCGCCCACGGCGCGCCCAACCGGAGGACAAGTGGACATCATCCTTGCGCTGCAGCGCCTCGCGTCTCCCGCGTTGGACCGCGTGATGCTCCTGGTGACCGACCTCGGCTCCCAGGAGGCCTACACCGTTTTGCTCGTCTTCGCCTACCTGGCGGTGGACGCCGCGTTCGGCCGCCGCTTGGGAATCGTGTTCCTCGCCGGAGCGTTCATCAACGAGTTGATCAAGGGCGCAGTCCAGGAGCCGAGGCCGTTCGAAGTGAACCCCGCGGTGGCTCGCACCAGCGCGGCTCTCGAGACGGCGCCGGGCAGCTCGTTCCCGTCGGGCCATGCCCAGCAGGCGGCGCTGTTCTGGGGCCTGGCGGCGGTGCACTTCAGGCGCGCGTGGTTCTGGGTGCTCGCGGCCGTGGTGGTAGCCCTCGTTTCGGTGTCGCGGGTCTACCTCGGTGTGCATTACCCTGCGGACGTCTTGGCCGGTTTGGGTCTCGGCGTCGCGGTGCTGCTGGCGTCCCTGCTCCTGCGGCGACTCGCGTTCGAGCCGGGCAAGGCCGTCATCGTCGTGCTGGGCCTGGCGCTGCCGCTGGCGCTTCACCTGTTCATCAACACACCCAACTCGCACGTTTACCTGGCCGCCCTGTCGGCCTTCGCCGTTGGCCCCGAGATCGTCACTCACCGCGCCAGTGGCGACGTCGTCACGCGGCTCCTCATGGGGGTCTTGGGCGTGGTGCTGGTGGGCGCCGTGATGGGCCTCACGTCGGCGGTCATGCCGGAGGAACTGAAGCGGGCGCTGCTGCCCTCGTACCTGCGCTACCTGGTGATCGGCCTGACGGGCACGCTCCTCGCGCCGCTCGCCTGCCGCGCCCTGCGGCTCAGCGGTGGCCCCGCAGTCGCCGCCGGCAGCGCCCGGCGCTACTGAGTATGCCGGGCGCGCCGCGCGGGGATGCCGCGGGGGAGCCCACGCGGCGCCTCCGGCTGACCCTGGAGTTCGACGGCACCGGCTTCTCCGGCTGGCAGCGCCAGGCCGGTGGCGAACGAACGGTCCAGGCCACCACGGAGGAGGCGTTCGCCGCCCTTCCGGGCCGGCACTCTGCCGTCCTGGCGGCGGGCCGCACCGACGCGGGCGTGCACGCCCTGGCCATGGTGGCGCACGTCGACACGACCTCGCAGATCCCCGAGGAGAAGCTGCGCCTCGCACTCAACGCCCACCTGCCGGCCGACCTGAAGGTGCTGGCGGTGGCCGACGCGCAGGCGGATTTCGAGGCCCAGTTCGACTGCCGCTACCGGCGTTACCTCTACCGCATGCGCGTCATGCGCGGCGACCCTCGAGGCATGGCGATCCACCGTCACCGGTTACTGGCGGTTCATTGGCACCCCGACGTGGCGGCCATGCAGGCCGCCGCCGGTCACCTGCTCGGCACGCACGACTTCGCGAGCTTCGCCACTCAGGAAACGCGCAAGACCGTACGCACCGTGCACCTCTGCGAGCTCAGGGAGGAGCACGGGGAGCTGCGCCTTCACGTGGCCGCCGACGGCTTCTTGCGCAACATGATCAGGACCGTGGTCGGGACCCTCCTATGGGTGGGGCGGGGAACGCTCTCGCCGGACGAAGTTCCTGACCTCCTGGCGGCCCGCGACCGCAGGCGCGCCGGGCACAACGTCGGCCCGCAGGGCCTCTACTTCGTGGAGGCCGGCTACTCGTCATGGGACCTCGCGGCGTCCGAGCGCGCCGTTTCCGACCTGGTCGTTTGAGGACACCGGCCGTGGGCGGCTGCTCACGGCGTCCACGTATACTCGGGGGCATGAGCATACGTGTCCGGCCGCTCCTGGAAGCGGACCTGGAGCCTCTGGCGGTTATCGACACTGGTTACGCGGCGGCGCACAGCCTGCCACCCGCCGTAAGCCTGGCCACGCTGCGCTTCTTCGAGCGCAGCGGGCACTCGTTCGTGGCGGAGCGGGTGGACGACGACGGCCTCGCCAGGCCCACCGGCTACTTGTTGGCGCAGGCCATCTGGACGGGCGACAGCCCGACCGTCCACGCGCTGAGGCTCGCCGTCGACGATGTCGCCGCCGCCGAAGCGCGTGTCGCGCTGGTGAGGGCACTGGTCAAGAGCGCCTACGATGCGGGCGTCTACCAACTGCTCTTCCGCACCCCCGGCACCGACGAGTCACTCCGCGACGCCCTGCAGGCCGAGGGCTACCTTCCCGACGACCATGTGACGCTCGAGCTCGTGCTGGGCTCGCGCGCGAGCGAATGGGCGGAGCGCCTGCGTGCCCGCTGAACGCGCCAGGGTCTTGATGGGCGTCCGGGGCATGGACACGGACGGAGCCCGCGAGCGCGTCATCGAGGCTCTCCGCGCCGTGCCTGGCGTGCTGGACGTGGCGCCGAGCGACGCCTCGCGCGTGGCGGTCGACTACGACCCGACGGAGGCCACGGCCATGGACCTGATCCGGGCCCTGCGGCGCATAGGTTTCCTGGCCGGCATGGAGTGAGGCTCCGCCGAACCGCCGGCTGCGTTGGGTAGAATGGCCCACCGTTACGGCGCCGGCGAGGGGTGGGGTCTGGACCCGGTTGCCGGCGGACCCTCGCCGGGGCGGTCGACGCCGGCGGCGATCAGGAGGACCGAGCCATGGACGACGACAATACGCGCGGCGCCGAGGCTGCCGCCGAAGCCGGTGCGGAGTCCGAGGCACAGGCAACCCCCCAAGAACAGGGCGAGCAGGGTGGTAGGAAGAAGGCGCCCTCCAAGGGCCCGGCGGGCCTGCTGAGCACGTTCGGCAAGCAGAAGCCGGAGCCTAAACCCGTCGAGCGGAAGGTGGACGAGGTTCGCGTCTCGGACGACGCGCTGGCCAGCATCATCGGGCTCTCGGCCCACGAGGTCCCGGGCGTGGTGGGCATGGCGCCCGCCAGCATGTCCGAGGGCATAAGGCGGCTGCTGGGAGCGCGGCAGGTAGACGAAGGGGTGGTCATCGAGCACCCTCAAGGTGAAGGACGGGCCGATGTCGACCTTCACGTGGTGGTGGCGTACGGCGTGAACATCCCCGTGGTGGCCGAGTCCGTGAGAGAGCGTGTGCGCTACGCGGCGCTGCACTACGCCGGCACCAAGTTGGACCAGGTGCGGGTGCGCGTCGTGGGTGTAAGTCGTGGCTAAGGCCGCCACGCCCGCCACCTGGACCGCCAAGGACTTCGCCAAGGCGCTCGAGTTCGCCACCGAGTGGCTCGGGGTTCACGTCGAGGAGGTGAACGCCCTCAACGTCTACCCGGTTCCCGACGGCGACACGGGCACCAACATGCACCTCACCTTGCAGTCGGTGAGGCGCCAGTTGGTAACCGAGGCGCCGAAACGCCTGGAGCAGGTGGCGCGCGCGATGTCGTACGGCTCGCTGCTTGGCGCCCGGGGCAACTCGGGCGTGATCCTTTCGCAAGTCCTCAAGGGCTTCGCCGAGGCCATCAAGGGCCGTGAGCGCCTGGACGTCGTCGCGCTTTCGGAGGCGCTGCTGGCGGGCTCGGAGGCGGCGTACGCGGCGGTCATGAAGCCGGTCGAGGGCACGATCCTGACCGTGGTGCGCGAGTCGGCCGAGGCTGGAGAGCGGTTCTTGCTGGAGGCCGTGGAGTCGTCCGGCGACGGCGTGGCGCCCGCCCTGCTCCTGGCAGAGGTCATACGCGCGGCCCGCTCGTCTCTCGAGCACACGCCCGAGTTGCTGCCCATCCTGAAGCAGGCCGGGGTGGTCGACGCCGGCGCCCTGGGCTACGTCTACCTGCTCGAGGGGCTTCTCGCGTACTTCGAGGGGCGTGACCTGCCGCCGCCGCCCAAGATCGAACGGCGAGCGCAGGAGCAGTTCGAGGAGGAGGCCTACGGCTTCTGCACGGAGTTCCTGCTCGCCGACGCTACCGAATCTGCAAGCACGATCCGAGACTTGGTCGCGCCGTTCGGTGACTCCCTGTTGGTGGTCGGTGCCGAGGGTTTCGTCAAGGGCCACATCCACACGGAAGAGCCCGAGAAGCTGCTCGCCACCGTGGCCCGCTACGGCAAGATGGTGCGCTCGAAGGTCGAGGACATGAGCGAGCAGCACTCCGAGATCTTGGCCGGTGTCGACGCGGCCAACGTGGAGCCGCCCAAGAGTGGCGCGGTGGCGGTAGCCAACGGCTACGGGGTCACCAAGGCCTTCCGCAGCCTGGGGGTCCGCGTGGTGGGCGGCGGCCAGACGGACAACCCCTCGGTCGAGGACATCGCCGACGCCGTCCGCAGCGTCGGGGCCGGGGCCGTGATCATCATGCCCAACAACAAGAACGTCATCATGGCCGCCGACCGCGTTGCCGAGCTCGTGCCCGGCAAGGACGTGCGCGTGTTGCCGACCACGTCGCTGGGCCAGGGACTGGCAGCCGCCGTGCTCTTCCAAGAGGCCGGCGACCCGGACGCCCTGTACGCGGAGATGAAAACCGCGGCCGACTCCTCGCTGACGCTGGAGGTGACCCGCGCGAGCCGCGACGCCGAGATCGACGGGGTGAAGGTGCGCGAGGGTAACGCCATCGGGCTCGCCGACGGCAAGCTGGTGGTGTCGGCGCGCGACTACGACTCGTGCCTGCTCGCCTTGCTGGAGGGCCGGGCCGAGGCGTTCGAGATCGCCACGCTCTTCCACTCGGTGGAGATAAGCCCCGAGCGGGCGCAAGCGGCCGCCGGGCGCGTTGTGAAGGCTTATCCGGACCTGGAGGTGGAGGTGCACCCGGGGGCTCCGGACCTCTACGCCTACCTGATGGTGCTCGAATAGGCAGCGGTGAACATGGCCGGTTCATTAAGACACCGTGGCCAACTGCCCACTACCTGAGAAGCGCCGCGGCTTAGAGTACGAGGCGGACTCAACGGAAGGAGATCACGCATGAAACGATTCAACTTGGTTCTTGCGGCCGCCGCGGCGGCAACGCTGACGCTATCTGCGTGTGACATCACGATCACCGGCCCACCGGCAGGGCCGCCGCCGCCCGACGAGACCGTGGCGGCGCCCTCTACCCCCTACAACGCCGTGTGGGACGGTACGCTCGCCAGGGGACAGAGCCTTATCTTCAAGCTATCGTTCCCGGCAGCGGGAAGTCGCAATGTCGTCTACCTCGAACTCGACCAGGACCTCAGGCTCGAACTGAACGACCCAACCACCTTCAACGTGGTGGCAAGCAGCCATGGCCCGGATTTCTTCGCGCCGAAGACGGCCGGCCTCTTCGCGGCCTCCGTCACGGACCTTGCGCCGCAGGCCATTGGCACCACACAGCGCTGTCGCGGTAGCTGCATCATCATGTCGGCCAAGTTTGGCAACACCTACTACGCACGGGTGACGAACGACTCGGGCTCCGCCGTGAACACGAACGTGTACTTCTACGGCGATGTTCAGCAGGACCAGGAAGAACCGAACGACACCCCGGGTCAAGCCACTTACTTCGACATGTCGGCCCTCGCTGGCGATAACGGCGCCATCGAGTTGCTGTACGACGTGGACTTCTGGAAGACGTCCGGGCCCGGCACCGTGGAGTTCAAGCCGGCCAGTGGCAACCCCCTCGAGCTGCGCCTGGCCGTCGTGAACAGTGCCGGCACGGTGATCGCCGGGCCGATAGGGCCGGGGAGCATAAGCGTCTTCGCCAACGACATACTCAAGGTCTACTCCAACAACAACCGTGCCGGCGCCCCGGCGAGGAGCCACTACAACCTTCTGGGCCAGTAACCGGCTTCCCGGACTCTCACCACCCGCACGCATGGGCCGTTACACTCGGCCCATGCGTGTTCTCGTTTCCGCGAGCAGGGTCCGCGGACTCTTGCTCGCCCTTCTCGTGCTGGTGTCGGGCGCCGGCGCCGCCTTCGCGCAGACGTGCCAGGCGGAACTCACGGCTGCCCTGCCGGCGGGGCCACTGGAAAGGGTCGCAACCGGCCTCGACGCCGCCGCGGTCATGCGGCGCGCCGTAGAGCTCGTCGAGCCGGCGTTGCCACCGCTGCAGTACGACGAGCCCGTGCCGCTCGAGGCGAACGATCCCCAGTACCAGACGGTCAAGTACCTGGTGGAACGCAAGCTGCTGCCCGACTCCTGGGTCCCGGGCGAGTTGGACGGCGAGACGTGGGCCGTCATGCTCGACCGCTTCCTCAGGTGGTACAAGCTCCCCCCCTCGGGGGTCGATGCGCCCGCCGACGTGGCCGACATGCTGGCCGACGTGGAGGACGTGTTGGGCCGGGTCTCGCACGCCATTAGGCCCGCGGCGCTCCTCGCCACCGACCAGCACGACTCGAGCCGCACGTCCTTCTGGGCCATCATCTGGAACTGGACCGTCTACCCGCGACTGCTGGTGGTGCGTCCGGACGAGGCGGCCGGGGCGCGGCCCGCGGACGTGCTGGCCGCGCTGTCGAACTGCGCCGTGCACATCACCGCCTTCATCTCAGCCCCGGAGGAGACGGCCAAGGCGCTGTTCCTCACGCATAACGACTCGCGGATGTACGTGGTTGCCAGCCAGCCGACGAAGAACGGCTTCTGGCCGTACGAGGTGGCGGCGGGGGAGGAGCTGGACGCGTTCGCGTTCGGGCTTCCCGACCTCAGTGGCGTGCGCCTGTACGCCGCCGTGTTCGACGGTCCCGAGGTCGGGTTCGGCACGCTCCTGAGCCTGTTCTGGCGGGTCCGTACCAACGTGGCGCCCACGGCGCTGATGGGTTACCTGGCCACGCCTAACTGACCCCCAGGGCCCGGTTGAGGTCGTCGCGCATGGCGAGTGTGGCCGCCCTCGCCGCCGCCGCCACCTCCGCGAGTCCGCCGGCCGCCTGGGCCGCGGGCGGGTAGGTGAGGCTGCGGCTCGCGTTTACCACCGCCCCCCACCCGTTGGCGTCGAACGCCTTTGCCGCGTCGGCGGCGTTGCCGCCCTGTGCACCGTAGCCGGGCACCAGCAGCAGGCTGTGTGGCAGGCGCGCCCGAAGCTCCGCCGTAGCGGCCGGATGCGTGGCGCCGGCCACGGCGCCGAGCGACGTGTAGCCGTCGGGGTCTCGCGGCAGGCCGGCGGCGCGCTCCGTGAGCGCGTCGGCCAGCTTCGAGTAGAGGGGCGTTCCGTCCTCGAGCGTGAGTTCCTGAAGGTCGGCGCTGCCCGGGTTGGAGGTGCGGACGAGCACGAACAGGCCGCGCCCGTTGGCCTCGGCGGCCGCGATGAACGGCTCCAGCGTGTCGAGGCCCAGGTAGAGGTTGACGGTGAGCGCGTCCGCCGCCAGGTCGCCACCCTTCAGGTAGGCCTCGGCGTACGCCGCGGCGGTGCTGCCGATGTCGCCCCGCTTGGCGTCGAGGATGACGGGTAGTCCGAGAGTGCGCGCGTGGTTCATCACGCCCGCCAGCGCCTCCAGGCCGGGCAGCCCGAGGGCCTCGAAGAACGCGGACTGCGGCTTGCAGCACGCCAGCAGGTCGTGAGTGGCGTCGAGGACGGTGATCAGGTAGCGCTCTATGGCGGAGGCGGTGGCGCCGGCGCAAGCCAACCCGCTGGTCAGCGGGTGCGCCTCCGGACGCGGGTCCAACCCGAGGCAGACCACCGACCCGGCGACCTTGGCGCGCGACGCGAGGCGCGCACCGAACGTGTCGGTGCGCGCCTTGGCCACTCCGTGGGTGGGGCCGGGCGTCAGGCCTGCACCGCCTGATCGCGGCCGTGGCAGTGCTTGTACTTCTTGCCGCTGCCGCACGGGCAGGGATCGTTGCGGCCCACCTTCTCGCCCACGCGGATGGGGGAGGTGGGGCCGGTGCCGCGCGCCGGGCCGGCGCCCCCGCGCGGGGCAGCGGCCGCCGCCGCGGCGAGGCCGCCCTGGTCGGACGCGCTGTACTGCACCGGAGCCTGGCGCTGTTGCCGGCGTTCCAGGCGCTGGTCGACGTTCACCTGCACGCGGAAGAGGAGCTTGGCGACGTTCAGGCGGATGTTGGCGTTCATCTCCTCGAACAGGTTGTAGCCCTCGAAGGCGTACTCCTGCAGCGGGTTCCGCTGGCCGTAGCCGCGCAGGCCGATCCCCTGCCGCAGCACGTCCATGCTGTGGAGGTGCTCCTTCCAGTGCTGGTCGACGACCTGCAAGACGATGAAGCGCTCCAGTTCGCGCAACAGGGGTGCGCCCAGCTCGGCCTCGCGCTCCTGGTAGGCGGCCTCCATCTTGATGACGAGCTCGTCGGTGACTTCGTCCGGTTGCTTGCCGCGGTACTCGTCGAAGTCCATCGTCTCGAACACCGGTACCGCGTCGGCCAGCGAGACGCGGAGGGCGGCCATGTCCTGTTCCTCCGGCTCGAGCTCCGGGTTCAGGTAGCGCTGCACCTGGGCGTCGATGTAGGCGGCGATCATCTCCTGGACGTCGTCCGACATGTCGTTGCCGAGGAGCACTTCGCGGCGCTGGGCGTAAACGACCTCGCGCTGCTTGCTCATCACGTTGTCGTACTCGAGCAGTTGCTTGCGGATGCCGAAGTTGCGGTCCTCGACGCGCTTCTGGGCGCGCTCGATGGCGCCCGTGACCATGCGGGCCTCGATGGGCTGCGAGTCGTCCATGCCGAGGCGGTCCATCATGCCGAGGACGCGCTCGTTGGCGAAGAGGCGCATGAGGTCGTCCTCGAACGAGACGTAGAAGCGGCTCGACCCCGGGTCGCCCTGGCGGCCGGCGCGGCCGCGGAGCTGGTTGTCGATGCGCCGCGACTCGTGGCGTTCGGTCCCGATGATGTGCAGGCCCCCGAGGCTCACGACCTTCTGGTGGTCGGCGTCGGCCTCGTCGCGTAGCTTCTCGAGGCGAGGCAGGATCTCGGCCGGCAGGCCGTCGAGTTTCGCCAGCGCGGCGCGGGCCTCGTCCGGCCGGCGCATCATGATGGCCTTGATGAACAGCTCGGTGTCGGAATCGTAGCGGTCGAAGCCCTCGCGCTCCAGCAGTTGGCGGGCAAGCCATTCGGCGTTGCCGCCCAGGACGATGTCGGTGCCGCGGCCGGCCATGTTCGTGCTGATGGTGACTGCGCCCGACCTGCCCGCCTGCGCCACTATCTCGGCCTCGCGGCCGTGGTACTTGGCGTTGAGGACCTCGTGGGGCACGCCGCGGCGCTTGAGCATCTTCGACAGCCGTTCCGAGGCCTCGATGGTGACCGTCCCGACCAGCATGGGTTGGCCGCTGGCGTGCACTTGCGCGATCTCGTCGACCACCGCGCTGAACTTGCCCTCCTCGGTGCGGTAGATGATGTCCTCTTCGTCGTTACGGATGACGGGCCGGTTGGTGGGGATCACGAGGACGTCCGTGTTGTAGATCTCCTGGAACTCCTTTTCCTCGGTCTTGGCGGTGCCGGTCATGCCCGAGATCTTGTTGTAGAGCTTGAAGAAGTTCTGGTAGGTGATGGTGGCGAGCGTCTGGTTCTCGCGTTCGATCTTGACGCCCTCCTTGGCCTCGATGGCCTGGTGGAGGCCCTCGCCGAAGCGCCTGCCCGGCATGAGGCGACCCGTGAACTCGTCGACGATGACGATCTGGCCCGCCTCGTCCTTCACGTACTCCTGGTCGAGCTGATAGTGCTCGGCCGCGCGCAGCGCCTGACGCAGCATGTGGCCGACCTCCATGTTCTCGGGGCTGAAGATGTTGTCGATCCCGAGGAGCTTCTCGGCCTTCGCGATGCCGGCCTCGGTGAGGTGGATGTCCTTCGACTTGGCGTCCGCGGAGTAGTCGCCGGTGGCCGGCGTGTCGCCCTCGGAAGGCTCGCCCTTCTCGAGTTGCGGGACTATGGCTGCCATCGTGTAGTACTTGTCGGTGGCGAGCTCGGCGGGGCCCGAGATGATGAGCGGCGTGCGCGCCTCGTCGATGAGGATGGAGTCGACCTCGTCGATGATGGCGAAATTGAGGGGGGTGTCCTCGCGCAGCACGAGCTGGTCGGGGCGGAACGCCATGTTGTCGCGCAGGTAGTCGAAGCCTAGCTCCGAGTTGGTGATGTACGTGATGTCATTGCGGTAGTACTCACGGCGGGCAGGGCCGTCGGTGTCGTGCTGGATGACGCCGACCTCGAGCCCGAGGCCGCGGTACACGGGGCCCATCCACTCGGCCCCCGTGCGAGCCAGGTAGTCGTTGGTGGTCACGAGATGGGTTCCCTTGCCCGATAGCGCGTTCAGCGCCAGCGCGAGCGTGGCGACGAGCGTCTTGCCCTCGCCCGTCTTCATCTCGGCCATGCGGCCGTTGTGGAGCGTGGCCCCACCGATGAGCTGCACGTCGTAATGCCTCAAGCCGAGGAAGCGTTTGGCCGACTCGCGAGTGAGCGCGAACGCTTCCGGGAGGAGGGCGTCGAGGCTCTCGCCCCCTTCCAGGTGGCGGCGCCTGAGCGCCGCGTACGCCTCGGCCAGGTTCTCGACGCCCTCCATGTCGGCTTCCAGGGCGTTGGCGGTGACCACCGCCTCCTGATGGAGGCGCTTGACCTCGCGGTCGTTGTTGTCGAACAGCTTCTGAACGAATCCGAGCATCTGTTTTCTGGACCTTTCCGCGCAGGCGCGGTGTGGCGCCACGTTAGACCGGTTATCGCAGCTGACGGCTGGTGGCGGGCGCTGCCCGGGGCCACCGACGATCCCGTGTCCGCTGCGGAATCAACGTGGCAGTTTAGCACGCGAACCGGGGCTTCCTTGGAAGCCTACAGGACGTGCCGGCCGCGGCCCGGGCTAGGCGGCCGGCGGCACCCTGACGAGCGTGAGGGTGTTGGTGCCGTACTGCTTGCGCCTGACCTCCGCCTCAGCCAGCGCCGGTGGGAGCGGCGGGCTGGGCAGGTCGGTCGGGTGCTGCAGGACGTACAGGCCCTGTGGCTTCGCGGCGCCCGAGCCGAGCACCTGGGCGAAGATCGCGGTCAGGTCCGCGGGATAAGGGGGGGCGGCGACCACCACGTCGAACCCCGCTTGGTGCAGCCTGGCGTAGGCGGTGGCGTCGGCCCGAACGACCTCGACTCCCAGCCTCAAGGTCCGCGCGTTCGAGCGGATGACGTCGCAAGCGGCGCGCGACGAGTCGACGCAGACGGCGGACCAGCCGCGGCTGGCGGCCTCCAGGCCCATGGCGCCCGTGCCCGCGAACAGGTCCAGGAAGCGGCCGCGCGGCTCGAACGCGAGCATGTCGAAGAGTGCCTCGCGCAGCCGCGAGGGGCTTGGGCGAGTGCCCCTGGCCGGCACCTTCAACGCGCGGCCCTTCGCGCTGCCGCCGAGGATGCGAGGGCTCGCCATGTACGGGAGCATAACCGCGGGACCGTGGCGGGCGCGGCCCTGGTCCCCCGGGCGCCCGCGCCCAGGGCGCGATAAGCTAAGCCCCCGTGATCCGCAACCTCGAGCCCGACGAACTCGTATGGTTCATGCGCCAGGCGCTGACCTTCGTCGGCCACGCAGATCCGCACGGCCTCTCCTTGCGGCTCAACGCGCGGCTGAAGGACGCGGTCGCCGACGCCGAGCGCTGCTTCGTGTACGCCCCCGACGCGGGGCCGCCCACGGCCGGCGTCTACCTGCAGGCGGAGGGTGGCGGCAACGCCGTGAAGGGGGCGCACCTCGCCAGCGTCTGGCACGACGGCGCCCCGGCCGCCCTCCTAGAGCTCGTCGAGAGCCTCCTTGACCAGGTCGAGCCCGAGGTAGTGACGGTGCCACTACACCTCTTGCCTAAGTCACGGTCTGGGGAACTCGAAGGACTGTTGGCGCCGCTCGGCTTCCGGCGCGACGGCCTGACGCGGCTCAAGTTCGAGCTCACCGACGTGCCGCCGTTGGGCTCGCCGCTGGTGCTGGAGGCGTGGGCACCGGCCGACGAGGGCGCCTTCCGCGACCTGTTCGATGACTGCGAGGGCGCCAGCGTGAGTGATGCGCGCTGGTCGTTCATGAAACGCAGCGGTGGTCCGTTCCAACCCGACCTGTGGTTCACGGCGCGCGAGGGCCTCGATCAGGAGACCGTCGGCTACGCGTTCCTGGGCTCGACGGCGCGCGAAGTCGACAGCGCCTACGAGTTGACGTCCGTGGGGGTAAGGAGGCGCCACCGCGAGAACAGCGAGATGCTGCGCCGCCTCGTCCTGACGGCGCTGCGCGAGATCTCCGGCCGCAGTCCCGTGGGGACGGTCAACACCTTACTGGGCGCAAGCGATCCCAAACTCGTGTCCATCCTGACGTCGCTTGGCTTCGAGGTGCTCGAGAGGACGCCCGTGCTGATCAAGCGGCCGGCCTGAGAGCGGGCGGACCTCGTGGCGCGCGTACGGGCCTTATCATCTGACCCATGAACCTGCTGCTGCGCTGGGCCCTGTCGACCGTCGCGCTTTGGCTCACCGTCCGCCTGGGGGTAGGCGTATCGCTGGCAGCCGACGACCTCTTCTCGTTCTTACTTACGGCGCTGGTGATCGGCCTCGTCAACGCCGTGGTGCGGCCCGTCATGGTGGTGCTGACGTTGCCTCTTACCGTCTTGTCGTTGGGGCTGTTCTTGCTGGTCGTCAACGGCCTCGCGCTTGCCATAGCCGCCGCCATCACGCCGTTGGAGCTTTCCGGCTTCGGTGGCGCCGTCCTAGGCGCCCTGGTGCTCAGCGTGCTGAACACGTTGCTGGCGAGAGTTTTCGCGCCCAGGACAGGCGTTGGGCGGCCTTAAGGGTCACGGGGCGAAAGCCGCAAGCGCGGGGCCTCAAGGCTTGCCACGGTGGTTCGGCAGGTAACGCTCCCAGATGGGGTCGATGTCGGGCATGACGCCGTAGGCGCTCGAGAACATGAAGCGTGGCGCGTAGGGCTTCCTGAGCAGGTGCAGGCGCGCCTCCTCCGGCGTGCGGTCGCGCTTCTTGGCGTTGCAGCCCTTGCAGCAGGCCACCACGTTCTCCCACGAGGTGGGACCGCCGCGGCTGCGCGGTAGGACGTGGTCGAGGGTCAGGTCGAAGGTGTGTTTGGCGCAGTACTGGCAAGTGTGGTCGTCGCGCCGGAAGACGTTCTTGCGGTTGAACGCGACCCGTTGGCGGAGCGGTCCCCTCACGAAGCGGCGCAGCTTGATGACGCTGGGCACGGGGAAGAGCGCGTTCGGCGAGCGCAACACCTTGCCCGAGTCCTCTACCCGCTCGGCCACCTCGTGCATCAGGAGGGCCACGGCCCGCTTGACCGAGCACACGTGCAGCGGCTCGAACGATGCGTTGAGGATGAGAACCCGGGCGCCGTTGATGTTCTCGAGCGGACGCACCGCGTCCTGCTGCGGCTCGGCGAGCGCGACGCGTGACTCGTCTTCGGGAGCGGGCGGCGTAGTGCTGACCGCACCCGGGTCGTTCGTTATGGCGGTGTGGGGGTCGAGGTAAGCGGCGGCCCTATCCTCCGGTCGTTTCGGCGCTGGTGGGGAGTATAGCAGGCGGCCCGCCGAAGTTGCTGCCGTGCGCCGGCGTGGCCCGGTTCAATCTCGCTCTAGCGCCAGGTCCACCAGCTTCCTCACGAGCTCCCCGAACCCGACGCCGGCGGCCTCCCAGAGCTTCGGGTACATGCTGTGGAGCGTGAACCCGGGCATGGTGTTGATCTCGTTGAGGAGTAGCTCTCCTGTCTCCGGCAGGTAGAAGAAGTCGACCCGCGCGAGGCCGCGGGCGTCTATCGCCCGGAAAGCCCGCAGCGCCATGCTGGCGCACGCCTCGGCGACCGGGGGTGGCAGCTCGGCCGGGATCACGAGCTCGGCAAGGCCGTCCGTGTACTTCGTCGCGTAATCGTAGAAGCCGTCGTCGTAGCGGATCTCGCCCACCAGGCTGGCCTCGGGCGAGTCGTTGCCGAGGACGGCTACCTCCAACTCGCGCGCACCCACGGCTGCCGCCTCGACGATCGCCCGGCGGTCATGGCCCAGGGCCGCCGCCAGCGCCGCGCCGAGCTCGGCGGGCCCGCTCGCCTTGTTTATGCCGATGCTCGAGCCGAGGTTGGCGGGCTTCACGAAGAGGGGGTACCCCAGGCGGGCGAGGCGCTCGCTCGTTGCGCCTGGCGCGGTGCGCCACTCGTGGCGCGTTACGGCCTCGTAGGCCACCTGGGGCAGCCCGTGGCTGGCGAACATCGCCTTCATAGCCACCTTGTCCATGCCGAGGGCGCTGCCGAGGACGCCCGAGCCCACGTAGGGCAAGCCCATGACGTCGAGCAAGCCCTGCACACGACCGTCCTCCCCGTACGGCCCGTGGAGCAGCGGAAACACGACGTCGAAGCCACCCGGCAGCGACGCGAGGCTCGCGGTTTCCAGCGCCAGAGGCCCCGCCGGGTCGGGTGCTCGAGAGGCAGGGGCGTTCCCGGGCCGCGCCGCGAGCGCCGCCCGCGACGCGGCGGCGCTCAGGAGCAGGCCCTCAGGCCCGATCACCAGTGGGGTGACGTCGAGGTCGGCGGCAGCGCTAAGGACGGCGCGCGCCGAGGCCAGACTGACGTCGTGCTCGGCGGAGCGCCCGCCGCAGAGGAGCAGGACCCGCGGGACCCGCTTCACTCGCCCACCACCAACGGAGCTTCCATGTGTAAGTTACACATTGGGAGTAGCGTACTGCCGTAGCCGGCGCGGTGCAAGCCGGCCGGCCGGTGAAGCCGGTTCACCTCGTCCCGGTCGCCCAGATCCCGTCAGGCCGGCCCCGGACTCGGGCCACGCCCACCAGGGCCGCAGCTGTTCCACCTACTCCCGCCAGGCCGGCTCGCGCTTCTCGAGGAACGCGCGCACGCCCTCGGCCAGCTCGTCGCCAACGCGGGCTTTGACGTTGAGTTCCACGGCCCGGCGCATGGCGTCGGACAACCGCATGCCGCTCGCCTCGAGGAAGAGGCGCTTGGTCAGGGCCAGCGACCCGGGCGCGTTGCGCGCCAGCGCCGCCGCCCGCGCCATGGCCGACTTGAGCACGTGCTCGTCGGCCACCACCTCGTTCACGAGGCCCATGCGGTGGGCCTCCGAGGCGTCCACCAGACGCGCGCTGAGCAGCAGGTCGCGTGCGTGCTTCTCACCCACCTGACGCATTAGCAGCACGCCCACCAGGGCGGCGACGAAGCCGATCCTGGCCTCCGTGTAGCCGATGCGCGCGCTCTCCGCCATGACGGCGAGGTCGCAGGCGGAGACGAGCCCGGCGCCGCCCGCTACTGCGGGACCGTTCACGGCCGCCACGACGGGCTTCGGGAACGCTAACAGCGAGAGGAACAGCTCGGCCAGCGCTTCGGAGTCGGCGTGGTGGGCCGCCTCGTCCATCGCCAGCGTGCCCTCCAACTCGCCCAGGTCCAGGCCGGCGCAGAACGCGGTGCCCGCGCCCGTGATCACCAGCGCGCGTACCGACGGGTCATGCCTGGCGTCCTCCAGCGCTGCGGCAAGTTCGGCGCGAAGGGGCCTGGAGAGGGCGTTGCGCTGCTCCGGGCGGGCGAGGGTGAGCACCAGAACGTTGCCTTCTCGCTTCGTTGTGATGGGGCCTTCGGTAGAGCCGGGCATGGCCCATGATACGGGGACGGGGAGCCCCGGGTCAGGAGCGCGAACGTCCGCGCGCGCGACCGCTTCAGAGCGCGCCCGCCGGCCTGCGAACTTCGCGACTTCGCCGCGCGGCGGCGCCCGGGTAGTCTGGAACGGCCACGAAGTGGCACTCTGGAGGCGACCGTGAACTCGAAAACAACTCGCCGCTCACAAGCAGCACCGGGGTGGGGGTCGCGGATGCGGCCGGCGATCGCGGCCATGCTACTCGTGCTCCTGGGCGCATGCGCCCCGGGCGCGGCGGTGCTGTCGCCGCCCAGCTTCACGCTCGACGCGTCCAAGTCGGGGTTCGTGAGCATCGACCCTCCCGGAGTCGGCGACGGCACGGCACTGTTCCGTTTGGCCCTCACCGTCACTAACCCGAACCCCGTCGGGGTGCGGCTGTCGGGGCTCGACGGGGCCCTGTTCTTGCGAGAAGCACGGGCCGCCTCCACGTCGTTCCGGGGCGGTATAGACCTGCCGGCCAACAAGTCGGCGCCACTCATCCTCGACGTGAGGGTTCCGCTCGGTGCGGCCCCTGCGCTGCTCGACACCATCGCCAACTTCGTGGCGGGCGGCGCCACGCCTTACCGCTTCGATGCGGGCGTCACCATCGACGTTTTCGGGGCCCCACAGCGCTTCCCGACGTTCACCATCGTGCGCGGCGAGCTGGCGCCACCGGGCGGCCTACCCGCGCCCCGGCTCACCCTGCTCGGCTCGCAACTGCGCTTCGAGTCGGTCAACAGCGTCGTCATCGAACTCAATGCCGAGCTGGCCAACCCCGGGCTCATCGGCTACCAGGCGCAAGTGCCCGAGCTCGTCCTCAGCGTCGGCGGCGCGCAGGCCGCGACGGCCTCCCTGCCGAAAGTGGCCGTCCCGAGTGGTGGAGTGGCGCCCGTGACCCTCACCTTCAGATTCGACCCACTCTCGCTGGGAACGGCCATCGCCGCGCAGGTGCAGGCCGCGTCCGCCGGCGTGGGCGGGTTGAGCGTGCAGTTGAACGGGGGTTGGCGCCTGGAGGCACCCGGGATCGTGACGACCTCACTGGAGCCGACGTCGCTGCTCCGTGACGTCTTGAGGTGAGGGCGCGGCACCAGTTGCAGAACCTGTAACCCTCTTGCTCAGGCTCCTCAGGTGCGGTCGCGGCGGTCGGCGACGCGGGCCAGCGGCCCGGGCAGCCACCAGTTCCAGCGTCCGGCAAGGGTCATCACGGAAGGCACGAGGGTAAGCCGGACGAGGGTGGCGTCGAGTACGATCGCCACCGTCAGGCCCAGGCCCAGGGTGCGGATGAGCTCGACGTGCGAGGGCAGTAGCAGCGCGAACACGGTGACCATGATGGCGGCCGCGCTCGTGATGACGCCGCCAGTGGTCGAGAGGGCCGTGGCCACGGCATCGTGATCCGACATCCCGCGCTCGTGCGCCTCGCGGATGCGGGCCACCATGAAGACCTCGTAGTCCATGCTCAGGCCGAAGACGATGGCGAAGATGAAGAGGGGCGCGGACGTGTCTATGTACCCCAGGACCTCGCCGACGCCGAAGAGTTTGGCGAAGACGCCGTCCTGGAAGACGAGCGTGAGGACCCCGAACGTCGCGCCCACCGTGAGCGCGTTCAGCAGCACTGCCTTGATGGGGATGAGCAGCGAGCGGAACGCCCAGCCCAGGAGAACTGCCGTGAAGAGCGCCACCAGTGCCAGGGCGAGCGGGAGGGAGCCGTATAGCGCGTGAGTCCACTCAGTCCCTTGCACGTAGACGCCGCCGATCGTCGCCTTCAGCCCGACGTCCTCCAGCGCCCGCTGGATCCCGCGGTAGACCTCACCGCCCTCGGAGGGCGTGAGGGCGCCGCTCGGGACCAGGCGCGCGAGCGCGTAGCGGCCGTCGCGGCTGATGGTGGCGCGTGCCAACGGCGCGATCTCGCTGCTCAGCGCCACCTCAGGCGTCGCGTAGTACTGATACAAGAAGAGGCGTGGAATGCTCTCCAGCGCCATGGGCGAGGTGACGCCGGCGATCCGCGGCAGCTCGCGTAGCTCTTGCGTCAGGAGCGACGTCTTGCGCACGTTCGCCGGCTGGTAGAAGCCCTCCTGACCGAAGTCGATCAGCACGTCGAACGGGTTCAGGAGCCCTTCCAGGCCCAGGTCTTCGAGTGCGGCGAGGGTGCGGCGGGCGTCGGTGGCCGTCGTCAGTCCGCGCGCCCCAGGGTCGGCCACCTGCATGCGTAAGGCGGGCAGCGCGAGAAGGACCAGCGCGGTGACCCCCGTGATGGACCAGAACCATGGTCGCTGCATTATGTGCACCGCTCGCGCACGCCAGAAGGCCCGTGAGCGCAGCCCCGGCTCGCGCCGGCTCACCCGCAGCCAGTTCACGCGGTGGCCCAGCAGGGCCAGGCTGGCCGGCACCGCGGTGATCGCCACCAGCACGCTCACGCACAAGACCACCATCGTGCCCACCCCGATGGAGCGGATGAAGGCAACGGGCGGCACCAACAGCGCCGTCAGCGCGACGATGACGGTGAGGCCGCTGAACGCCACCGCCTTTCCCGCGGTTGCGGCGGTCTGCGCCGCCGCTATGCGGGCGTCGAAGGTGCTCCTCAACTCCTCCCTGAAGCGGTTCACCATCAGGAGCGCGTAATCGATCCCCGTCGCCAGCCCCAGCATGGTGACTATCGTCTCGGTGAACACCGCGAACTCCATCAGGTGGCCCAGGAAGAAGAGGGTGGCCAGCGACACCACTATCGAGGTGACGGCGCTCAGGAGCGGCAGCAGCGATGCCACGACGGCCCCGAAGGCCACCAGCAGGATGAGCAGCGAGATCGGGAGGCCGAAGATCTCGGCTCGGCGCGCATCGCGCTGGCTCACCTGCTCGAGTTCGATTATCGTGGCCGGCCCGCCGGAGAGGTCGAAGCGCAGGTCGGCGGAGTCGTCCAATACCCGCCGGACGTTCATGGTGACGGCCTTCGCGGTGCTCAGGTCTTGCGTTTCGAGCCCGATGAGCATGACGGAGAAGTCGTCGTCCTCGTCGAGCAGCTTCAGGCCGCTCGCGCTCCTGTAGTCGCGCACGTACGCCACACCATCGACGGCGGCTATCCCCGCCGTGACGACGTCCAGAGCCGCGGCGTACTCGGGCGTTCCCGCGTGAACCCGGACCCCGTGAGCCACGGCCACCATCGAGGACTCCTCCGACGCGGCGAAGGCCGTGGCGAGCTTGTCGCGGACGAGGGCGGCGTTGCCCTGCTTCGGCGCGTCGGGCTGGGCGTTCAGGACCTCGCCCACGCGGGTCGTGAACGGCAGTGCTGCTGCCGCCACGACCAGCCACGCCGTCAGAACCCAACGGGGATAACGCGAGACGAGCCGGGCCAGTGCGGCGAACATGCCGGCCGGGTCAGCTCGCCAGGAAGGTGTCGATCACCTGGCGGGAGTCGGCGTCCTCGGTGCGCGTCTCACCCGCCACGCGGCCGTCGCGCAGGAACACGATGCGGTCGGCCACCAGCGCTGCCGCGGGGTCGTGAGTCACCATCACGACCGTCCAGCCCGATGCGTCCACGCCGTGACGCAGGAGGCCCAGCACCTCCGATCCGGTCTTGGTGTCGAGGTTGCCGGTCGGCTCGTCGGCCAGGACCACTGCAGGGTCGTTGATGAGCGCCCGCGCCAACGCCACGCGCTGCCGCTGACCGCCGGACAGTTGCCTGGGACGGTGATCGAGGCGATCGCCGATGCTCAGTTGAGCAGCGAGCTCCTTCAAGCGCTCGCGTGCGGGTCCCAGCCTCCCGGCGACCTCCGACGGGAGCAGGATGTTCTCCCGCGCGCTCAGGTTCGGGATGAGCTCGAACGACTGGAAGAGGAAGCCCAACCGGTCGCGCCGCAGGCCGGTGAGCTCGTCGTCGTTCAGGCCCGAGGTCGGGCGGCCCGCCACCTCTACCGTGCCGGCGTCGGGCTGGTCGAGCAGCCCCAGCATGTGAAGCAGGGTGCTCTTGCCGCTGCCGCTGGGGCCCATGACCGCCACGAACTCGCGCTCGACGACCTCGAGGGTGACGCCGTCCAGCGCCGTGATGACCTCGTCGCCGAGGTGGTAGGCCTTGTGCAGCTCATGGGCCGCCAGGGCGAAATGGGACTCAGACATGCTCACTCCAGGAGGCAAGGGCGCGCGTGGGCGACATCTTCGCGGCGCGCCTGGCGGGTAGTAGAGCCGCTAACAACCCGATGACGGGCGAGGCCAGGAGCGCCAGCAGCGCAAGCGACCAGGGTACCAGCGGTTCGAGCACGAAGCCCGTTAGTGCGGCGGCCCCGTTCGTGATGATGCGCGCCAGCAACAACCCGAACCCAACGCCGATGATGGCGCCCACGACGGTCACGATGATACCTTCGGCCGTCACCAACGCGCGCACGCCGCCCCGGGTCAGGCCGATGGTGCGCAGCACCGCGATCTCGTGGCCCCGGCTCACCAGGTTCATACCAAGCGTGTTGGCAACGCCCATCGCCGCTACCAGCACCGCTATGAACAGCAAGACCCGGGTGGTGGCGAAGGCCTGGCTGGTGACCTCGAGGATGTAGCGCCTGTAGTCGGCGTTCAGGCTGATGTCGAGGGCGAGCTCGGGGAAGGCTGCCAGCATGCGGTCGCGCACCGCCGCCTGCGACTGTCCCTTGTCTATCGTGACCACGTACAGGACGGGGTTGCCGCCACCGAACTCTTCGATGTTCTGGATGCCCGCCACTACGGTCTCGCCGCCACCCGTGAAGTCGACGACCACGCCCCCCACCCGGAACGGCTTGAAGCCGTCGCTCGTGCGCAGGTCGATGGTGTCGCCCTGCTTGATCCCGTAGCGGTCTCGCATGGTGTTCGCAACGAGCACCTCACCGCTTTTCAAGGCCTCGTAGCCCAACTGGTCGTTGCCTTGCCCCGGCAGGTACTGGAAGCGCCCGAAGCCACCTTGCGGGTTGAAACGCTCGGGGTCGACGAGCACCAGCGCCACCGCGCGCCCGCGCGTGTCTCCCCCCGGCTGCAAGAACCTCACCGCGGTGATCTTCACGCCGCTCGCGACGTCGACGCCCTCTACCGCCTCCGCCTTCTCCGCGAAGTCGTCCGGGAAGTTCACGGGCGAGGTGATGAAGAGGTCGCCGACCACCGTCGTCTCGACCCACGACTCGATGGCGTGGTTGGTGCTCCCCACCATGCTGCCCACGCCCATCACGAGGCCGGTGCCGACCACCACCGTCCCGATGGCCACGCCGTTGCGCCCCGCGTTGCGCACCGCGAAGGCGGCGCCGAGCTTTCCCGGAGGACCGAACACGCGCTCGAGTGGCCGGCGGAGCACGGCCGTCACGGGCGGCAGCAGGTAAGGCGCGCTCAGGGCAACGCCCACGAAGAACAACCCGAGGGCCAGCGTCGTTGCGTAGAGGGCCGCGGTGCCGGGCCAGGGGAGCAGCGCAAGCCCGGCCCCCAGGACCACCAGGGCCAGGCCGAGCCACGCCTGCTTGCGCGAGGCGGGCCGCTCAGTGGTCTGCAGCGAGGCCATGGGTGACGTGCGCCCCGCGTTGCGGGCCGGGATGATGCCGGCCACGAGGGCCGCGGCGACCCCCAGTACGGAGGCCACGATCACGTTCTGCGTGGGAAGTACCAGCGTGCGGAACTCGTAGCCGAGGCTCGCTGCGTTGAGGTAGGTCATGACGTACGACAAGACGATGCCCAGGAGCACGCCGAGGATCACCCCGAAGGCGGCGAGCGCCAGCGCTTCGTAGAGCGCGAGCCGCATCACGCCGGACCGGGTCATGCAGATCGTCCTTAGCAGCGCGTACTCGCGGGAGCGCTCGACCACGGAGGCCATGAAGGTGTTGTAGGCGAGGAACGCACCGAGCGCCAGGAGGGTGGCCGCGAGGATGCTCAGCCCCGACTGCAGCGTCTGGACGATGCCGAAAGTGAAGTCGCCGCTGACGGCCGGGAGGGTGATGGCGTAATCCGTTCCGGCCACTTCCCTCAAGCGCTGGGCCACCGCCTGAACCTCGTCGACGTCGCGCACCTGGATCTCGAGGTTGGAGACGCGGCCCGGCAGCTTGAGGATCGCCTGCAGATCCGCCAGCGCCATCACGCCCACCCGGCCGCCGTTGGTGCTGGCCACGCCCACGGCGTCGTCGAGCAGGCCGGTGACGAGCAACGTCACAAGGCCGCCGTTGGTCGTGAACTCGACCTCGTCGCCCACGTGCATCCCCCGCGACCGGGCGAAGCCGTCCGCGACGGCGATGCCCATCGAACCCGCCTGGGGCAGTTTCCCCTCCGCGAGCTTGGCGGGGAGGTCGTCGGGGAACTGCGTGAGGCGCCCCTGGATCTGGAAGCCGGTGTCGATGCCCGGGATGACCGACTTCTCCACGGGCTTCACGGAGCGTTTGGGTTCGGCGCGGGTCTGCAGCACCGGCAAGACGGCCTTGACGCCCGGTTCGCCGGCCAGCTCGTCCAGTAACGGCTGCTCGTCGAACACGGCCCGCCCGCCCGCCCCGGGGGTCAAGAGCAGGTCCGCCTTGCCGGCCGCGGCCTGCAGGGCGCTGCGCAGGTTCGCCTCCACGTTCGCGCCGACGGAGAGCGTCGTCAGGACGGCGGCGATGCCCAGCCCGATGCCTAAGGCGGTGGCGGCGCTGCGCCAGGGGTGTCTCAGGAGGTTACGCAGGGCCAGGCGCCCGAGAGTGCTCACGGCGGTCAGTCTACTCGTCCTGGCCAGCGTCTCCGAGTGGGACGTCGCATATTCGCGTGGTAGCGTCGGACCCGGAAACGGGGCACTGGAGGGAAGCCATGCGGATCCTGTACGTCGCCGACGACCTCTATCCCGGGTTCGGGGGTCAGGCGCGCGCCACCGAAGGGCATATGGCGGCGTTGGCCCAGCGCGGGCACGAGGTCACGGCCATCGCGGGCCGCGAGGCGCATGGCACGGAGCCGCCCAGCGGCGTGCGGGTCGTGCGCATGCCGTCCCTGCGCTTGGGTGGCGCCCAGACGCGCGTGGCTTACCCGATACTCGGCACGCTGGCCGCCGAGGTCTCGCGCGCCGACGTGCTTCACGCCAACACCCCCGCGGTTCTCACCGCCGCCGCCGTCCTCCTCGCCGGCAGGCGCCACGTGCCGGTGGTGCTGGGGGTGCACACGCAGATCGAGACGAGCACGCTGCAGCTGCCGAGCCTCGCCCGGCCCCTCACGCGGGGCCTGCTCGCGTGGTACGGCTGGCTCTTCGGGCGCGCCGACCTGCTGGTAGCGCCCACGGCGTTCGCCGCGGCCACCAGCCGCGGCTTCACCGACGTGAGGGTAGAGGTCGTGTCCAACGGCGTCGACTACGCCGCCTACTCGGCGCTCGAGCGCGCACCGGGACCGGAGCGCCGGCTGCTGTACGTGGGCAGGCTGTCCGCGGAGAAGCGGCCAACGGACCTGCTCGAGCTCGCGCGACTCCTGCCCACCGACTGTCAGCTGACCGTCGCGGGCACCGGCCCCTTGGCCGCGGAGCTGGCCCATGGCGTCGAGAGGGCGGGGCTGGCCGGCCGCGTACGCCTCGCCGGCTACGTTGACGAGGAGGAGAAGCGCCGGCTGCTGGCGGATGCGGACGTCTTCGTCATGCCGTCGCCGGCCGAGCTCCAGAGCATCGCCACCCTGGAGGCCATGGCGGCCGGCTGCGCCGTCGTCGCCTTCGACTACGCCAGCAGCGCCGTGCCGCAACTGGTCGAGGAGGCGGCCGGCGGCGTCGTGGTGCCCCCGGCCGACCCGGTCGCGCAGGCCGCCGCCGTGACTGCGCTGCTGGAAGACGGCGGCCGGCTTCGGGAGCTGCAGCTGAACGCGCGCGAGTACGCGCGCACGCAAGACGTCAGCAACAGCGCTAGGCGCCTCGAGGAGCTCTACCTGGAGGCGCTGAGCGCTCGAAGGGGTTGGTCATGAACGATGAACTGAGCGGCAAACTGGTCGCCGTCACCGGCGCCTCCGGCGGGATCGGACACGCGGCAGTCGTAAGACTGCTGGCCGCCGGCGCCAGGGTGCGGGGCCTCACGCGCTCGGAGGCCGGCGCGGAGCGTCTCGCGGCCGCGGGCGCCGAGGTGGTGCGAGGTGACCTGCTCGAGGCGAGCGCCTTGCAGGAGCTCTTCCGGGGCGCCGACCTGGCGCTGCACCTGGCGGCCTGGATGGGCGGCAAGGGCGGCGTGCGTGAGGCACGGCGCGTGAACGTCGATGGCGCCCGCCAGGTGGTCGCCGCGGCGGCCGCCGCCGGCACCCGGCGCCTCGTGCACGTGAGCAGCGTGGCTGTCTACGGTCCGAGCCTTCAGGGCGAGGTGGACGAGTCCAACTCCACGCGCGCAGTGGGTGACCCCTACGGCGACACCAAGCTCGAGGGAGAGGAAGCGGCAAGGGAAGCGGGCCTGGCGGCGGGGATCGAGCTGGTGGTGCTGAGGCCGACCATGGTCTACGGGCCGTGGATAGGCTCTTGGACCCTCACGCCCCTGAACGCCCTGAAGGCGGGAGTCCCGCTGGCGTTCGGCGATGGGCGGTTCCTGCTCGACGCCGTCTACGTCGATGACGTGGCGCGCGCCGCCGCCATGGCACTGGTCGCGCCAGGCGCAGCCGGCCAAGCGTTCAACGTCACCGGCGCCCCCACCACCTGGGACGAGTTCCTCGGCGCGTACGCGGCGATGTTGGGCAGGCCCCTGCGCCACCTGCCCACCTGGCTGGTCCGCGGTGGGGCGCGAGTCGCCGGTGCCGTAACGCGCCCGCTGGGGCAGGCGAGGGTGGTGCCCGAGATGACCGAGGTCATGCTCAGCCACGCCACCTTCAGTGGCGACAAGGCGGCCGAGAAGCTCGGTTACCGCGCGCAGGTACCGCTCGAGGAGGGAATGCGGGCCACCGCCCGCTGGCTCCGCGCCGAGGGCCACCTCCACGGCCCGCGGGCCGCGATGGTGGTCGGCGCCGGCAGCGGGCTGGGTTTCGCCGTCAGCGAGGAGCTCCACCGGCGTTACGTGAACGTGATCGCCGCCGATCTGAACCCGGAGGCTCTCGCGGCCGCGGAGTTCTCCAAGGACATCGAGGTCGTCACCCTCGACGTGCTCGACCCCGCTAGCATCGACGCAGCGGTGGCGCGCGCTGAGCACCTCGGGTTGCCCCTCGACGCCGTGGTCATAACCGTGGGTGGCCTGCGTCCAGGGGCCCTCGAATCGCAGCCGCTCGCCGACGTGCGCCTGCAGCTGGACCTGAACGCCCTCGGGCCGCTGAACGTGGTGCGGGCCGTGGCGCCGGGCATGCGGGAACGGGGCCGCGGGCGCGTGGTGGCCGTCGGATCCACCAACGGGCTACTGGTCACGCCCTTCATGGGCGCCTACTCCGCCGGGAAGTTCGCGTTGGAGGCCCTGATGGACTCCTTGAGGCTGGAACTGAGGCCGTTCGGCGTGGAGGTGGTGTTGGTGCAGCCCGGCGCCATGCGCACGCCGTTCGCGGCGGCGGCCAAGGCGCGGCTGAGCGCCGAGGCCGAGCGGACGAGCACCCCGTGGGACGAGTACCTACTCAGGCTGCGCGACTCCGACCTGTGGGGCGAGCGCAGCGCCGCCGACCCGGCGCGAGTCGCGCGCGTAGTGGCGGCGGCAGCCACTAGCAGGCGGGCGCCGGCGCGCGTGAAGGGCACGCCCGAGGTCCCGTTCCTGCGCCTGTTCTCCTACTTCCCGGACCGGCTGAAGGACCGCGTGTTCGCGGGGCCCCTCGGCCTCAAGCCTCCCAGCCGCCGCCCCTGACCCGGCCAAGGAAAAAGGGCCCCGCCTACCTGGCCTGGCCTCGAGGCTCCCCACCGCCGTCGTCCCCGCCAGGCACCGTCCTGCGGCTCCGCACGGGCGCGGGACGGCTCGACAGGAGCCGCCAGGCGCTCAGGGGCCCCAGGATGAAGGCCAGGTAGAAGGTGCCCGTCCGCCACAGCACTACCGGGGCGGCCACCGACTTCAGCTGCGAGTCGGAGGCGCTCATCGCGAGGCCGAGCATGAGCTCCATGACCCCGGAGGCGCCAGGGGTCGGCACGAAGAACGAGAGCAGCGTGATCATGGAGAGCAGCGCCAGCACGTCGAGGAGCCGCACGTGGGCGCCGTACATCGCCAGCAGCGCCCAGAAGAGGGCGAAGTTCGTGACCCAGGCGGTAAGGTTCAGGGCGTGGAGCAAGACCCAAGCTAGGGGCGGCAGGTCCCGGAACGCCACGGCGCTTTCGCGGTACTCCACCGCCATGCGCCGCAAGCGGCGCTGGAAGCGCCGTAGCCACCGCCAGCCCGAGGCGGCGTGCAGCAACCTCACCGCCGGCGTGGGGAAGCGCACCAGGATCACCGAGATGGCGAGCGCCGCGGCGGCCGCCACTGCCGCGGCCAGGGTGAGGGCCGGGCCGAGGTCGATGGTGCTCGAGACGAGGATGTAGACCAGGCCCACCGGGATGAGGATCCCCAGGGTGGCGAGGTCGAGCACGAAGAGCTGGACCGCCATGGCCAGGCCCACGCCGGCCGGGACACCCACGCGCTCCAGAGCCACGACCAGGAAAGGCCCGCCTCCGGTTCCGGCGGGCGTCATGGCGGTCCCGAAGACCTGAGCCACGTGTGAAAGGAAGGCGTGGCCCCACCCCACCCGGTACCCTTGCGACCTCGCGAGCAGTACGAGCTTCGCGACCGGCGCGCTCCAGAGGGCCAGGAGGCTGAGGACGGCCACGGTGATCAGGAACGGCGTCGGGTGCTTAGGCGCGTAGAGCGTGGCGGAGAAGAGGGCCTCGCGCGTTGCCAGGTACAGGCCCGCCAGGCCGAGGGAGAGGCTCAGGAGGAAGACCGCTACGAGCCGCATCAGCCGTTCGTTCCCCCCGTCCTGGCCGCCCGCAAGTACGCGCGGGTGACTCCCTCGAACGGCCGCTTCTCGACGCCCTCGGTGCTAGGTGGCGCCAGGCCCAGAGCGGCCGCCCGCACGTGCGCAGCCGCCGTGCGCGTCATGCCGGCGAAGTCGAGCTGCGCCGCCGCCGCAGCGGCCCTCGTCAGCCGACCAGGCGCGTCGCGCCAGGCTGCCGCCACCCGTGCCAGGTCTTCGAGCTCGACGCGGCCCCCGAGCTCGTGGGCCTCCAGGAACCTGACGACGGCCAGCTCGTTGAGCCCCGCGTAGGCGGTAACCAGTACCGGCCGGCCCACGGCCAGGGCTTCCATGGTGCTGGCGGGCCCGGCTTTGCCCACCACGATGTCGCTTGCGGCTAGGAGAGTGGGCATCTCGTCCGTGAAACCGTACGGCATGAGCCCCGGACGCCGGGTCGCGAGCTCGTCGAGTTCCGCCTTCAGCGCCACGTTGCGGCCCGTGAGGACCAGGAGCCGCGAGCCCGTGTCGAGGAGGCGGTTCACCATGGCCGGCGCGCGCCCCGCCAGCCCCTCGGCACCCAAGCTGAGGAGGATCGTGAAGCCCTCTTCCAGGCCCAGGTGGGCCCGGGCTGCGGCTCGGCTCGGCGGGCTGAGGAACGCTTGCCTCACTGGATAGCCGACGACCTTGATCCGCTCCGGCTTGACGCCGAGGCGCACGAGGTCGTTCCTGGCCGCCAGGCTGGGCGCCAGCAGGAGTTCGCCGCGGGGCTCGGACCAGAGGGCGCTGGCGTCGAACGGCTCGGTGGCGTATATGACGACGGGCGCCCGCAGCCCGTAGCGGTTGCGGGCCGCCGCGAAGACGGTGGCGAGCCAGCCGTGGTTGGCGACCACCAGGTCCGGCCCGAGCTCGTTGAGTTCGCGCGCGATGCCGCGGGCGAAAGCGTCCAACGCCAGGCCCTGCGACGCCCTCGTCAAGGCGGGAGCGGCGTCGGTGAGGCGCTGCCCGAGGCGCACGAGCCGGGGTCGTCGCAGGAGCGCCTTCCAACTCGCCTTGTGACCGCGGTCGAGGCCGGCCGCGCCGAACTCGGCCATCACGTCGCTGACGCGCGTCTCGAACTCCCCGGGGTAATCGGCGTGCAGCGCCTCGGCGAGGGCCCACGCGGTGGCCACGTGCCCGCCTCCGGCGGCGATGGTGGCGAAGAAGACGCTGGCCTTGACGCTCATCAGGAGTTCCTGATCGCCCCGAGCGCCGCCACGGTGCGGGAGAGGCCCTGGCGCCACGTGAACAGCGGCGCGTAGCCGAGCTCTTCCTCGGCGTGCCGCAAGGAGAAGTGAACGTCGTTCAGCATCAGCCGCGCACGGTATCGCGTAACGGGCGGCTCGACCAAGGGCAAGAGCGCAGACCAGGTGGCCTCGACACCGGATGCCAGCGCCGTCGTGGGTCTCCCCGGTAACCGCAGCCGCAGCCCATCCGTGCCCAGCAGCTCGCCGATGGTGTCGAAGAGTTCCCGCCAGCTCGGCATTCCGGCGTCGGCGATGACGTAGACCTTTCCCGCGGCATGAGGCTCGTGCAGGGCCAACACCACCCCGTGTGCGAAGTTGGGGGCGTATGCGGTGTTCAGTACGGTGCTGCCGCGCCGCATCACGGGCAGTATGCCCTTCGCCACTGCCTTGGCGACGCGCGCGAAGGTGGGGTCACGCTCGCCGAACGGCCAGAGTCCGGGGCGGACCACCACGCTCTCCAAGTGCTCGGCGCCAAGCACCAGGTCCTCGGCGAGGATCTTGGAATAGGCGTAGGCGTTGCGCAGGTTGTCGCGGGGTTGCTCTCGCGGGTCGGCGTTCCGGAACCCGGAGTAGCGGTGAACGGCCACGCTCGAGATGAAAAGGAAGCGCCCGCAACGGGCGTGAGCGGCTTCGTGCAGCAGGGCGCGCGTCGCGACGACGTTCGTGCGGTAGAAGGCGTCCCACGGACCCCAATCCGCCACGCGAGCGGCGGCGTGCACCACGGCGTCGACACCGTCGCACATCCCGTGGGCGCTGTCATCTGCGGTCAGGTCGGCACGCACCACCTCGAGGCGCTCGTGATGGCGCAGGTGGGCGAGGTTGGCGTCCGAGCCCCACGGCGTCAGGAGCGCTCGCACGGAGTCGCCGTTGGCCAGCAGGGCCTCCGAGACGTGACTTCCCAGGAAGCCGTGTGCGCCGGTGACCAGGACCCTCATGTGCGAGAGTCCGCAAGCGGGCTGCGACGGAAGGCCATGAGCATGACGGTAGCAGTCCTGGGCTCAGTTGAGCAGGTGACCCGAGCGCGCCAACACGGCAAGGTCGAGCGCGAAGCCGAAGGTAAGGTGCAGGAGCATGGGGTAGAGGATCGAGCGGCTGCGTACGGCCAGGACCGCGAAGAGCACCGACACCGGCGCCGCGGCCATGACTTCGGCCAACGGCTTTCCCAAGTGGACGAGGGTCGCCATGACGACGCTCAGCCAGATGGCGGCCGTGGGGGAGACCACACGCCGCGCGACGTCGATCACGAAGCCGCGGTAGAAGGCCTCGAACGCCAGGTAGTAGAGCGCATACACGACTAGCCAGAGCGCCAGGCTGCCCAGGCTCGTTCCCGCCCAGGAGCCCGGCCACGGGTACGTCGCCGTGAGGGTCGGATCGCCGCTCACGAGGACCATGAGCAGGGCAGCGGCCAGCGCCAGCGGCACCACGGCGGCGAGCCCGAAGCGCCAATCGCCCACCCGCAGTCCCGCGCCCTTGAGCGGCCCGATCAGGGCCCGGTAGAGGGCGGCGGGGATGAGCAGCAGCAGTAGGACGCTCCAGGCGACGCTGTTGAAGGCGGAGAGTGGGACCTGAGGCGCCAGGCGCAGGAGGCTGGGGCCGGGCGTGGCGACGTACCAGAACGCGGCCTGTAGTGCCAGCGAAGCCAGGAGCAGGAACCAGTACTTGCCGGCCTCGCCCCGCGGGAAGAGCGCCCCGAGGTCGGTTGACACCAACCTCAATGCGGCGCCCAGCTTCATAGGTCTTTCTGCACCATGCGGTAGGTCTTGTGGCGCACGCCTCCCACCGCCTCGATGGCGCGGTTGATGGCGTGGTTGTCCTCCAGGGTCCAGCCGCACTCGCCCTCGAGTATCCCGGCGGCATGAGACCGCTTCACGACCTCATCGATGAGGATCAGGTCGAAGCCGTGGTTGCGGTACTCAGGCAGCACCCCCAGGATCACCAGCCGCGCCTGGGTCATGATCTTCTTCCGGTTCAGAAGTGGCAGGATCCCCGTGATCAGGCGGCCGTCGAAGCGCTCCAGGACCTGATTGAGGTTGGGCACCGCGATGCAAACGGCCACCGGCTCGCCCTTGTACTCGAGGAAGAGGGCGAGTTCGGGGTTGACGATCAGCTTCAGGTCTTCCGCCAGGTGGGCTATCTCGCCGTCCGTGAACGGCACGTCGCCCCAGTTCTTCTCCCACGCCGCGTGATGGATGCGCTGGAGGATCTTCACCTCTTCGTGGAAGTGCTTGAGGTCGGCGGCTCGCACCACGGGCTTCGAGCGTTCCCGCGCGCGATCGACGATGCGCCTCACGCGCTCGGGCACCTCGCCCGGGTTCTTGAAATGGAACATGTAGAGGTCCTTGACCTTCTCGTAGCCCACCTCGGAGGCCCACTCGACGTAAGTAGGGGGGCTCTGCGGCATCATCACGTACGGCTTCTGGTCGAAGGCGTCGATCTGGAAGCCCGCGCCGTCGTTCATCGAGGGGTTGGCGGGTCCGCGGACCGACTTGCGGCCGAGGCCGCGCGCCTCCGCCTCCACCGCGGCGAACAGCGCCGCCGCGGCCTCCTTGCCGGCGGCCTCGAAGAAACCGAAGAACACGAGGTTGTCGCCCTCGTGAGTGGAGTTGTGGAGGTCGTCGTCGATGCAGGCCACCCGCCCCACCACCTGCCCGTTCTGGCGCGCCAGGTAGAAGGAGCCGCGGGCGTGATCCCAGAAGGGGTTCTTCTTCGGGTTCAGCAGTTCGAACTCCGAGATGCGCAGGGGCGCCACCCAGTTGGGATCGCCGGCGTGCAGCCGGTACGGGTAGAGGACGAACTCTTTGAGTGTCTTTCGACCGGATACTCGCTCGACGCTCACCATGGTGGCGCTAGATTACGCCAAACTTGCGCCCGACTTCTGTGAAGGCATGCAAGAGAGCGTCAAGCTGCGCGTCGGTATGGTTGGCGTTGACACTGGTGCGGATTATCGACTGTCCGGCCGGCACGCCGGGGGGCAGCGCCGGGGTGGTGAAGATACCCAGCTCCCACAGCGACTTCCAGAAGGCCATCGCAAGCTCGTCCGGGCCTATCAGCACGGGAACGATCGGTGTTCTCGAACCCATCGTGTCGAAGCCCAGCGCCGTCATGCCTGCCGAAAGGCGCGCCACGTTGTGCCACAGCCGTTCACGGTGCTGCGGTTCCGCCTCGATGATGTTGAGTGCTTCCAGGGCGGCGGCCATCTGCATGGCGGGAAGCGCCGCCGTGAAGATGAACGGCCGCGCGTGATGCTTGACGTAGTTGACGACCTCGCGGTCACCGGCCATGAAGCCGCCCACGCTGGCGAACGACTTCGAGAAGGTGCCGACGATGACGTCGACCTCGTCCTCGAGCCCGAAGTGCTCACCGGTGCCGCGCCCGTGTTCCCCCAGCACCCCGGTCGCGTGCGCATCGTCGACGATCAGCCGGGCCCCGTATCGCTTCTTGAGGCGCACGATGCCGGGCAGGTCGGCAATATGGCCGCTCATGGAGAAGACGCCGTCGGTGACGATTATCCGCCCGCCCGGCTTACCGACGTCGGCCTCGAGCATCTGCTCCAAGTCGGCCAGGTCGTTGTGCTCGTACTTCCTCAACGTGGCGAAGGAAAGGCGCGCCGCGTCGTACAGCGAGGCGTGGTTCTCGCGGTCGTAGTACAAGATGTCGTGCCGGCCCGCAAGGGCGGAGACGACCGAGAGGCAACCGAGGAAACCGGCACTGAAAGTCAGCACCGCCTCGCGGTGGAAGAACTCGGCCAGGCGGTGCTCGAGTTCCTCGTGAAGAGTGAGCGTGCCGGTAAGGAAGCGGGAGCCCGTGCAACTGGTGCCGAAGTCGTCGAGGGCTCGGCGGGCGGCCTCCTTGAGGCGCGGGTCCTGCGTGAGCCCCAGGTAGTCGTTCGAGCCCGTGATGATCATCTCGCGGCCTGCGACACGGACACTGCCCCCGTGTTGCGACGCAATGGGTTTGAAGTAAGGGTGCATCCCGCTCGCGACGGCTTCGTCGGCCCTGCGGAACTGGAAGGCTTTGGCGAACGCGTCTCGCGCCGCGATCACCGGCGCTCCACCCTCCGCATTAGGCAATACGTCTGACAACGGTTCCTCCGAACGAGCTTGCTGGGATTCGCAGAGCTTAGCACCCCGGCAGGGCGCCGTGCGGCCTGCAGCCGCCCACGTAACCCTATAGCCCAAACGGACCGCTTGGCAAGTATGTGCGCTTCCATGCCCCCTGCCGGGGACGGTTGTGAGCCAATCGACACCACCTGGCGAAGGCCGGCGTTGGTAGAATCGCTTGGAGTTATCTTGACGGTTTCACGCTCACATACGAGTCCCGCGGCGCCAGTGCGGTGCCCGAAGGGGTGAACAACTTGTACCAAACGCTCTCTCCGATCCGGACCCGGTCGGCGACGGTCGACGACGCACCGCTCGTCCAGGAACTGTACGAGGCGACCCCCGGCTACTTCGAGATCATCTCGATCCCCGTCCCGACCGTCGCCGAGGTGCGCACCGACCTGGCGACGGCCATCTCCGACCCCAGGCGCCACGTGGAGTTGGTCCTGCTGGACCCCAGCGAGTCCGAGTCCGGGCTGCACGTGGATCCGGTGTCGGGCGCCGCGGTGGTCGGCTATCTCGACTACAAGCTCGACTACCCCGCCGCCGGCGACGCAACGGTCAACCTGCTTCTCGTGCGGGCCGGCATGCAGAGCCACGGCGTGGGCAGCGCCTGCGTCAAGGACCTCGAGCGGCGCCTGAACGGCCGCTGTAAACGGATGCTGGCGAGCATCTACGGCGAGAACCCCCGCGCGCGCAGCTTCTGGGAAAGCCACGGTTACCGCTTCGCCATCGACGCTCGCCCGCTGCTCGAGTGGTACGGGAAGAGCCTCGCTTGAAAGAGCCCACGTTGGAGGTCGTCAGCGTCTCGCTGGGTTCCGTGAAGCGCGACACCGACCAGGTCGTCGAGGTTCTTGGCCGCAAGGTTCACATCAGACGCATCGGCACCGGTGGAGACATCAAGAAGGCGGAGGCGTTGATCGGCGAGTTCGACGGCCACGTCGACGCCATCGGGCTGGGTGGCATCGACCTCTACTTCGCCGTACGAGAGCGGCGCTACTACGTGCGCGACGCGTTGCGGCTGGCCCGCGCGTCCAAGTCCACCCCGGTCGTGTGCGGCGCTGGTCTCAAGAACACCCTGGAGCGCCTAAGCGTGAAGGCCCTAGCGCCTTCGGTCGGTTGGCAGGGGCGGAAGGTGCTCATGGTCTCCGCGGTCGACCGTTTCGGGATGGCCGAGGAGCTGGCGAGGCAGGGCGCCGACGTGTTCTACGGCGACGTGGTGTTCGCGTTGGGCTTGCCGGTGCCGGTGAGGAGCCTGGGCGGACTCGTGCGCCTCGCGACGGTGCTGGCGCCCATCGTGGTTCGTGTGCCCTTCAAGTGGCTCTACCCGACCGGGGACGCGCAAGATAGCGCGCCGAACGAGCGTAAGTTCGCCCGCTACTACGATTGGGCCGAGGTTCTGGCCGGTGATTGGCACTTCATCAAGCGCTACGCTCCGGCGTCGCTCGCCGGCAAGACCGTGCTGACCAACACCACTACCGCCGACGACGTGGAGTTCCTCAGGCAACGGGGTGCAAGCGCTCTGATCACGACGACACCGCGCTTCCAGGGCCGCAGCCTGGGCACCAACCTGCTCGAGGCGACGTTCGTGGCCATGGAGGGCGCCAGCGGCGAGTTGAGCCCCGAACGCTACCAGGAGCTGATAAGAGACGCGCGGCTGGAACCATTGCGCATGGAGCTGTAGTGCCGCCCGGTCCGAAGCCGGCGTGCCTCGCCCCGCGACGGCGGGCCACAGGTTCGGGGCCGCCGGGGCCGAGGCTGCGACGGCCGGATGGTAGAGTGGCCCGGCTAATCCGCTACGGCGTGGTCGGGTGTTCGTCGACGACACTGCTAGAGCCGCGGTCCGATGCGTTGGAGGGTATTGATGATCAGCGTGACTGACCTGAGGAACGGGACGAAGGTCGAGATGGACGGCGGCCTTTGGGAGTGCGTCGACTACCAGCACCAGAAGATCGGGCGTGGTGGAGCGAAGATGGTGGCGAAGTTCCGCAACCTCGAGACCGGATCCATCGTCGAGCGTTCGTTCAACGCCACTGAAAAGCTGCAAGATATCTTCATCGAGTACCGCCAGATGAACTTCCTCTATTCCGACGGCGACGACTTCACGTTCATGGACCTGGAGACGTTCGAGCAGCCAGTGCTAACTCGCGATCAGATCGGCGACGGGGCGCGATTCCTGAAGGAGAACACCGAGGTCACGGTCGACTACTACGCCAACAAGCCCCTCAAGGTCACGCTGCCGAACGTGGTGGAGCTCGAGATCGTGCAGACGGACCCTGGCGTGCGCGGCGATACCGTTTCGGGTGGCACCAAGCCCGCCAAGCTCGAGTCGGGCGGCACCGTCAACGTGCCCCTCTTCATCGATCAGGGTGAGGTCATCCGCGTCGACACGCGCAGCGGCGATTACCTGGGCAGGGCCTGATGGACGTCAAGGAGATACGCAAGCTGCTGGAGGGCCTGGCCGCCACCGACGTCCGGGAGTTCACTTACGACACGGGCGATTACAAGTTGAGCGTCAAACGCGGCGAGGACCGGGGTCCGGCCACGGTCACGTTCACGCCTCCCCAAGCGGCCCAGCAGGGCGCTTCTTCCGGCAACCAGCAGGCCGCGCAGTCCGGCCAACAGGCACCGCCCCAGGCCCCGCCGGCGGCCGCCGCCCCCCAGTCCGCCGCGTCGGAGGCCGCCGGCCCGCAGCTTCTGGAGGTTCTCGCCCCCATCGTCGGCACGTTCTACGGATCACCCTCGCCCGAGGCGCCACCGTTCGTGAAGGTCGGCGACCGCGTGAGCGCGGGCACCGTCTTGTGCATCATCGAGGCCATGAAGCTCATGAACGAGATCGAGGCCGAGACGGCGGGGATCGTGCGTGAGGTGTCCGTGGGCAACGGCGACCCGGTCGAGTACGGCCAAGTCCTGTTCCGCATAGAACCGGCCTGAGTTCACGGGTGAGCCCCATGTTCCGGAAGATCCTGATAGCCAACCGGGGCGAGATCGCGCTGCGAGTGCTTCGCGCCGCGCGTGAACTCGGTGTGCAGACGGTCGTGGCCTATTCCAAGGCCGACGAGAACTCGCTGCCCGTGCTGTTGGCCGACGAGTCGATTTGCATCGGTCCTGCTCCCGCCGCCGAGAGCTACCTGAACGTCCGGAACCTCCTCGCCGCGGCACTGGTGAGCGGTGCGGAGGCCATTCACCCCGGCTACGGCTTCCTCGCCGAGAACGCCGAGTTCGCCGCCATGTGCGAGGAGCACGGCCTGACCTTCATCGGGCCGCGCCCCGAGACCATCGCGCGGATAGGTGACAAGGCCGCCGCTCGCGCGCTGGCCGCGGCAGTAGGCGTGCCCATCACACCCGGCAGCGAGCCGCTACGCGACCTGGCGGAGGCCACCAGCTTCGCCGACGAGATCGGGTTCCCGCTCATACTCAAGGCGTCCGCCGGCGGTGGCGGCCGCGGCATGCGTGTGGTGCATAGTCACTCCGACCTCGAGCGGCAGTTCGTCAACGCCCAGGAAGAGGCGCGCGCCGCATTCGGCAACCCCGAGCTGTACATGGAGAAGTACCTGGAGGAGCCGAAGCACATCGAGATCCAGGTCTTCGGCGACGGCAAGGGTGACGTCGTGCACCTGTTCGAGCGCGACTGCTCCATCCAGCGCCGCTACCAGAAGATGCTCGAGGAGGCCCCCAGCGGACTCGACCCCGAGCTGCGCGCCAACATCGCCGCGGCCGCCGTCAACCTCGCCAAGCACATCGAGTACCGCGGCGCCGGCACCTGCGAGTTCCTCGTCGACCGGCAGGGAGGCTACTACTTCTCCGAGATGAACACGCGCATCCAGGTGGAGCATCCGGTGACCGAGATGATCACTCGCACCGACCTGGTGCAAGAGCAGATCCGCGTGGCCGCCGGCTTGGGCATGCAGCTGAAGCAGTCGGAGTTGGAGGTGAGCGGTCACGCCATCGAGGTGCGGGTGAACGCCGAGGACCCCGACCACGACTTCAGGCCCAGCGCGGGCGTCATCACGGACGTGCACTGGCCTGGCGGTCCCGGCATCCGCGTCGACTCGCACGTCTACGCCGGCTACAGGATACCGCCCACGTACGACAGTCTCATCGCCAAGATAATCGCCTGGGCCCCGAGCCGGCAGGAGGCCATCGCGCGCATGGACCGCGCCCTCAAGGAGACCGTCATCGAGGGCGTCAAGACGACCGTGCCCTTCCACCTCAAGGTCTTGGACAACGCCTTCTTCAGGCGCGGAGCCGTGTACACCAACTTCATCGTGCGTAGGATGACCCCATGAACGAATCCTCCGATCTCGCCATCTCGGCCGACGTCCTGATGAACATCACCCAGTTGGCCGTCGAGCAGGTCGACGGCGTGCGGCCGACGCTGCCGCCCGCCCGGGTGGGTGAGATCCTCGGGGGGAGGCGCGCGCGTGGCATAGTCATCGAGCGAGACGGCGACGACGTATGGGTGGACCTCTCGCTCGCCGTCGACTACGGCGTGGAGATACCCAAGGTGGCGGCGGCGGCGCAGTCGGCGGTGCGTGAGGCGATCGCCTCCATGACGGGGCTGGTGGTGCGCAGCGTGAACGTTGCCGTGGAGAGCGTCGAGTTGCCGGAAGAGGACGCCACGCGTGGGTAGACGCCAGGCGCGGGAGCTGGCGTTTCGAACCCTGTTCCAGTCCGAGCGCGGCGCCGAGCCGCTGCTGGACGTCTGGCGCAGCGTCAGGGCGGAGCAGGCCGAGGTTGTCGAGGACGCGGACGACGCCGTCTACGGCGACGCCCTCGACGTTACCGACCTCGAGTTCGCGGGGGGCTTGCTGAAGTCCTTCGACGCCCACCGCGAGGAGCTGAACGCCGAACTGGCCGCCGCCATCACGGGCTGGTCGTTCGGTCAGATGTCGCAGACCGACCTCAACGTGTTGCGCATAGCGCTCACCGAGATGCGCCACGGCACGGAACCGCCCGAGGTAGCGATCGAGATGGCCGTCAGGTTGGCGAAGAAGTTCGGCGGCGACGAGTCTGGGCGGTTCGTGAACGGGGTGTTGGCGAAGCTCCTACGTGAACAGCGAGGCGCGATGGGCGTGGATCCCCGCGAACCCGAACCGGTGCGCGAGCCCGAGGACGGCGATGCCCCGAGCTCCTGAGGCCGTGAGGCTCGACGGCAAGGTCGTGTCGGCGGCCCTCGTGGAGCGCATGCGGGACGAGGTGGCGGCGCTCACCTTCGTGCCGCAGCTCGTCTTCGTGCGGGTAGGCGACGACCCGGCCAGCGCTTACTACGTCCGCTCGAAGGAGCGGCTGGCGGGCCGCGTGGGCATGCGCTCGAGAACCGTGGTGCTGCCCGAGGGGACCACCACCGCAGACGTGCTCGAACTGGTGCACGGACTCAACGAGGATGCAGACGTGGACGGCATCCTGGTGCAACTCCCCGTTCCCGGCGTGGAGGCCCCGAAGGTCTTGGCGGCCATCGACCCGGGCAAGGACGTCGACGGGCTTCACCCGATGAACGTCGGGAAGCTCTGGTCGCAGGGCACCGGCCTCGCCCCCGCCACGCCCCTGGGAGTGCTGGCGTTGATCGACCATTACGGGGTGCCGGTGGCCGGTAGGGAGGCGGTGGTGGTGGGCCGCTCGAACCTCGTCGGCAAGCCGTTGGCGGCCCTCTTACTCGCGCGCAACGCAACGGTGACGCTGGCGCACTCGCGCACCCAGGACCTGGGCGCAGTCACGCGCCGCGCCGACGTTCTGGTCGCGGCGGTCGGCAGTCCGCGCCTCATCACTCCCGAGATGGTCAAGCCGGGGGCCGCCGTCTTCGACGTCGGCCTGACACGAGAGGAGGAGGGCATCGCCGGCGACGTGCACCCGGACGTGGCCCGCGTGGCGGGCTACCTGACGCCGATGCCAGGCGGCACGGGGCTCATGACCGTGGTCATGGTGATAGCCAACACGATCAAGGCGGCACGCGAAAGGCGCGCGGGGTGACCGGCGTGCTCGGCAACCTTCCGCTCTGGTCGGCCATCGTGGCGACCATCGTGGCGCAGGTGCTCAAGGTCGGCCTGGTACTCATCACCGAGCGGCGCTGGGCCCCCGAGCGGCTGCTCGATACGGGCGGCATGCCGTCCTCTCACACCGCGTCGGTGGCCGCGCTCGCCACCAGCGTGGGGGTGCTGTACGGCTGGGGCAGCCCGACCTTCGCCCTAGCCTTGGTGTTCGGCTCCATCGTGATGTACGACGCCACGGGCATCAGGCGCGCCGCGGGGCAACAGGCGGAGGCCATCAACGAGCTCGTGAGGGAGTTGGGGCACCTGTTCGACGCCCGCTTCCAGCCGAAGGCGCTCAAGACGCTCCTCGGTCATACCTACCCCCAGGTGCTGGCGGGCGCCATCATCGGGGTGGTAACCGCGCTGCTCATGGTCCTCTGAACGCTCTAGCGGAGGCGCCGTCCTGGCGACGACCGCGCTCCTCACCTGGCCGGCATCAGCCGCGGCCAGTGCTGCCCTGGCGGCGTCCAGGGTGGCGCCGGTGGTCATCACGTCGTCGATCAGCAACACCCTTTTCCCGGCCAGGTGGCGCGAGCGGAACGCGCCCACCAGCGCGGCGCCGCGGGCCGCGCGGCCCAGCCCGGCCAGCTTCTTCGTCGCCCGCACGCGCTCGAGGGCCGGGGCGTGCGGCGTTCCAAGGGCCAGGGCCGCCGCCACGGCCAGTAGCTCTGCCTGGTCGTAACCCCGACCGCGGCGCCGCGAGTCGGTCGTCGGCACGTGAACCACGAGTTGTGGACTCCAGCCCGCCGCTGCAACGCGCTCGGCCAGCAACGGGCCCAGGAAGCCCGCTAAGTTCCGTGCCCCGCCGTACTTGAGGGCGTGAACCAGGCGGCGCCACACGCCCGCGTAGGGCCCGAGCCACAGCGTCTCGGTCGCGCCCGGCGCAAGGCTCCCTACGGCCGCGGCGATGGCCTCCATGCAGGCCGGGCAGACCCCGACGAGGCCGCCTGGGCGTTCCTGGCAGGCGCTACAGGGCGCCAGGTTGGCCAGGAGCGTCGGGAGCAGGCGGAGGGCGTGGGCATACCATGCGTGAGGGGCCCGGCTTCCGAGCCCGGCCGAGTCCTGGGCGGCCGGCGGCGGCCGAGGCCCCACGCGCTGGACCGGCGCGACGCGTGACGAGCGGGCGCGTGGGCGGGTCATGAGGCAGCCTAGCGGCAGCGGTAGTGGAGCTGGCCAGGCGCTGGGCCGTAGTCGCACGAGCCTGGGGCTTCGCCTAGGGGCTTACGCCGAGCGGTCGGCCAGGTCGCCCAGGAGCCCGGCTACGCGGGAAGCCGCGGCCTGGTCGGGAAGCCGTGCGAGCCACGCGCGCACCCCTTCCAGGCCCCGAGCGGCGCGCTCCTCGGCCACGCGCTGCGCGTGGTCCAGCGACCCACGCTCCCTCATCAGCTGGAGCACCTCGTCCATCTCGGCCGCCGTCTTGGCGCCCCTGGGGCGGGCGAGCAGCCGGATGACGCGCCGGCGTTCGGTGGGCCGCAGGTTCGCGAGCAGGTGAGCGAGGATCAGCGTGCGCTTGCCCTCGTAGAGGTCGCCGGCCACCTCCTTGCCATAGCCCTCGCCGGGGCCCAGGTTGAGGATGTCGTCACGGATCTGGAACGCCACCCCCAGGTCCACCGCCGCGCTCTCCAGTGCCGCCGGTGGCGTCGCTCCGGCGCAGTAAGCCCCGAGCCGCAGGGGGGCCACCACCGTGTAGTAGGCGGTCTTGAGCGTGACCATCTGGAGATACTCGCTCTCCGTGACGTCGAACCTGCCGGCGCTCACCCAGGCGAGGTCGAGGTGTTGGCCGGCAGCGGTGGCGAGGAGCATGTCTGTGAACTCGTCGAGCGCCGCCCGCTTGTCGACGGGCGGCGCGTCGGGAAGGGCCGACAGCCGGCGCCACATGAGCATGTGCATGGCGTCGCCGACGTTGAGGGCCACCGGCACGCCCACCTGCTTATGCAGCGCGGGTAGGCCCCGCCGCTCCTCGGAGTCGTCCTCGATGTCGTCGTGCACCAAGACCCAGTTCTGGAAGAGTTCGATGGCCTCGGCGAGGATCATGGCCGCACCGCCATTCGCGGCCCCGTTGGCGCGCGCCGACCACACCAGCAACTGGCCCCTCAACGTCTTGCCCGGTCTGGTGGGGTAATCGCGCATCAGCTGCGCGAAGCGCGCCAACTCGGCTGCGACGCTCTCGTCGACCGCCCGGCCCGGCACGTGGAGGTCGGCCAAGGCCCGGAGAACGCCCTGGCGGATGTCCGTCGCGAGGGTCACGCCGCCGAGTATACGGTGACCCGGGCGGCCAGCGGAGCGGCACGAGAAAGGGGCCCCGGTACTGGCGGGGCCCTAGGAGATGCTACGACCCTAGTGGAACAAGAAGGTCGTCACGATCCAGACGGCGATCAGCATGAGCACCACGAACAGGACCAGGTAAGGCAAGGACGTGGCGTAGGCGGCCAGGATAAGCTTGAAGATCTCCTTCTTGGACAGCTTGCGCTGCGCCGCTAGGTCACCGTTCTTCTGCGCTTCCTCCCCGCTTCCTCCCCCGCGGCTCACCTCGGCGCTCAGCGGTTGATGCAGGCCTTGAAGTGGCCGGGGTTGACTTCCACGAGCGGCGGCACGACCTCCGCGCACTCCTTGGTAGCGATCGGGCAGCGGGTGCGGAACACGCAGCCCGAGGGCGGGTTGATGGGGGAGGGGATGTCGCCCTGGAGGATGATGCGGTCGCGCTTGACCGTAGGGTCCGGGATGGGTACGGCAGACAGCAACGCTTCCGTGTACGGATGGATGGGGTTGGCGTACAGCTCCTTGGCCGGGGCGATCTCCATGATGCGGCCCAAGTACATGACCACGACGTGGTCGCTGATGTACTCGACGACCCCGAGGTCGTGCGCGATGAAGAGGAGCGTGAGGCCGAGCTCGTCCTTCAGGTCCTGGAGCAGGTTCACCACCTGCGCCTGGATCGAGACGTCGAGCGCCGAGACCGGCTCGTCGGCAACGATGAACTGCGGGTCGACGGCGAGCGCCCGCGCGATCCCGATGCGCTGGCGCTGCCCGCCCGAGAACTCGTGCGGGTAGCGGCGCATGTGCGACGGCGACAGGCCGACACGCTCCAGGAGCTGCGCCACGCGCTGCTCGCGGTCCTTGCCGCGGGCCAGGTTGTGGATGGTCATCGCCTCGCCGACGATGTCGCCCACCGACATGCGAGGGTTCAGGCTCGCGAAGGGGTCCTGGAAGATGATCTGCATGCGCTTGCGGTACTCGCGCATCTGCGACTTGCTGAGCTTCGTGATGTCTACCCCGTCGAACAGCACCTCGCCCGCGGTGGGCTCGATGAGGCGCAAGATGGAACGCCCGACGGTGGTCTTGCCGGAGCCGGACTCGCCCACCAGGCCGACGACCTCACCCCGTTGGATCTTGAAGCTCACGTCCTCGATGGCCTTCACGTTGGCAACGACCCGCGAGAAGATGCCGCCCCTGATGGGGAAGTACTTGCGCAGGTTCCTGACATCGAGAAGCGTCTCGGTCTTGGCCGCCGCGGCCGTGTCCTTCTTGTCGTTAGCGTCAGTCATGGTAGTTCCGCCTTGAGGTCAAGTTCCTGCCACCTTACGCAGCGCACCATGTGGCCGCCACCGGTGTCATCGAGTGGCGGGACGGCGACCTTGCACTTGTCGCGCACGAAGCGGCAACGGGGGTGGAAGGCGCAACCCACGGGGAGGTTGAGGGGGTTCGGGACGTTGCCGGGGATCGCGACCAGGCGCTCCTGTTGCAGCACGTGATGGTCCACGCGCGGGATCGAGTTCAGTAGGCCAAGCGTGTAGGGCATCTTCGGGTCGGCGAAGATGTCGTTGACGTGGGCCTCTTCCACGGCGCGACCCGCATACATGACCACGGCGCGGTCGGCGATCTCGGCCACTACGCCCAGGTCGTGAGTGATGAAGAGGATCGACATGCCGATCTCGTCCTGCAGCTTGCGCATGAGGTCGAGGATCTGCGCCTGGATGGTCACGTCGAGGGCCGTGGTCGGCTCGTCGGCGATGAGGAGCTTGGGGCCGCAAGACAGCGCCATGGCGATCATCACGCGCTGGCGCATGCCGCCCGACATCTGGTGCGGGAAGTTCTTGACCCGTTTCCCGGGCTCGGGGATTCCGACCAGCTCGAGCATGTCCGCCGCCAGCTTCATGGCCTCGCGGTAGGACTTGCCCTGGTGGAGCACGATGGCCTCGGCGATCTGGTCGCCCACCGTGTAAACGGGGTTGAGGCTCGTCATCGGCTCCTGGAAGATCATCGAGATGTCGTTGCCGCGGATGCGGCGCATGGCGCGCTCCGACTTGGTGACGATGTCCTCACCCTCGAAGAGGATCTTGCCGCCCGCTATCCTCCCGGGAGGGCTGGCGATCAGGCGCATGATGGAGAGGGACATCACCGACTTGCCGGAGCCGGACTCGCCGACGACGGCCAGGGTCTCGCCCTTGTCGAGGTGGAAACTCACCCCGTCGACGGCCTTGACCGTGCCCTCGTCGGTGTCGAAGTAGGTCTTGAGGTCGACTACCTCAAGGAGCCGATCATTATTGGGCATCTAAGCCCTCCTCACGCGACATTGCGAAGCCGGACCGTGCGGCCTACGGCACGCTATGGATAATCGAGCCAAGCGCACTGTGCATAACTAGCGCAGCGCGCCTCGCAAGATATTCACGGGTCTGTGGAAATACGCTCGCCTAGCCTGGAGCCCCGCTTACCTGCGTTTCTTGGGGTCGAAGGCGTCTCGCAAACCGTCGCCGAGCAGGTTCCAGCATAACACTGCCAGGAGGATGGGGATGCCGGGTATCAGGAGCCACGGCACGAACTGGATGCTGATGCCCCTGGCCGTGGCGTCTCGGAGCAAGAGTCCCCAACTTGCAGTGTCAACCTCGCTCGGCCCGAGGCCCAGGAACGACAGGCCGGTCTCGGCCAAGATGAAGCCGGGGATGGAGAGGGTCAGGTCGACGACCACGTAACTGGCCGTGCTTGGCAGCAGGTGGCGCCACAGGACCCTGGTCTCGCTGGCGCCGAGCGCCTTGGCGGCGGCGGCGTAGTCGAGCTCGCGCGCCGACAGGATGAGGCTGCGGATGATCCGCGCCAGCCCGCCCCAGCCGACGAAGCCGAGCACGACGACGGTCAGGAGGAAGGTCTGCGCCGAGGTCATCTGGAGCCCGAAGGCCTTGGCCAGAGGGTTGTTCGGGTCGCGCAGCAGCGATGCCAACACTATGAGCAAGAAGAGCCCGGGGATGGCCGCGAAGACCTCCACCAGGCGCATGATGATGTCGTCGACCACGCCCCCGTAGAAGCCCGCGATGCCCCCGAGCAGTAGGCCCAGGAAGAAGGCGACCCACACGGCCAGGAGGCCGATGGTGAGGCTCACCTGCCCCCCGTAGAGGACGCGCGAGAACAGGTCCTTGCCCAAGTTGTTCGTGCCCCACAGGAAGATCCTGGCGGGGTCGTCGACGCCGAAGAGCCGGAGGTCCGACTGGAAGAGGCCGAGGATCTTGTAAGGCTGCGACGGCCGGTGCACGAAGAACTTGATGGGGTAGCGCACGTCGGTCACGTCTTCGTAGACCCGCTGCCTCGTGACGGGGTCGCGCGACTCCTTGACGTCGTACACGAACGGGCGGGTGAGCTTGCCCGTCTCGGGGTCGGTCCAGTGGATCTTCGCGGGCGCTCTGAAGGCGGCCGCCGGGCTGCGCCGGTACTCGTTGATGCCGTAGGGCGCAAGGAAACCCGCGAAGATGGCGGTGAGGTACATGAAGACTAGGACCCAGCCGCCGACGAGCGCCGCCTTGTGGCGCCTGAACTGCTCCCAGACGATCTGCCCCTGGCTCTTGCTCTCACGCGTCAGGGGTGCTCCGGCCTGCCGCTCGAAGCTCGCCTCGCTGAGTTGAGCCCCGACCTCGTCGCCGTGAAGTCCGCTCTGCTCGAACGTGGGCGCCTCGTCCTCGGGCCTGATGCGGTCGTCGTCTCTGTCCGTCACGGCAGGCCTCAGCTGTACCGGATCCGCGGGTCGACGGCGGCCAGTAGTATGTCGGAGAGGACGTTACCCAGCATCAAGAGGATGGTCGTCACGACCAGCAGGCCGAGCACGACGTAGATGTCCTGGGAGCTCAGGGCGGTCAGGAACGTCGGCGTGATGCCGGGCCACGACATGACCACCTCGACGAGCCCGGCGCCGCCGACGAGGTTGGGCAGCAACCCGCCGATGCCCGCGACGAAGGGGATGATGGCGGGCCTGAGCGCGTGCTTGTAGGTGACCTTGGTCTTGCTGACGCCCTTCGCGCGGGCGGTACGGATGAAGTCGGACCCGAGGTACTCCACCATCTGTGCGCGCAGGACGCGGGTGAAGCCTGCCATGCCCGACGTGGCCACCACGAACGACGGGATGAGCATGTGCCACATGATGTCCCAGAACTGGCCCCAAGGGGACATCGTGAGGGAGGCACTGCTGGTCATGCCGGCCACGGGGAAGATGAGCTGGTTGTAACCGAACCAGTCCTTGGTCAGGGTCCTCAACAAGAAGAGCCCCAGGATGAGCACCTGGGCGAAGAAGAAGTTGGGGATGGCCAGGCCCACGTACGACAGGGTGCTCACCACCTGATCGCCCACCGAGTACTGCCTGACCGCCGAGTAGACGCCGGCGGGTATCGCGACGGCCCAGAGCATGACGATGGAGAGCATGGCCAGGTACATGCTGTTGCGCATGGGCTTGGCGATGCGGTCCCAGACGGGCTGGTTGGATACGAACGACTGGCCGAGGTTGCCCACGGCCAGGTTCTTCATCCAGGTCACGTACTGCACGTAGACGGGCTTGTCGAGCCCGAACTCGGCGCGCATGCGCTGGATGGTCTCGGGACGCACGTTCGGCTCGAGTTCCTTGGCCTTGAAGAAGTCGCCAGGCACCAGCTGGCTGATCAGGAACATGAGCATCGTCGCCCCGATGAAGGTCGGGATGAGTTGGAAGAGACGTCTGACGAGGTAGACGAACAACGTTAGGCCCCCTGCCCTGAGCGGGCGGTACCACCAGCGGCGTTCACGAGGGCCTCTTGGTGCGCATAAATGGGTTCGTAGTCGAGCATGTCACTGAAGATATGTCTTAGGAAGAGTGGGCGGCGTGTAGCCGCCCACTCTTACCGACGTCGGTTGTGCCTCGGCCTGACTCAGTCGGCCTTGAAGATCATGGGCAGTTCCCAAGCGCCGACGAGTGCGTTGATCTCGTCATCGTGGTGGAAGCCCTTGATGTCGGAGGCCCAGCTGTAGTGAGCCATCGGGCTGACGGCGTACAGGATGGGCATGAGGTCGGCCTCGGTGGCCTGGATCTCGAGGCCCACCTTGCGGGCGGCTTCGGTATCCAGTTCCTCGCGGCCGACGTTGAAGAGCTGGCCCATGAGGGTCTCCTGCGCGGTGAGGCAGCCGCCGCTGGTGTTGTACATGTGCAGGTTCGTGCCGCAAGGGATGACGTTCACGCCGAAGGGCCAGTCGCGCGAGCCGCCGGTGAGGCCGATCAGGATGGCGTCGAACGGGCGGTCATCGCCCTCCGAGAGGAGCTGGTCCACGAGGAGGTTGAAGTCGATGGGCTGGACCTGCACGTCCACGCCGATCTCGCGGGCGCTGTCGGCGAAGATGCCGGCGATCTGCTCGCGGGCCGTGTTACCGGCGTTGGTGGCGAGGATGAAGGAGGCCGTCTTGCCCTCGGCGTTCACCAAGATGCCGTCGGAGTTCTTCTTGTCATAGCCGATCGAGGCCATCAGCTCCGAGGCGGCCTCCGGATCGTAGGGGTACTTCTCGACGTCGTCATTGATCCAGAACGTGTTGATCGGGTAGACGTTGGTGTACATCGGGACGCCCGAGCCGTTGTAAACGAGGTCGATGATCGCGTCGCGGTCCATGACGTGTGCCATTGCGCGGCGGAAGTTCACGTTGCGGAAGAGGGCCTGCTTGTCGGGGTCGGACGCCTTGTTCCAGTTCCAGACGATGAACTGGCTGGAAGCGACCGGGCTCACGGCTTCTAGGACGATGACGTCGATGTCGCCGTTGTTGACGGCCTGGTTGATGACCCCGATGTCGTCGAGGTTGCGCGGGTTGAAGGTGTCGGTCTCGCCGGCGATGTAGAGGTTGAGTGACGTGTCGAGGTCGGCTACCACGGTCATGTTGTAGCCGTCGAGGAAGGGCAGCCTGTTGCCGGCCTCGTCGACGTTCCAGTCACCGAAGTGGGGGTTGCGCTCGAGGATGATGCGCTCGCCGGGTTGGAAGACGGTGGGGATGAAGGCGGTCGACCAGACGGTCTTGGTGACGTCGACGTTGGTGCCCCACAGGGCCTTGACGGCCTCGGCGCCGCCGGTGCGGTAGGCCTCACCGAAGATGGCGTCGGGCACGGGAACCATGGCGGCCACCGGGAAGGCAAGGCGGTCGGGCCGCGGGAAGTGGAAGCGCAAGCCGTTGTCGCCGACCTTCTCGAGGGTGATCGGGTCGTCGTCCATGAACCAACCGTCGTAGCCGTTGGAGCCGACGTCGGGGTCGGTCTCGAGCACGTAACGGATGTAGTAGTCCTGCGTGGTGATGGGGCTGCCGTCGGACCACGTCATGCCGTCGCGCAAGACGATGTCGATCTGCGTGCCTTCGTCGTTAACGGTGTACGACTCGGCGGCGTACGGGAGCCAGTCGTCGGAGTCGGGTCCGCGCATGAGCAGTTGAGCGCCCGTGTTGAACAGGAAGTCGGAGAGTGCCTGCGACTCGGCCGACGTGACGGGGTTGAACGTGCGCGGGTCGCCTACGAAGGCGATCTTCAAGGTGCCGCCATAGACGGCTTCGCCCGGGGCGGCGTTGCTCCAGGCCGCGGGCCACACGAACGGCTCGGCGAACGCGAACGTCGCTATTGCGAGCAGGCTTAGTCCGATGAACAGCTTCTTCATTTCTCCTCCACTCGAGGCGAGCATCAGCGTGGGCGTAAGCCGCTACCGACCCCTACCTTCACGCCTTGGATGACGATGGCCTACGGTAACCCCGAATCGGCAAACCCGCAAGCCGCCACAGACACCAGCAGTGGCCCGGTTCAGCGATCGAGCCCGGCGGCCGGAACGCCGGGTGGGCTATGGACATGTACCCACTTGCCGCGAATCTAGCACCCGGGTTCGCTACCAGTCAACGCGGCCAGGACGGTGTACTCACGGGGTGGGCGTGCCACTGGACAACGTGAATACCGGGTCGGCCACGTGCTTCCCGCCGTGGCGAGAGCGCGGGAGGCCGAGTGAAGCGGGCTTGAGCGCTCGTTAACGAACGCACCGCACTCCTCCGGCCGCGAGGCCGGTAGCCCGGGGCTCGCTCGTCGATAAGGTCAGCGAGGTATCAACCCGAGCAGCAGCGCCAGCACGGCCCAGGCCACCGCCAGGTAGATGGTGGTGCGGTGCAGGCCGCCTGCTGTGCCGCCCAGGCTGGCGCCGAAGTCGCCGCCGCCACCGCCACCCAAGGCGTCGCCGAGGCCCGACTGCTTGGGCTCTTGCATCAGGATCACCGCCGTGATGATCAGCGACACTGCCACGAAGATGATGAACGCTATCCAGAACATTCTTGCCTCCACGTACCGTCCGCGGCCCGCCTGTCGGCCCGCCTGCGTAACTCGTTTGGTGCCGAGAGCGGGAATCGAACCCGCACGGGTCGCCCCGGTTGATTTTGAGTCAACTGCGTCTACCGTTCCGCCATCTCGGCCCGCCGGCGGCCGCATCCAAGGCGGCATACGGACGGTTGAGAATACTACCAGCGACGGCGTGCCTTCGGCAAGAAGAGCCGCCGTTCCAGGCGCTGGCGCCTCCGGTACCCATGGTAGCCTACGCCAGGTATGCACGTGGCCGTCGTGACGTTCCCCGGTTCCAACTGCGTCGAGGACGCCACGTACGCCATCGGCGCCGTGTTGGGCGCCAGCGCCTTCACGGTGTGGCACACGGCCGACACCCTGGAATCCGGCGGCAAGCCCGCGGATGCGGTCGTCATCCCCGGCGGCTTCAGCTACGGCGACTACCTCCGCTGCGGCGCGCTCGCGGCGCACAGCCCGGTCATGAAGGCGGTCACCCGCTTCGCCGAGTCGGGCGGCCCCGTGCTGGGCATCTGCAACGGTTTCCAGGTCCTTACCGAGGCTGGACTGCTGCCCGGCCAGCTCGCCCGTAACGCCGGGTTGCGCTTCATGTGCAAGGACGTCCACCTCGGCGTTGCAAGGACCGACCTCCCTTTCACTCACCGCGCCGCCCCGGGCCAGGTGTTGCGCCTTCCGGTCGCGCACGCCGACGGCCGCTACTACGTCGGCGACCAGGAACTGGCCGAGATCGAGGCTCGGGGGCAGGTCGTGTTCCGCTACGTCGACGAGGCCGGCAACGCCACGCCCGAAGCCAACGTCAACGGCAGCCGCAACTCCATCGCGGGCCTGACCAACGCCCGTGGCAACGTGCTCGGCATGATGCCCCACCCCGAGAGGGCGGTCGAGGCCCTGCTCGGCGGGGAGGACGGCCGCGTGATCCTAGAGTCCTTGCTGAGCGCCTAGTGGCCACCGAGCCGGCGAAGCGTTCTGGTGGACCGCGAGAGGAAGCCATGCCCCACGACTTGAGGTCCCAGGCCGCCTCCTTCGGGCTCAGCCCGGACGAGTTCGACGGCGTGGTCGGCGCGCTGGGACGCCAACCCAACGCCCTCGAGGCCGCAATGTTCGGCGCCCTGTGGAGCGAGCACTGCGGCTACAAGAACTCCCGGGCGCTCCTCCGCCGCCTGCCGACCACGGGACCGCAGGTCCTGCAGGGCCCGGGGGAGAACGCCGGGGTCGTCGACATCGGCGAGGGCTGGGGCGTGGCCTTCAAGATGGAGAGCCACAACCACCCCAGCGCCGTGGAGCCCGTCCAGGGAGCGGCGACGGGCGTCGGCGGCATCCTGCGCGACATCTTCGCCATGGGCGCGCGGCCCTTCGCCACGCTCAACGCGCTCAGGTTCGGGGAGTTCGATACGGCGCGTAACCGCTACCTGCTCAGCGGCGTCGTCCAAGGCATCGCTCTCTACGGCAACGCCATCGGCGTGCCCACCGTGGGCGGGGAGATAGAGACCAACGCCTGCTACACGGAGAACCCGCTGGTGAACGTCATGGCCCTGGGCCTGCTGCGCCACGAGGAACTGCAGACGGGGACGGTGGGCGCGGTAGGGAACAGCCTGCTCTACGTCGGCTCCAAGACGGGCCGCGACGGACTCGGGGGCGCCGTGTTCGCCTCGGCCGACCTGTCGAGCGCGTCGGGCGCGGACCGACCGGCGGTGCAAGTGGGCGACCCGTTCATGGAGAAGCTGCTGCTGGAGGCCTGCCTCGAGGCGTACGCGGCCGGGCTCGTGGCCGGGGTACAGGACATGGGCGCGGCCGGGCTCACGAGCTCGGTGGGCGAGATGGCGCACCGTGCCGGCCTGGGCGTCGACCTTCACGTCGACAAGGTGCCCACCCGCGAGGCGGGCATGGCGCCGCTCGAGATCATGCTTTCCGAGTCCCAGGAACGCATGGTGCTCACGGCGGCGCCGGGCAAGGAGGAGGCCCTCGTGCGTCTCCTGGCCAAGTGGGAACTGGAGGCGGTGGAGGTCGGGTGCGTGGTCGACCATGGCCGCTTCCGCGTCTTCGAGAACGGTGCGGTGGTCGCCGACATGCCGGTGCCCGCCCTCAACGAGCCGCCGGAGTACGTCCGGGAGGGCGTGGAGGACCCACGCATTCGCTCCGCTCGCGAGCGCGACCTCGGCGGGCTGCCCGTGCCCGCGGACCCTACCGGCGTGCTCCTCAAACTGCTCGCCTCGCCGACCATCGCCTCGAAGCGGCCCGTGTACGAGCAGTTCGACCAGCAGGTGATGACCAACACGGTCGTCCTCCCGGGCGCCGCCGACGCCGCCGTGATGCGCGTCAAGGGCAGCCGCCTGGGGGTAGCGGCGACGGTGGACTGCAACTCGCGCTACGTGTACTTGGACCCGGAACTGGGCGCCATGCACGCTGTGGCCGAGGCGGCGCGCAACCTCAGCTGCGTGGGCGCCAGGCCGCTGGCCGTTACGGACAACCTCAACTTCGGCAACCCGCTCAACCCAGGCGTCTACTACCAGTTGGAACGCGCCGTCGACGGGCTGGCCAGGGCGTGCCTCGAGCTCGACACACCCGTGATCGGCGGCAACGTCAGCCTCTACAACGAGTTCTCCACGCAGGGCGGACGCCAGGCCATCCACCCGACCCCCACGGTCGGGATGGTGGGCGTGCTTCGCGACGTCGGCCGTCACGCCGGCAGCGCGCTGAGGCGGAGCGGTGACGTGTTGCTGGTGGTGGGCCCCTTGGCCGGCAGCCTGGGAGCCAGCGAGTACCTCTGGCGGCTGCACGGACTCGAGGCCGGCAGGCCACCAGAGCTCGACCTGGCCGCAGAGGCCAAGGTGCAGGCCGTGGTCCGCGGCCTCGTGGAGGACGGCCTGTGCGACACGGCGCACGACACCAGCCAGGGCGGGCTGGCCGTGGCCCTCGCGGAGATGTGCCTGCCGGCTACGGGAGCGGCACTGGGTCTCACGGCAGACCTGGGCGACGGGGCGGGCGCGCGCTTGGACGAGTTGCTGTTCGGCGAGGCCGCCTCGCGCGTGGTGCTGGCCCTGCGCCCCAGCGCCGTGGAGGAGGCGCTGGCGCGGTGCAGTGCGGTGGGGGTGGCGGCCCGGGAGGTCGGCCATGCCGGCGGTGACCGCTTCACGCTGCGAGGCGGCGGCGCCGTGATCGACTGCGCGCTCGAGGAACTGCGCGGTTCTTACGAAGCCACCTACGAGATGGCGTTACGCTGACGCCCATGAACCAGGCAGAGGGGGCGCCCGAAGGCGAGCTAGGCGAGGACAAGCCGCGCGAGGAGTGCGGGGTGTTCGGCGTGCGCATGCCGGGGCCGGCGGACGTGGCGCGGCTCTGCCACCTCGGCATCTTCGCCCTGCAGCACCGGGGCCAGGAGGCTTGCGGCATCTGCGTCACCGGCGGCGGCCAGGTGCGGCTCGAGAAGGACATGGGGCTCGTGGCCGAGGTCTTCACCGAGGAGCGCCTCGCCAGGCTCCGCTACGAGGGGGCCAGCCAGGGGGTGGCGCACACGCGCTACTCCGTCACCGGCTCGAGCTTGCGCTTCAACGCACAACCGCTCACCGTGCGCTGCAACATGGGCCACCTCGCGCTGGTGCATAACGGCAACTTCACCAACGCGCGCGAGATCCGCGACTCCCTGCTGGAGTGGGGCGCCGTGTTCCAGACCACCAACGACAGCGAGGTGATGCTCAACCTCATCGCCCGCCACAGCCACCTGGACCTGGTCGACGCGACGGCGGAGGCCATGCGAACCCTCGAAGGGGGCTTCGCGGTCGTGCTGATGGACTCGCGACGCGTGATCGGCCTGCGCGACGGTCACGGCGTGCGGCCGCTCGTCATCGGGCGGTTGGACGGCGGCCACGTCTTCGCCTCCGAACCCGCGGCGCTCTCCCTCGTGGGCGCCGAGTTCGTGCGCGACGTGAAGCCGGGCGAGCTCGTGGTCGCCGACGACGACGGCCTCACCTCGAGGCAGGTGCTGACGGCCGAACCGACGCCGTGCGCCTTCGAGTGGATCTACTTCGCCCGCGGCGACTCGACGCTCGACGGCGTGGACGTTCACGCCGCGCGCGTGCGCATGGGCATGGAACTCGCCAGGGAGGCGCCAGTGGAGGCCGACCTGGTGGTGGGGGTGCCCGAGTCGGGCCTCGCCGCGGGCATCGGCTACTCGCGCGTCAGCGGCGTGCAGTACGACCTGGGGCTCTACAAGTCGCCGTACGCGGGGCGCTCGTTCATCAGCCCCACGCAGGAGTTGCGCGAACTCAAGGTGCAGCTCAAGCTTCAGGCCACGGGCTCCGTGCGCGGCAAGCGCGTCGTGCTGGTCGACGACTCCATCGTGCGCGGCACGACGTCCGGGCGCATCGTCCAGCTCTTGCGGGAGGCGGGTGCCAAGGAGGTGCACTTCCGCGTCTCGAGCCCGCCCATCAAGTTCCCGTGCCACTACGGCATCGATACCGCGGCGCGCAAGGAACTGGCGGCCGCCACCCTGAGCGTGGAGGAGATCAGGCAGCGCATCGGCGCCGACAGCCTGCACTTCCTCACCGAGGCCGGGCTCAGGCGGGCGCTCACCTTGAATGGCGTGTGCCTCGCGTGTTTCAACGGCAAGTACCCGGCCGGCGAGCCCAGCGAGCTGGCCCAGCGGGAGGGTCTCGGACCCGACGTCTGGGGCCTCTAGCGCCGGCTTCCGCCCCTGGTGGCCACCAGCCACGTGAACTCCAGCAGCCGTGGAACGCGCCGCCAGCGTTTGCGGTCCGACGCCACCCGGAAGAGCCACTCGACGCCCAACCTCGTGGTCCACGCCGGCATCCTCCTGACCTCCCCGGCCAGCACGTCGAGGGTCCCACCCACGCCGATCATCACGCGGGCGCCCAGTTCCGCTGCGTGCCGGTGCAAGAAGAGTTCCTGCCCCTCACCTAAACCCGCTAGCACGACGTCGGGCGCGGCGCTGCGCACGGCGGCGCACACCGCCGCGCCCTCGGTGGCGCGGTCGAAGTAGCCGTGATGGTGACCCGCGATGGTGATCCCGAAGGCCCCTTGAGCGGCGTTGGCGGCGCGCTCCGCCACGCCGGGCCTGGCGCCCAGGAAGTAGACTCGCAAGCCGGCCCCCCCGCGGCGCATCACCTCGACCGAGAGGTCGACGCCCGGCACGCGGCCCGGCAGCCTCACGCCGGCGCGCCGCGCTGCGAGCGCGACGCCCACGCCGTCCGCCACGCTCAGGTCGGCGGCTTTCACGGCCGCCGCGAGTTCCGGGTCGGAACGCGCCTGAACGACGATCTCCGGGTTGAGCGTCACGACCAGCCGGGGCCCGGTTGGCGCTTCGACGGTATTAAGCACCCAGTCGGCCGCGCCCCCAAGGTCGAGCACGTCCAAGGGGAACCCGAGCACGTAGGCGCGCTCTGGAGGCTCGCCCTTCAAGCCGCCTCGAAGAGGTACAGTTTTCCGAACTCACCCTCTTCTACGGACCTGAGTTCCGGCACGGCCTCGCTGGCGGACACGCGGGCAGCGTGGCCGAGGTCCTGCTCCAGGCCGATGGAGCGCAGGTACTGACCTGCGAGGGACCGCCACAGCACGTCCACCGGGTCGGGGAACGCCCTGAGGATGGTGGTGGCGAAGCGCGTGGCGCCCCGCAGCTCGGGCTTGGGGCCGTCGCGGCCGATGAGGCCGGCGATCAGGGCGGCGGCCAGCGTGTCGTCCAGGTCGGGCTCGCCGGCGAAGCCGGAGCAGACGAGGTCGACGCGCTCGCTGCTCAGCGCGGCCGCGCGGCGGGCCACGGCGCCCGCGTTGTAGAGCGAGCCCAGCAGCACGTGGCGCGCGCCGCCAAGCTGCTCGAGCCAGCGGGGCGCGTTCTCGGACACCATCACCACCTCGCGCCCGCTCATGTCGACGCGCGACAAGTGCGCGGGTGAGTTGCCATGGTTGAAGCCCTCGGGCGGCACGCCCTGGCGCTCGGCGACCAGGACGCGCCCGGCGCCGGCGGCGGCGCGTGCCCTTCGCAACGAGGTGGTCAACGAGACGCCGGTGGCGCCCTGGTCGAAGAGCATGGGCGCCACGGTGCAGGTGCGCAGCACGTCGATCAGGACGACGACGTCCACGTAAGGTCCGCTCGGAACTAGATCCGTGTTGATGAGCATGATTACAGTCCGGTTGCCGGCGTTGCCGGTAGCGCGAGTTGCGCTCGCGTGCGGGCAGGCTCGGCGGTGAAGTGGCAAGCAGCGACCGGGCGTCGCTGCCGCATGCAGAGGCGGTTGCCCACGTTGCCAGGGCGGAGAGTGCTCGAGAAGCGGCGTTCCCCTCGTTCAGGGGCGTTCCACTCGCAGCAGTGCAGCCGACGCACCACCCCGGCGGCGCGAGTCTATCACGAACCTGCGCCGCTTCCCACGTTACTGGGGGCGCCACGGACGCGCCTCCCTCCCGATAAGCTGGCCTGTGCCAGTGCAAACGACGCCACCCGCCCCCTCGTTCCTCGACGCGTACCAGGGCGGCCACCTGAACGACTTCTTCGACCTCGCTCCCGGCGACCTGGACGCGGCCCTGGCCCTGCCGAGACCTGGGGAGAGGAACGCGCTCGTGGACGCGCTCTCGCGCTACGCCGCCGCGCTCGGCGCCCCCGCGGCCGTCTTCGCCAACCTGGAGCGGTTGCGGCACCCCGCCGCTCGTGCGGTGGTCACGGGGCAACAGACGGGCCTGCTGCTCGGGCCCACGTACAGCCTCTCCAAGGCCATAACCGCCGTCGCCCTGGCGCGACGTCTGGATACGGAAGAGCGGCCCGTGGTGCCCATGTTCTGGCTGGCGACGCAGGACCACGACGCCCACGAGGTGGACCACACCTACCTGCTCGACGGCGGCGAGACTCTGCGGCGCGTGGCCGTGGCGTTGCCCGACGGGGTGGCGGTCGGGCGGGCGCCGCTGACGCCGGCCATGCTCCAAAGCGTGAAGGAGGGGCTCGAGAGCCTCACACCCCGGCCACGCTTCATGGGCGAGGTATGGGACCTGCTTGAGGGCACGGCGGCGTCGGTGACGTCGTTCTCCGATTGGTTCGGGGCCATCCTCACGCGCTTCCTGGGGGAGGCAGGCCTGGTGCTCGTCGACCCGTTGAGGCGCGACGTGGCGGCGCAGTTCTCGCCCGTCCTGGCCGCCGAGCTGGCCGACCCCGTCAGTACGGCGGAGGCCGTGAACGGCGCGGGCAGGCGCCTGAAGGCGCTCGGTTACGCGCCGCAGCTCGGGCGCGCCACGGGCGCCACCAACCTCTTCGTGGAGTTGGGCGGGCGGCGCGTGCTCTTGCGCCAGGTCGGCGCGAACTTGATGGCCGACGACCGCACGTTCAAGGCGGCGGAACTGCTCGGCATGCTGGCGGAGGATCCGACCAGCATCACGCCGGCGGCGGGGCTCAGGCCGACGGTGCAGGACGCGCTGCTGCCCACCGCCGTCTCCGTGCTCGGGCCCGGAGAACTCAGGTACGTGGCGCAGTTGCGTGACGTCTACCGCTTCCATGGCGTGCCGATGCCGCTCGCGTGGCCACGGGCGAGCGCCACCGTGCTCGAGCCCGCGGCGGCGAGGCTCCTGACCGGGTTCGGCGTGCACGCGGCCGAGTTCCGCGCCCACCACGACGAGATCCTCGAACGGGTCCTCCTCGAGCGCCACGGCTACTCCGCGCGCTTCAACGAGTCGGCCTCGAGGGTGGAGGCCGAGTTCGCCGCGTTGCTCGAGTCGGTGGCCGCCATCGACCCGACGTTGGAGGGCGCCGTGCGCAAGGGCAGGCGGCACATGGTGTCGACGCTGTCGGGCCTGCGCCGCAAGTCGGCCGCGGCCCTCGCCACCAAGGACGAGATCACGACCCGCCAGTTCGGGCGTCTCACCGCTCACCTGCTGCCGCTCGGTCAGCCTGCCGAGAGGGTCCTGAGTCCCTTCAGCCATGCGCTGAAGTTCGGGATCGAGCCGCTATTGGACCGCTTCATGGGCCTGGCGCCGTCGGGCGATCAGGAGCTGGTGCTGTAGTCGCTGCGCTGCTCCAGGCCCCGGTTGGAGCCCCGGTTGGGGCACCGTGTGGCTCGGTGCGGTGCGCAGGTTGGCGGTCCGGTCGAGACTGGTTGCCTCAGCGCTTGTTCGACACCGAGTAGTTGGGCGCGTCGCTGGTGATGGTGACGTCGTGCGGGTGAGACTCCACGAGGCTGGCCTGCGTGATGGTGACGAAGCGTCCGTCACGCTGCAAGGCCCCTAGGTCCCCGGTGCCGCAGTAGCCCATCGCCGACCGGAGGCCGCCCACGGCCTGGTAGACGACGTCCCCCACGGGCCCCTTGTAGGCGACGATGCCCTCCACACCTTCGGGGACGAGCTTGGCCGCGCCGGCCGCGCTGTCCTGGAAGTAACGATCGGCGCTGCCGCCCGACATGGCGCCCAGGCTGCCCATGCCGCGGTAGGTCTTGTAGCGCCTGCCCTCGCGCAGCAGCTCCTCGCCGGGGGCCTCGGTGGTGCCCGCCAGCAAGGAGCCGACCATTACCACGTCGGCGCCGGCGGCGATGGCCTTGGCGATGTCGCCCGAGTACTTGATGCCACCGTCGGCCACGAGCGTGGCGCCGCTCGCCCGCGTCACCTCGGCGGCCTCCAGGATGGCGCTCAGTTGCGGCATGCCCACGCCCGTCACGACCCGCGTGGTGCAGATGCTGCCAGGCCCCACGCCGACCTTCACGCCGTCCGCCCCGGCCTCGACGAGCGCGGCCGCTCCCGCCCCCGTAGCGACGTTCCCAGCGATGACCTCCACGCTGTAACTGGCCTTCACGTGCCGCAGGGCGTCGAGGATCCCCTGGCTGTGGCCGTGCGCGCTGTCCAGGACGAGCACGTCGGCGCCCGCCTCCACCAGGGCCGCGGCCCGCTCCTCGAGGTCCAGGCCCACGCCGAGCGCCGCCGCCACCCGCAGGCGGCCGAGGGAGTCCTTGGCGGCGTTCGGGTACTCGAGGCGCTTGGTGATGTCCTTTATCGTTATCAGTCCCCGCAGGTAGCCCTCCGGGTCGACCACCAGGAGCTTCTCCACCTTGTGGTGCCTGAGCATCTCGATCGCGGCCTCGAGCGTCGTCCCGACGGGAACGGTGATGAGCCCCTCGGACGTCATCACTTCCGAGACCGGCCTATGCATGTCGGTCTCGAAGCGCAGGTCGCGGTTGGTCAGGATGCCCACCAGCTTGCCATCTGCCTCCACGATGGGCACGCCGCTGATGGAGTACTCGCGCATGAGGTCCTCGGCGTCGGCGAGCGTAGCGTGGCGCTCCAGCGTGATGGGGTCGACGATCATGCCCGATTCCGAGCGCTTCACCTTCCTCACCATCTCCGCCTGGAGGTCGATCGCCATCTTCTTGTGGACGACGCCGATGCCGCCCAGGCGCGCCATGGCGATGGCCATCTGGGTCTCGGTGACGGTGTCCATGGCCGCCGAGACGAGCGGGATGTTGAGCGTGATGCCCGGCGTGAAGCGGGCAGTGAGATCGACTTCCTTGGGCAGGACGCGGCTGTGCGCCGGCACCAACAGGACGTCGTCGAAGGTCAGCGCCGTGGCGACGATCTTCTCTAGCTCGGGCGCCTTCACGCGTGCCGGCGAAGTGGTCATGGTTCTTGCCTCCGGTGGGGTAGGTACATCGCTGAGGATTCGGGTTCGCGGCTGGTCAAGGGTTGCTTTCCAGGAGCAGGGTCATGGGGGCGAGCCAGCGCTCGGGTATGCGCATGGCCCTTCCATCACGGCCCGTCGGGACGTGCGACGTGGTGGCGGTAGCGATGAGGACGGCGTCGGCCGGCCGCGTGATGCGGTAAGCGAAACCCACGCGGCGGCTGCGGACGTCCGTGAGGGTGCTGGCTACCTCGAGCAGGTCGTCGAAGTAGCAGGCGGCCCGATACGAGACCTCCACGTGCGCCACGGCCAGGGACATACCGCCGTCTTCCATCTCGCGATAGCTCAGGCCGCGCTCGCGGAGCCACTCCACGCGGCCGGCCTCGAGCCACGGCACGTAGGCACTGTGGTGGACGACACCCATCTGATCGGTTTCGACGAACCTTACCCGTAGTTCCATGCTGATCCCGGTTGGGCGCGCTCTTCGTCGGCGCCCGTGGACTTCCCGGCAGCATACCGCCCGGGGCCTTCCTGCTCTGGTGCTACAGTGCCGACGGGAGTACCTCGAGTGGCGCAGAGCAAGAGCCGTGCCTTCGGCGCGGAGTTCTTCGACCAGACCAAGTACCGGCGCGGCCAGCTGCCCGCGCCGCGCACGCGCGTGGCGGCCCCCTTCAAGGTCCGCGCCAACCCCGCCGAGGTCGCCAGCCTGCCGGCGCCGCAGCTGCGGGACGGGGCCGGCGTCTGGAGCGTGCTTTCGCGTGACAGTGGGGGAGCGGCCGAGGGCGGGCGCCTCGAGCAGGCGGCCCTGTCGCAGTTGCTGTGGGCCTGTGTCGGCTTCAACTTCGGACGCAAGCGGGTACACGTCACGGCCCAGGACGTTTCCTCCTTGGAGTGCTACGTGCTGGCGTTCAACGTTCAGGACCTGTTCGCGGGCGTGTATCGCTACAACCCCCGGGATCACAGCCTCGATCAGCTGAGGATGGCAGACGTCGGTGAGCCGTTCGCCGACTGCATGCTCGCGCCGGTCGAGATCGGCGCCCAGGCGGCCGCGGTCTGCTTCACCGGCGTACCTTCGCGCCACCGGGTACTCGGCGGCGGCCGCGCTTTCCGGTACCTGTTCCTGGATGCCGGCTCGGCCGCCCAGGGGCTGGTACTAGCGGGCGCCGCGTTGGGCCTGGCGGCGACGTACGCGGTCGACTTCTACGACGACGAGCTTGCCAAGCTCCTACAGGTCGACGGGCGCACCGAGGTCCCGCTCTGCCTCGTGACCATAGGGTCCTGATACCGGCGGGCTGCCGGTTCCGACAGTGGCGCGGCTATGGCGTGCCGTCACGGAGCGTTATGCTCCCAAGCGAATGGCCGCCGGCCGGTCGGCGGCCCGTTGGGCGGGCGCCGTCAGCCCGTGGAAGAGGAAGGGCAGCGCATGCAAGGAGAAGCCCCAGCCAACCCCCAGGCCCCGGCGCGCGGCAGGACGGCCGAAATCCTGGCCGCCGCGCAGGTGCACGACAGCGGCCTGTGGCATCCGGAGGTCGCGTTCGTTCGGGGCGACGGCGCCCTGCTTTACGACGCCGAGGGTAAGGAGTACCTCGATTGCATGGCCGGGATCGCCGTCGCGAGCGTGGGCCACTCCAACGAACGCTTGGCGAACGCGCTGGCTGATCAGGCGCGGCGCCTGATCGTCTGCCCCCAGAACCTCGGCAACGACGTGCGCACGAAGTTCGTAACCAAGCTGTTCGAGTTCGTGCGGCCGCCCCTCGCGCGCGTCTTCTTGGGTAACTCGGGCGCGGAGGCCAACGAGGCCGCGCTGAAGTGGGCGCGGGTGGCGACCGGCAGGCGGCGCTTCGTGGCCGCAGAGCACGGCTTCTCCGGCCGCACGAGGGGCGTCTTGCCGTTCACGTGGGAGCCCAAGTACCGCGAACCGTTCGGCCCGTACGACACCGAGGTCGAGTTCGTGCCTTTCAACGACGTCGAGGCGCTGCGCGCCGCGATCGACGACGAGACGGCCGCGGTGCTTCTCGAACCCATCCTGGGTGAGGGTGGCATCAAGCCCGCGACCGCCGAGTTCCTGCACGCCGCGCGGGAGTCGACCCGGGCCCACGGCGCGCTGCTGATCCTCGACGAGATCCAGACGGGCGTCGGCCGCACGGGCACCTTCCTCGCGAGTGAGGCGGTAGGAGTCGACGCCGACATGGTCACCTTGGCCAAGGGCCTGGCGGGCGGCGTGCCCATCAGCGCGCTGCTGATGACCGACGAGGTGGCCGCGGCCATGCCCAAGGGCGGTCACGGCACCACCTTCGGCGGCAACCCGCTTGCCGCTGCCGCGGGCCTGGCCGTCCTGGAGGAGATCGAGGACCGGGGCCTCATGGCGCAGGCCGCACGGTTGGGCGACAGGCTCATGGCCGGCCTGGCAGGCAGCGGGCCGGCGGTAACGGAGGTCCGGGGGCGTGGCCTGCTGATCGGCGTTCAGCTGTCGGTGCCTGCGGGCCCCGTGATCCGCGAGTTGCAGGAACGTGGCGTGGTGACAATCGCCGGGGCGGGCGATACCGTCCGCTTCCTGCCGCCCCTCGTCATCACGGAGGAACAAGTGGACGAGGTTGTTTCGCGCGCACGGGACGTGTTCTCGCGTGCGTGAGTTTTCCCGGTTACGGTCGGCCGGGTCCTTCCTTATACTGGCGGCGTGAGCCTCCGGCTAGAGAGCATCGCCCTCGAGCTGCTCGAGTACAAGGTCGAAGAGTTCCGCGCCAAGCGCATGGTGCGGGGAGGCATGCAGTCGCTGTGGGAACTGCTCGGGGTGCTCAACCGCGAGCGCGAGCGGCTTAGCGCAGACGAGCGCGGGCGCCTGGACGCGGCCGCGAAGACCATGGGAACGTTGTCCGACTCCAAGGGTCAACGTGAGGTCGTGCCCAACCTGGTGTCCCTCGTCCTCGACGAGGAAGGACCAACGCTGGCGGCCGACGAGGAGCCTAGAAGGCCCCCGACGTTCCACGACTCGTCGCCGGAGGAACGCGACGAGCACGCGGTGCTGCAGCGCCTGGCGCGCCGCGTCTGGTGGGATGACCTGGACGAGTACGTGCAACGTGTTGCCGCCGGCTGGCGTGCCGAACGCGACCGGCTGACCGCTCGCCTGGTGTTCGCTACCCTGCAGAACCTCATGCGCAACGCCGACCGCAGCACTTTCGGCCAGGACGTCCCGGGAGGAGCGTTCCGCGTCATGGAGAGCATCCCCACCATGCGCGACCCGCTGGTCTCCCTGTCGGACCTCGACTCCCTGGCCGAGATCCTGCGCGAGCTGATAAACGTGATCATGACCGTCGGAAAGTCGGGGAACCCCCTGCCGGCCCTGGACCGGGGCGAGAGCGGCGCGTTCGCCTACGTGAAGTCGGCGGCGCTTGCCGTGGCCAACGACCCGTACGCCGGCCGGTTGTCGCCCGACGCGAGTAGCTCCCTCACCTCGACGCAGCTGCGCCTCGCCCTGCAGGAGATGGGCAAGGAGCGGCTGCCCGAGGAGGAGAAGGCCGCGCAGCGGCGAGAGCTCGAGCGGCGGCTGACCGAGGTGAGCGCCCGCGAACGCGCCGACCGGCAGGCGTTCCAGCGCGACACGTACTTGTTCACCGAACTGGTGGAGGCCTTCTTCGGGCGCCTGGCGGGCTACCTCCCGACCGCGGTCGGCGGCGAGGCCGGCGGCCCGCACCTCGAGGGCGGCGTGCTCTTCGGCGTGAACCCGATCCTGAAGTGGGAGAAGGTGCCACCCGAAGCGACGGCGGTGACGGTGCGCATGGTCGGACCCCTGAGGCTCACGCTTGCCGGTCACGACATCGCCATCAGCGGGGTCGGCAACTCCCGGACCCTGTACCTCGACGGCGAGGAGGTGGAGCTCGACGGCTCGAACGTCATCGTGCGCGACCGCGTGCGCATCGGCGCCTTTCGCGAGGGTGAGTACGTCCACGTCCGCATCCGCAACGAGGCGCGCTCCCTGGGTTCGCGGCTCGCCGATGCGCTGCTGGTGAACGAGGTGTTGAGGAGTTCTCAGCGCGAGGAGCTGCTCGCGGCCTTCAAGGTCATCTCCAACAACGTTCGTGGCGAACCCGAAGAAGTGATCACGCAGGCAGTAGCGCGGGCCAACGTGGTCGCGGGCCGCGCACCGAAGCGCGTGCAGGCCCTCGAGGGGCTGCTCCGTGGCGCCGCCAGGGCCTCGAACGTGATGCTTACCGAGGCGGTCGTGGGCGATGTCGTGGAACGTATGCGACACGTGGGCGCCGTTGCGCCCACCGACCTGCCGGCCCTGATCGGATCGTCGGGGGCGAGCGAACATCTCGTCAAGACGCTGACGGAAGAGCCGCTGACCTTCGACCTGGCCGGCTTCAAGATCACCGTGCGCCAGTACCGCGGCCGTGGTAGCGCGGCGCAGGAGAGCCTGGTGGCCATGTTGCCGGGCCAGGTCCTGGGTTCGTTCACCGACTTCCTGCTGGCACCGCGTGTGAGCGGCACCCTCGTGTTCGCCAGGGGTGAGGAGGAGGTGGCCGTGTTGCACGTGCCGCCTCCGGAGCGGGACGTCCTGCCTGCCACCAGCTAGAGCCGCCGGCGGTTCCCCAGGGTGGCACGCGGTCCACTAGGGTGCGGCGGGCGGAGCCTCCTGCGGTGGCGAGAACTCGTAGGCTTCGCGCAGGAGCTTCAGGTCGGCGTCGTCGACTTGCCCATCACCGTTGAAATCGGCAGCCAGGTTCACCCCGGAAGTGCCGTAGGCCCTGCCGAACAGTGCCAGGTCGTAGAAGTCCACGTTCCCGCTCCTGTCCAGGTCCTCGGGCGCGAACTCGCGCAGGCCGCGCAGTTCGGCCACGTCCGCCGGTAGGGGAGCACTGTTAGCGGCCGATACGGTCCGCGCCATGACGCCGGCGCCGCCCTCGGGCAGGCCCGCCAGGACGCCGAGCTCATGCAGCAGCACGGCTTCGAGTTCGTCCCCGACCAGCGGTGAGATGAGCACCTCCACCCGGCCTCCTGGAGACGCCAGGGTGAGGGACTTGGCGTCGGGCCCCATGAGTTCCGGCGCCCCGTAGCGGATCTGGGCCGGTGCGGCCTCGTCGGTCTCGAAGACCACGGCGCCCGGCGCCGCTGCCTCCCACACGCCTGCCGCGGCGGACGCGAAGCTCGAGAGGAGCAGCGGTCCGCCCCTGTCGTCAACGCGGTAACGGACGGTCTTCGGCGCGGCCGGGACGGCGGTGGCCTCGTCCGACTGGCCCTGGGCGGTTGGTGCGGCCTCCGGCTCCCCTTCGGGGGCCGCGGTCTGCCGTGCCTCCTCCCCTGGCGCAGTTTCCGACGTGCCCGTCTCCGGTGCTGCCTCCTGCGCCTCATCCCCCGCGTCGCCTGCAGCCGGTGGCTGGCCCGGCGCCGGCTCGGGGGCCGTGCCTGCCGCGTCCTCGCCGGCGGCCGCGGGTGGCGGCGGCGCGGTGGGCGCGCCCCCCTCGCTGGGCGCGCCCGCCTCGCTGGGCGCGCCCACCGCGCTGGGCGCGCCGCGTTCCAGCAGCGCAACAAGGGCCGCGCGAAGGTCCTCAGGCGTTGGGCTGCTCGAGCCTCGCACGAGGGCGCCCGAGCCGTCTAGGCTCAGGTAGGAGCCATCACCCGCCTGGGCGCCCCCGGGGCCGAACTTCCACGCGCCCTGGGATACTCCGACCACCGGCGACGCCAACCCGTCGTCCTGGCGTGCGAGGACGAGCCAGCGCTCGCCCCGCTCGAACGTCGGCAAGCCGCTCACGAACAAGGTCGGGAGCCCGGCAACGTTGCCGCCGAGGAAGGCCAAGCTCTGCTGGCTGGCGGGCTCCTGGCCCTTCTCCTTGGCCTCGCGGTCGTACAAGACGTCTAGGTCGCCGAACTCGACGAGGCTCCAGGGCCTGTCGTCTCGGGCCTCTGTGGTGACCGAATCGACCGTGCCCATGAACACCAGGTCGGCCTCGAGCGCCATGCTCTCGGGCGAGGCAAGGAGGTAAGTCGTGGCACCGGCCGTTCCGGCGGCGAGCGCCACCGAGAGTACGGCCGCCAGGAAGGTACGCCTCACTGGTCGCCTTCCTCGCCATGCGTGTCCGGAGGCCGGCTCTGGTCACCGGGCTCTTCGAGGCTCGTCTCGGGACGTGGGCGCGGCGCGGCCCCCACGACACCGCTCAAGTACTCGTGCTGCCGCTCGGGGTCGAGGCTCGTGCTGAGGACCTCGGCGGCGTAGGACGCCTGTACGCGCACGGGCGGAGCCACGGGCACGAGCGTGAAGCGGTAGAGCTCGACGCTGCCGTCGAGGCTCTTCCCGAGGGGGGCGAGGTCAACTTGCAACTCGCCGGCCTCGGCCCGCCAGAACAGCGCGACGCCGGGCCGACCCGCGACGGGGCCGCCGTCAGCCAAGCGGAAGACCTCAGGGTCCCACGTGACCAGGCTGCGCACCCCCGTCACCGCGCGCGCCTCCTCGAGCTTGGCGCGCACCGTCACGCCGCCGCGCACCTCCGTCTGGGGCGCGTCGAGCACGAACCGCGTTGGCGGCGGCGACGTTACCTGAAGCGTGTACTTCTGGCTCACCCGAGAGAGGTTCGCGTCGGAGACCTCGACCGTCAGCGCGAAGGTGCCCACTTCGGTGGGGATACCCCGCAGGACGCCGTTCTGGAGGGTGATCCCGGCCGGAAGCGCGCCCGACGTGATGCTGAACGTGTAGGGCCTGAGGCCCCCCACGGCGTGGAAGGTGCCGTCATAGGCCTCGTGCACTATGCCCCGCGGGATGTCGTTGCCGACGAGTCGCAGGGCCTCGCCGCGCGGTGCGACGTCGCCCGCGCAAGCGCTGAGGACGAGCCCGATCGCGACGAGTAGTAGCTGCGGGCCGCCGGGACCTGCCCGACGCCTGGTTCGGCGCGCTCCGTTGCTGCCGTCACTCATCCTTCCGATTCTACAGACTGCCGCCTGCCTGGCGCCCGCGCCTGGGGATTACGCGTGCCCCACGCGCGGCAGCTGGCCGCGGCGCGGCCTAGGCCCGTGGTAGAGTCGGGCCTTGAGAAGCAGACGGGAGCTCCACGTAACGCGTGAGGCGCGGCAGCGCTACGGGCTGCCGCCGGCGGCGTTCAACGCCAACGGGCGGGTCGTGTCGCTGGACCCGACCAGCGCGGCCGCGTGGGCCGGCCTGATCAACGGTCCTCGCCGCGAGGCCGGGATGACGCTGGTAACGGCCGGCGAGCTAGCGGCGGGCGTTGCGCTGCACGAGGCCGCGCACGTGCTCATCGAGCGCCTGGGTTTCGTGGAAGGCGGTCGCTCGGCGGTGGGCGCGGCCGTGCAAGCCTGGCGCGCAGTGGTGGGCGCCGAGGACGCGGACGCCTTCGACCTGGCGTTCGGCGCCGCCTACGCCGGCGCCGGTGGAACATCCCCGGCCCCCTCGTCGGCCGGCGCCGACGCGCGTCTCGAGGAAGTGTGGTTGATAGACGCGGCCCTGCAGAACCCCGGCTTCGCTTCGCTGATGGAACTTTTCGAGCACCCGCTGACCACCGGCCGCGACTGGCAACGCGCCGCCGCAGCTGTGGAGAGCGTGTTCGCCGGGGTGGCGTTGCCCGGCGCCACGGTAGGCCGCGGCGCCGGGTTGGGCGCGGCCGGGCCGGGGGGGCGCGCCTTGGAGCCCGCCGAGGGCACCCTGCTCTGGCTTCTCACGCTGCCAAGGCGGCGTGAGCCCAACTCGCTCGCTGGGCAGCTCAGAGTGGCGGTTGCCGCTTGGAGCAGGTACTTGGGTGACCTCGGCGACCTGCTGAGCCACCTGCTGCGGGCCGCCGACCTGCTCACCGAGGAGGGCAAGCGCGCGCCGGCCGCGCCCGGCCCGCCGCCGCCACCGCCAAGTGATTTCTTGGCAGGCGACGCGGGCCACGGCGAGGCCCGCTTCACCCCCGACAAGGCCTGGATGCCAGAGGTGGCCATGGTCGCCAAGAGCACCTACGTCTGGCTGGCGCAGCTGGCCCGGCGTTACGGCGTAGAGGTTCGGCGCCTCGATCAGGTTCCTGATGAGGCGCTCCGTGAACTGCGAGAGGACGGCTTCAACGCCCTCTGGCTGATAGGCGTATGGGAGCGGAGCCGCGCTTCGCGCAACCTGAAGCGAGCACGCGGCCAGCATGACGCCGGCGCCAGCGCGTACGCCCTGCATGACTACGTGATAGCCGCCGACCTGGGCGGGGAGCCGGCGTTCGAGAACCTGCGCGCGCGGGCCGCTGCCGCCGGCGTGAGGCTGGCGAGCGACATGGTCCCCAACCACACGGGCCTCGACTCGCGCTGGATGGTCGAGCATCCGGAGTGGTTCGTGCAAGTCGCCGAGCCGCCCTATCCGGGGTACTCGTTCACGGGCGCGAACTTGGCCGACGACCCGGCCCTGGAAGTGCGCGTGGAGGACGGCTACTACAGCGGCACCGACGCGGCCGTCGTCTTCGAGCGAACGGACCCCGGCTCGGGCGCGAAGCGCTACGTCTATCACGGTAACGACGGGACGGCCATGCCCTGGAACGACACGGCGCAGCTCGACTACCTGCGAGAAGACGTGCGTCAGGCCGTCATGGCCACCATCGAGGACGTAGCACGCAGGTTCCCGATCATCCGGTTCGACGCGGCCATGACGCTGGCCAAGCGGCACGTTCAACGCTTGTGGCACCCGCTGCCGGGCGAGGGCGGCGCCATCCCGTCGCGCGCCCGCTTCGCGCTCAGCGCCGCGGAGTTCGAGCGCCTCATGCCCCGAGAGTTCTGGCGCGAGCTGGTCGACCGGCTGGCCGACAGTGCGCCCGACACGCTCCTCCTCGCCGAGGCGTTCTGGCTCATGGAAGGCTTCTTCGTGCGCGAGCTGGGCATGCACCGCGTTTACAACAGCGCCTTCATGCACATGCTCATGCGCGAGGAGAACGCGGCCTATAGACGGCTGCTGAAGACCCTGTTGGCGTTCGACCCGCGGATCTTGCAGCGTTACGTCAACTTCATGAGCAACCCCGACGAGGAGACGGCGCGCGGGCAGTTCGGGGCCTCCGACAAGTACTTCGGCGTGGCCACCCTGCTAGCAACCCTGCCGGGCCTGCCCATGTTCGGGCACGGCCAGGTGGAGGGGCTCAGCGAGAAGTACGGCATGGAGTACCTGGCTCCCAGACTCGACGAGCGCCCCGATCCCGAACTCGTGGCGCGGCACCGCCGCGTCATCGCGCCGCTACTGCGGGCGAGGGGGGCGTTCGCGGGCGCCGACGCCTTCAGGCTCTTCGACCTGCTCGGCGAGAGCGGGGTGGAGGAGTCCGCCTACGTTTTCACCAACCGGCCGGCGCCGCTAAGTGACGCCACCGCCTCGTTGGTGGCCGTCAACAACTCCGCTCGGCCCGTGGCCGGCATGCTGCGGATGAGCGCACCCTTCAGTGACCGCTTGCGCGGCGGAGAGCTCCGTTCCGAGCGGCTGTCGGAGGCCCTGGGGCTGCGCGGCAATCATGACCGCCCGGTGCGGCTGACCCCAATGGTCGGGGGCGCCGCTACCCTAGTGACGCAAGGGGAACTGGACGACGGGTTGCGGCTCGACCTGGGCCCCTACGAGGCGCGGGTGCTGGTCGTGGCGCGGGAGCCCGAGGCGCCCCCGACCTTCGCATCAGCGCCCCCGCCCCCAGCTACCAAAGGACGGCGGCCGTGGCGCGGCGACCCACGCCTGGCCGGCGGACGGGCGGCCGCCAGGCGCCGGGCGGCCAAGCGGGCGCGCCGCTGAGGCGGCGCTGCGTACCCGGCTGCCGTAGGTCTTGTCACCACCGCTAACGCCGTGGCCGTCGAAGCAGCCAATCCACTCGGACTAGGCCTCAGGCGAGCGCCCCGAGCCGCCGCGATTGCAGGTGCGTGAGGGCCAACGCCAGGGCGTCGGTAACGTGGTCTCGTTGCTCCACCGCACCGAGTTTGAGGATGGCCCGCACCATGAAGGCGACTTGTGCCTTGTCGGCGCGCCCGTTCCCCACCAGGCTGCGCTTCACTTGCTCCGGCCCGTACTCGAAGACGGGGAGGCCCGCCTCGGCGACGGTCAGCAGCACCACGCCGACGGCCTGACCCACCTTGAACGATGTCTGGCGTTGGTGGCGCAGGAACTGGCCCTCGATGGCGACCACGTCGGGCCGGTGCAGCGCCATGAACGCCTGCAGCTCTTTGCGCAGGGTCAGCAGTCGTTCACCCTGGGCTTGCCGCGCGCTGGTGGTGACCATGATGGTTCCCAACAGGCGGGCCTCCTTGCGCACCTCCTCGACGACCCCCAGGCCCAAGTTGGCGAGGCCCGGATCGACGCCGAGAACGCGCAAGGGGCGGGACCCGTCGCCCGCGGCCGTAACGGGGCCGGGCCTCTTGGTCACTCAGTACTCCGCCAGGTAGCGCTCGAGTTCCCACGAGTGCACGGCCTTGCGGTAGTCGTCGAACTCGAGCGTCTTGGCCGCCACGAAGTTGCGGTAGACGTGATCGCCGAGGGCTTCGACTATCACCTTGTCGCGCCTCAGGTTGGTGACGGCCTCGCGCAGGTTGGCGGGCAGCTCCTTGATCTTGTGCGTGCGGCGGTCGCGCACGCTCATCTCGTAGATGTTGCGGGCGATCGGTGGGGGAGGGGTGAGCCCCTTCTCGAGCCCATCGATGCCGGCGGCGAGCATGACCGCGAGCGCCAGGTAAGGGTTCGCCGAGGGGTCCGGCATGCGCATCTCGGTGCGGGTCCCGTTACCGCGGCGCGCCGGGATCCGGATCATGGCGCTGCGGTTGGAAACCGACCACGCGATGTTGGTGGGCGCTTCGTGGCCGGGTGTGATGCGCTTGTAGCTGTTCACGGTGGGGTTCGTTATCGCCACCATACCGGGGGCATGAGCCAACAGCCCGCCGATCCAGTGGATGGCGGTCTCCGAGAGCTGGTGCGGCGCCTTCGGATCGAAGAAGGCGTTCTTGCCGTCCTTGAAGGTGCTCAGGTGGGTGTGCATGCCGGAGCCGGCGATCCCCGCAACGGGTTTCGGCATGAACGTGGCGTGCAGGCCGTGGTTCATGGCGATGCGCTTGACGACGGTGCGGAAGGTCTGGATGGCGTCGGCCGTGGCGATCGCCTCGGCGTACTTGAAGTCGATCTCGTGCTGGCCCGGGCCGACCTCGTGGTGGGCCGCCTCGATCTCGAAGCCGAGCTCCGTGAGTGCGTTGACCATGTCGCGGCGGGCGTCTTCGCCGCGGTCCACGGGGGCGAGGTCGAAGTAGCCGGCGCCGTCGTTGGTGACGGTGGTCGGGCCACCATCGGCACCGCGCTTGAAGAGGTAGAACTCGGGCTCGACACCCACATAGAGGTCGTCGTAGCCGAGCGCCTGCAAGCGCTCGACCTGGCGCTCGAGGACCCGGCGTGGGTCGCCCTCGAAGGGCGTCCCGTCCGGCTGGTGCACTTTGCAGATGATGCGCGCGACCTGGCCACGCACGGCGCCCTCGATGGCTGGGGGCAGCAGTAAGAAGGTGTCGAACTGCGGGCGCAGCAACATGTCGGACTCTTCTATGCGGGTGAAGCCCTGCACGGAGGAGCCGTCGAACATTATCTCGCCGTCCAGGGCCTTCGAGAACTGGGAGGTGGGAACCTCGACGTTCTTGTTGCGGCCATGGATGTCGGTGAACTGCAGCCGAAGGAACTTGACGTCGTTCTCGCGCAGCAGTGTGATGACGTCCTCGCGGTTCATGCCCACTATCCGGCCTCCAGAGCGTTCGGCGACTCGCGGGGCGCGGCGCGCCACTTGACCGCCGTAACTGGATGAGTGTACGGCTGCATCTGGCTCAGCGTCAACTCCAGAGTGGTCACCGGGCCGCATATACGGTGACGCGGTTCGAGGGGCGAGATCGCGAGCCACCCGGGGCCCGGGGCGCCGGAAGCGCTACTTATGAGCGCCTTGCGCGGCCTGGGTCGGGTGGCCGCGAGCCGCTCGCCCGAGCAGCCGTGGAAGCCCTTAACCGAATCCTGAGCTTTGTAGCTTGCGTCTTGACCGCCGTTGACAGCGCCTGTGACGTTACATACGATGCAGACAACCGCCGTAGGTTCCTCTCGGCGGATAACCGCCGCAAGTCCGTCTCGTATGTTCGAAGCCTCATAAGGAGGAGAACGTGCACAAAAGGTTGGTTTGGATTCTCGTCGCCGCGCTGGTCAGTCTAGCCGCGGCACAAGCCCCGGCCGTCAGCAAGGTCGGCTCGCTCATGTCGTTCACGGGGGCGCTGGCCGAGTTCGGCCCCGCCATCAACAACGGCGTGAACCTCGCCGCGGACCAGCTGAACGCTGCCGCTACCGCCGAACTCGGCGGCCCGATCGTGGAACTGATCACCGAAGACTCGGCCACGAGCCCGGCCTCCGGCGTCGACCGCGCTCGCAAGCTCATCAACACCGACAACGTCGTGGCCATCGTCGGCGCGCTCTCGTCCGGCGTCACGGTCGCCGTGGCCGAGTCCGTCGCCATCCCCAGCAACGTCGTGATGGTCTCGCCGGCCTCCACCTCGCCGCTCGTGGGCATGCTCCCCGACACCAACGACTACATCTACCGCACGGTCGCCTCCGACGCCCTCCAGGGCGTTGTGGGTGCGCAGCTCGCGCGCGGTGAGATCATCCCGGGTCACTCGTTCGACACGGCCTCGATCATCTACGTCAACAACCCGTACGGCCAGGGACTGGCCGAGGCGTTCGAGGCGGCGTTCACCAAGCGCGGCGGCAAGGTGCTCGCCAAGGTCGCTCACCCCGAGGAGCCGCAGCCCACGTACGCTGCGCAGCTCGAGCAGGCGCTGGCGGGCAACCCTGGCGTGCTCATCGCCATCAGCTACCCCGGCCAGGCCACCGTCTACCTCCAGGAATCGCGTGACCTGTACGACTACACCTCCTGGCAGTTCGTCGACGGCACCAAGTCGGTCGACATCATCGATGCAGTAGGCGCCGACGTGGTCGATGGCCTCTACGGCACCGCCCCCGGCGCCGACCCGAACTGGGCCGGCTTCGTGAAGTTCTCCGACGATTACAACGCCGCGTACGGCCAGCGCCCGCCGCTGCCCTACATCGACACCGGCTACGACGCCATGGCCGTCATCGGTCTGGCCATCGCCAAGTCGATCGTCGACGGCGTGCCCGTCACCAGCCAGTCGGTCCGTGACCGCATGCGCGAAGTTGCCAACCCTGACGGCGAGAAGGTCGGCGTCGGCGATTTCCAGCATGCCATCGCGCTCATGAAGTCCGGCAAGGACATCAACTACACCGGCGCCGCCGGCGAGGTCGACTTCGACGCCAACGGCGACGTCGTGACGCCTGTCGAGATCTGGCAGTTCAAGGGCGGCACCATCGTCAGCGTCATGGTGCGTACCGCTTCGGAGATCCCGGCCGAGTAACGACCGGATCTGAACGTGCGGCCACACGTGGCCGTAAGCGAAATGAGGGTGGGCGCCCGTCAACCGGGCGCCCACCCTCTTCCATCTGCTCTTCGGTAGCGTGCGCCTTGCGTTGAGCGTCCGCGGTAAGCCCCCAGCCTGTCCTGGTAGTTCAGGCCGCGTCGCGGTCCAGCGACACGACCTTCTCCTCCTCCAAGATGCCTTTCGGCCGGTAGAGCACGATGAAGAGCATCAGCACGGCGATGAGGAAGAAGCGGAAGTAGGGCCCGCGCGAGGGCAGGTCGGGGGAGATCGCGGCCAGGGTGGGGCGCAGCAGGTCGACGATGAAGCTCGTGCCCGACCAGATGCCCCAGACGACGAACGCGCCGAGGATGGCCCCGCGGTTGTTGCCACTGCCGCCCAGCATCAGCATGACCCAGATGAGGAACGTGCCGTAGAGCGGGTCGAAGTGCCCGTAATCGATGGACACGACGTAATGCGCATACAGCGCGCCCCCGATGCCCATGATCACGGCGCCGACCACGAACGACTGCATGCGAAAGGCCGCTACGTCCTTGCCGTTCATGGCGGCCGACGCCTCCTCCTCGCGCACGGCCCGTAGGACGCGGCCCCACGGCGAGCGGATCGCCCGCTCGAGCACCCGGAACACCAGGTACAGGACGAAGGCCACTATGGCCACGTAGACGAACGGGTAGTCACGCGGCTGCAGCGCCGAGAAGAAGTTGTTCACGAAGCCCGGCAACCACGAGCAGCCGTCGCCCGAGAGGCAGGAGAGGGGTTGCGGGATGCCCCGTAGCGGCTGGGGTCCGTTCGCCAGCCAGCGCTCGTTCTGGAAGACGAGCCGCACGAGCTCGGCGATGCCGATCGTGGCGATGGCCAGGTAGTCGTCTCGCAGTCGCAGCGTCGGCTTGCCGATGAGCCAGGCAAGGATGCCGGCGGTGAGCCCGGCGGCCAGCACCCCTACCCAGAAGGGCGCGCCGAGACCGAAGGCCTGCTGCGTGAACGCCGCGTTGAAGCCAGTGGGCTTCACCGTGGTGACGAGGGCGCTGGTGAACGCGCCCATGGCGAAGAACGCCGCGATACCGATGTTGAAGAGCCCCGTGTAACCCCACTGAACGTTCAGTCCGAGGCTAAGCACGGCGTAGATGCTCGCCATGAGCACGAACGAGGTGACGTACGAGAGCACGCCGCCGGGGATGAATAGCACGGCGAGCAGCGCCAGGCCGAAGCCGACGGCGATGGACGCCAGGTGCTTGACGACGGACGGCTTGAGCTTGAGGAGGCTGGAGACGAAGAGCCAGAGCGGCACCGTCAACAAGACGGCCTTGGCCAGCAAGGTGGGAGTCACGCCCTCACCCCCTCTTCCCGAAGAGACCCTCGGGCCGGACGAGCAGCACGAGCACCATCACCAGGAACGAGATGCCGTGGCCATAAGCCGGGTTCACGAACGCGGTGCTCACCTGCCAGACGATGCCGATGATGAAGGCGCCCGCCAGGGCGCCGTAGGCATTGCCGATGGTGCCCAAGATGACGGAAGCGAAGAGCGGCAGGAGGAGCCACCAGCCCATCTCTGGCCGTAGCTGCACGTCCAGGCCGTAGAGCATGCCTCCGGCCGCGGCCATGCCCCCACCTATCACCCACGTCCAGAACACCACCCGATTGGTGTCGATGCCAGTGACGCGGGCGAGGTCGGGGTTGTCCGCCATGGCCCGCATGGCCTTGCCCACCTTGGTGCGCTCCAGCAGCAGGTAGACGCTCACGATCAGCACGATGGCCAGCCCCAGGATGAAGAGCTGGTCGGGGCGAACGCGGACGCCCGAGAAGAGCTCGAAGGCCGGCCGCGGCCGGCCCGTGTAGTAGAAGGAGAAGTCGGCGCCCCAGAAGATGTAGATGAGGCTGCGGATGCCGAAGGCGAGGCCAAGCGCGGCCATCGCGAACATGATCGGTTGGCTGCGCCTTGCCCTGAGCGGCCTGAAGGCGATCCGGTCCAGGCCGAAGGCGACGAGGCCGACCAGCGGGATCACTATCACCAGGCCCACCAGGAACTCGTAACCGAACGAGAACGGCTTGAGTACCGGGCCCTTGGGGAGCAGGGTGATGACGATCAGTCCGAGGTAGGCGCCCAGGGTCATCGTGTCGCCGTGGGCGAAGTTCGCCATCTTGAGAACGCCGTAAACGAGCGTCACGCCCACGGCTCCGAGGGCGAGGGTGCCGCCCAACAGCGTGCCGCGCACGAGGAGCGACAGCAACTGCGTGCCGCTGACGCCCTTCACCTCGGCCACGATGAACAACACGGCGCCCAGCAGGAGAAGCGCCACCCACATGGTGGCGGGGTGCTCGATGGCCTTCTTGAAGCGCTCGCCCGGCCGGAGCTGGATCTTGGTGGTCTCGGTCATGCGGTTCAGCCCCCTAGGTAGAGGCGCGCGACCTCAGGGTTGGCGAGGAGGTCGCGGCCCGGCCCGTCGACCTGGTTCTGCCCGGTGGCAAGGACGTACCCACGGTCCGCCAGCGCGAGCGACTTCTTGGCGTTCTGCTCGACCATCAGGACGGCGACGCCGGCCTCGTTCACCTCGACGACCTTCTCGAAGATCATGTCCACCAGGAGCGGGGCCAGGCCGGCCGAGGGCTCGTCCAGCATCAGGAGCTTGGGGTCGAGCATGAGCGCGCGGCCCATGGCCACCATCTGGCGCTCACCGCCCGACATCTTGCCCGCCCGCTGGCGCCGGCGTTCCGCGAGGCGCGGGAACAGCTCGAAGACGCGCTCCTTGCGCTCCTTCAAGGGCTCGTCGAGGATGTAGGCGCCCATCTCGAGGTTCTCCTCCACGGTCATGGTGGGGAAGACGTTGTCTACCTGTGGGACGTAGGAGAGACCCTTGCGGACGATCTTCTCGGGGGGCAGGCCGGAGATGTCCTCGCCCGCGAACACGACCTTTCCCTCCCACGGCTTGAGCAACCCGAAGACCACCTTCATCACGGTCGACTTGCCGGCGCCGTTGGGCCCGACTATCGAGACGACCTCGCCCTCCTCGACCTCCAGGGTGACGCCGCTCAAGACCTGCATCTCCCCGTAGCCGGAGACCACGTTCTCAACCGTCAAGAGCGGCATACTGGCCTCCTAGGTACGCCTCGAGGACGCGGGGGTCGGTCTTGACGACGGCGGGCGGACCCTCGACCAGCTTGCTGCCTTGGTTCATGACGACCACGGGGTCGCAGAGTTCCATGACCAGCGGCATGTCGTGCTCGATGAGCAGGAACGTGATGCCGCGGTCCTTGTTCAGCACGCGTATCTTCTCGCGGATCTTGCCCATGAGCGTGGGGTTGACGCCCGCGCCCGGCTCGTCGAGCAGCACGATCTTCGGGTCGGCCATCAGGGTGCGGGCGAGTTCCAGGAGTTTCTTCTGGCCGCCCGACATCGCGCCCGCGGGCTGGTCGGCCATGTGCGTCAGTTCGACGAACTCCAACACCTCCCGCGCCTTCTCGCGCAGTTCCCGCTCCTGGCGCCGCACGGCCCCCGGCCTAACGATGGGGTTCCAGAACGTCTCGCCGATCTGGCCCTTGGGCACGAGCATCAGGTTCTCGGTGACGGTCATGCTCTTGTGCTCGCGAGGGATCTGGAACGTGCGGCAAAGGCCCTTGCGGAAGATGAGGTGCGACGGTAGGCCCGTGACGTCCTCCCCATCCAGGTAAACGCGGCCCGCGTCGGGCCTGTAGAAACCGGAGATGAGGCTGAAGAGGGTGGTCTTGCCGGCGCCGTTGGGCCCGATCAGGCCCGTGATGCTGCCGGCTTGCACGTCGAAGGAGCAACGGTTGACCGCGCGCAGGCCACCGAAGTCCTTCACTAGCCCCTGGATGCTCAGCAGTGGTGCGGCCGACTGGCCCACACTCCCGGCCCGGGTGGGCCCACTGTTAGGGCGCACGACCGAACTTGTCGTACGACTATCCGACACGTCCTATGACCTCGCTCTGGCGCTGGTTGCGCGATTCTGCCGGCGCATCGTACCACCTGAGCGAAAGCACGTCGGGCCGGGATCCGAACCGAAGAGGGCGACGGGCGCGCGCACGCGTCAGCTGATGGCCGCGAACATCTCGTCCACGTCGATCAGCTTCACGCGCGGTCGTCCCTGAGCCACGCCGGCCGCCGTCTCGAAGGCGTCCAGCTTCGCCCAGTGGGCGGCCGTGAACGGCCTTGCGCCGCGGCTCGCCAGTAGGGCGTCGACCGCCTCGGGCCGAGGGTCCTCGGGGGAAAGCAGCTCGTCTCCGGCGAGCGTCGCCACGGTCTCCATGGCGCAGGCCTTGTTGGTCCCGATCACGCCGCTGGGGCCGCGCTTGATCCAGCCCGCCACGTACAGGCCCTTGACGGGCTGCCCGTCCGGGGCGTCCAGAACTCGCCCCGCGGCGTTGGGGATGACGGCCCGGCGTTCGTCGAACGGCACGCCCGGAAGCGGAGTTCCCTGGTAGCCGATCGAACGGAACACCAGGTCGGCCTCCAGTTCCTCGGTCGCGCCCGTCGGTACGGCGGCGAGGCTGCCGTCCGGCCTTGCCTCGAGGCGGTTCTTGGCGCACACGACGCTCGTCACGCGGCCGTTGCCGCGGAACTCCGTGGGGGAGAGGAGGAAGCGGATGTGCAGTCGGCGCGGCTTGCCCGTCGGCTGCTGCTGCCCAAACCCCTGTAAGACCTCGAGGTTCTTGGTGGCGTTCACGTCACCCTGGATGGCTCCCAAGCTCTCGGGGCTTACTTCCAGTTCGTCTTCGCGTACGAAGATGTCGGCGTTGGCCAGCTCGCCGAGTTCGCGCAGTTCCTTGGTGGTGAACTTGGTCTCGGCCGGCCCCCGCCGGCCCACGATGATGATGTCCTCGATGGTGGAGGTGGCCAGGTGCTCGAGGGCGTGATCGGCCATGTCGGTCTCCCCAAGCTCGGTCACCGTCTTCGCCAGGACGCGCGCCACGTCGATGGCCACGTTGCCCACACCGACGATCACCGCGGTCTTGGCGTCGAGGGGCACCTCGAGGTGCCGGTAGTCCGGGTGACAGTTGTACCAGGCCACGAACTCGGTGGCCGACATGCTGCCCTTCAGGTCCTCACCCGCGACGCCGAGGCGCCGGTCGTTAGGGGAGCCGACCGCGAACACCACCGCGTGGTAGTGGCGCTTCAGGTCCTCGAGCGTCAGGTGCTTGCCGAACTCGACGTTGCCGAGGTACCGCACCCGCGGGTCGGCTAGCGTGCGGTCGTACAGGCGCGTGACGGACTTGATCTTCTGGTGATCGGGCGCCACGCCGAACCGCACGAGCCCGTAGGGGGTGGGGAGGCGCTCGATGAGGTCCACCGAGGCGCCATCGCCGAAGGTCTTGACTAGTGCGTCGGCGGCGTAGAAGCCGGCGGGGCCGGCTCCGATGACGGCAATGCGTTTCACGGGGGCGCTACTGCTCATGACTTGATTATGTCAGGTGGAGGCGTGCTGGCGCCCTCCCCGGGCTGCAGGGTAAGCTTCTGCGCCATATGGACCCCGTGCTCGTCCCCACCGAATCCCCGCGCCACCCCGCGGCCGCTAGGCGCCCTGCGCCGTGGCCGATCCGGGTGCACAAGTACGGCGGAACGAGCGTCGGGGACGTGGACCGCATCGGCAAGGTCGCCGCCCGCATCGAACGCGCGGTACACGCCGGGGAGAAGGTGGTGGTGACGGTATCTGCCATGGGCCGCACCACCGACCGCCTGTTGGCGATGGCGCGTGAGGTGACCGCCAGGCCGGCAAGGCGCGAGCTCGACGTGCTGCTGGCCACTGGCGAGCAGCAGAGCATCGCGCTCGTCGCGCTGGCGTTACAGGGACGGGGCATCTCGTCCCGGTCGCTGACCGGGGCGCAGGCCGGGTTCCTGACGGACTCACACCACGGCAACGCCCGCATCCTGGAGGTGGACCCGAGGCCGGTCCTTGGCGCGCTGGAGCCGGTAGACGTGGTCGTCGTCGCGGGCTTCCAGGGGGCCGACACAGCGGGCAACATCACCACGCTGGGCCGGGGAGGCTCCGACACCACCGCTGTGGCGCTGGCGGCGGCCCTGGGCGTTCCCGAGGTGGACATCTACACCGACACCGACGGCGTGTACACGACGGACCCGCACCGCCTGTCCAGCGCCAGCAAGCTGGCGGTGGTGGACTACGACGAGATGATCGAGCTGGCGAGCCAGGGCGCCAAGGTGCTGCACCCGCGCAGCGTCTGGTACGCCCGGCGCTACGAGGTGCGCATTCACGTGCGCTCCTCGTTCGGCAACGCCCCCGGCACCATCGTCACGCGCCTCGCACGCCCGCAGGAGGGCCACATGAGCATGATCACCGACAAGCCCGTCACGGGCGTGGCGCTCGACATGAACCACGCCCGCGTCGACCTCCACGACGTCCCTGACAAGCCCGGCGTGGCGGCGCTGATCTTCGGCGCGTTGGGAAGCGCCGACGTCAGCGTCGACATGATCATCCAGGGCGTGAGGGGCGCGGTCGACAGCCGCCAGCAGATGGCCTTCATCGTGGGTAAGGACGTCGTCGCCGAGGCGCTGGAGGCCCTGGGACCCGTTCTCGAGGGCATGGGTGCGCGGGCCGAGGTCGACACCGACGTGGCCAAGCTCTCGATAGTCGGCATCGCCATCGGCTCGACGCCTGGCGTTGCCGCCCGGATGTTCGACGCCGTCGCGGCCGTGAACGCCAACATCGACATGATCACCACCAGCGAGGTGCGCATCAGCGTCCTCATCCCCGCGCAGCAGGCACAGGCAGCGCTGGAGGCCGTGCACACGGCGTTCGGCCTGGACGCCGCGCCCGACTCCCAGACACCAGGCTGAAGGCCGTGCGGGCCGACCGCCTCGAGCAGGTGTTCCTCACGCCAAAGGGTGGGCGGCTGGAGGTGTTGCTGGTGCTCGAGTCCGAGGCCGGTGGCCGGGAACGGGTGAGGCTCCTGGCACCCGGCGCTGGCGTCGGAAGCGCGGCGGAGGTGGCGGCCGCCAGGTTCGTGGCCAGGTGGCTGTGGCACCGTGGCGGCGGCCCGGCACACCTGCTTCGTGTGAGGGCCAACCGTGGGGCCGAGTTGGCGGACGCGCCGGCTGCCCGTGAGGCGCTCGTGGCGGAACTCGACCGCTTGGCCGCGGAAGGCGAGTGACGCGTGCCTACTGGGCTGACGACCCTGGTTTACGTGAGGCGCGGAGCCTACACGCTCATGCTGCGGCGCACCCGCGCCCACGACCCGCTACAAGGCAAGTGGAACGGGCTTGGCGGCAAGCTGGAACCCGGCGAGTCGCCGGAGGAGTGCATGCGCCGCGAGGTGTTGGAGGAGTCGGGCCTGAGCGTGAAGGAGGCCGAGCTGAAGGGCGTCATCACCTTCCCGGGGTTCGACGGCGGCACCGACGTCTTCACTTTCGTGTTCGTCGTCACGGGCTTCTCGGGGGAGCCGCGGTCGTCCGCGGAGGGCGACCTGTTCTGGGTGACAACCGAGCTCCTGGCCGACCTCGACCTGTGGGAGGGCGACCGCCACTTCCTGCCGTGGCTCACCGAGCCCGGCTGGTTCTCGGCGTCGTTCGTCTACTCGGGCGGCCGCTACGTGAGTCACGAGGTGACCCATTACGGCGGGAACCAGGGGCCCTGAGCAGCGGCCCCTCGGTTGCTGCCCAGTGCCTGGCGCGGTTGCTGCCCAACACCCCGCCCGGTCACGGCCTAGCGCGCCGCTCGACTACTGCCCGGCGCCGTCCCCTTCTGCCTCGAGCCGGGCCTTCGCTTCCTGTAGCTTCTCGCGGTCGACCATCTTTATCAGGCGCTGGGCCAGCCCCACGTCGCCGCGGACCTTCAGGCGGCCCGTGAACACGGCCGCCATGGGGTTCAGCTGGCCGTCGAACAGCTTCACCAGGTCGGCGTCGCTCACCTTGATCGTGACGTCCGGGCCCTCCGCCTTACCCTCGTGAGCGCTCACGACGCCGCCCTCGATCACGTGGTAGATGGGCTCCGAGATGTCGTATTGGACCACCGACCGGGGCGTGGCCGAGTCGAGAGTCACCGCCTTGGGCACGTTGAGCAAGAGCTGTTTCGCGTTCATGTACTCAGTCTAGTCGCCCCGGGGCGTGCCTAACGGCCACCGGTATACTCCCCTAAGGCTAAGTGCCGTAGGAGACGAAACGCTTGAACTTCTCGCTACCCGAGGAACTGCTGAGCATGCAACGCGCCGTTAGGACCTTCGCGCGCGAGGAACTCGGCGCCGTCGCGGCGCAGCTCGACCGTGACCCGGTCTTCCCGTGGCCCACGTTGCGCAAGATGGGCGACCTCGGGCTTCTCGGGATGCTCACGCCTGCCGAGTACGGGGGCGCGGGCCTGGGGAGCTTGGCGTACGTGGTGCTACTCGAGGAGATCGCCGCGGTAGACGCGGCGCACGCCACCATCATGAGCGTCACCAACGGCCTGCCGCAGTCGCTACTGCTGAAGCACGGCACGGAGGAGCAGCGCCGGCGCTACCTTCCGCGGCTCGCCAGCGGTGAGTGGATCGGCGCCTTCTGCCTTTCGGAACCGAACAGTGGCTCCGACGCGGTGGCCATGGAGACGCGAGCGACACGCGCTGAGGGCGGTTACTTGCTGAACGGCACCAAGGCGTGGATCACCTCGGGGGGCGAGGCCCAGCTCTACTTGGTGCTCGCCAAGACCGAACCGGCGGCCGGGGCCCGCGGCGTGACCTGCTTCCTCGTCGAGAAGGGGACCGAAGGCGTCAGCTTCGGCAGGCCCGAGGAGAAGCTCGGCCAACACGCGGCCATCACGACGACCGTGACCCTCGAGGACTGCTTCGTGCCCGACGAAGCGGTGTTGGGCAGCGTCGGCCAGGGCTTCGTGCTCGCCATGGCGGGCTTGGACGGGGGCCGCATGGGAATCGCCGCTCTGGCGGTCGGCATCTCACGCGCCGCATTCGAGGCCGCCCGCGATTACGCGCTCGAGCGCACCACGTTCGGCAAGCCCATCCACGAACACCAGGCCATCGGTTTCAAGCTTGCCGACATGCTGGTCGGCATCGAGGCGGCGCGCCTCATGACTTACCGCGCGGCGTGGCTCAAGGACAACGGCTACCGCACGACGCGCGAGGCAGCCATGGCCAAGCTGCTCGCCTCCGAGACGGCGAGCCGCGTCACCCACGACGCCCTGCAGGTCCTCGGGGCGTACGGTTACACGAAGGAGTATCCGGTCGAGCGCTACTTCCGCGACGCGCGCGTGACCGAGATCTACGAGGGAACGAGCGAGATCCAGCGGATCGTGATTCACCGGCAGATCTACCGCGAGCTGGGCCGCTGATCCGCATGAGGAGTGAGCAGTGATTGGTTTCGAGCTGACGGCCGAACAGAAGCAGTTCCAGAAGCTGGCGCGCGACTTCGTAAGAGACGAGGTGATCCCGGTGGCGGCGCTTCACGATCAGGAGGCCTCGTACCCGGGAGAGGTCGTGAAGGCCGCGCACGAGGTGGGCCTCCTGAACGTCGGCATCCCCGCCGCGGCAGGTGGTCTCGGGCTAAGCCTGCTCGACGAGGCCATACTCGGCGAGGAGTTCGGCTACGGCTGCATGGGCATCTACACGGTGCTCATGGCGTCGGACCTGGGCATCACGCCGCTACTGCTGGCGGGCACGCCGGAGCAGCATGAACGCTTCCTGCGCCCCCTTACCGAGGGCCCTCGGCTCGCCGCCTTCGCGCTCTCCGAGCCCAACAACGGCTCCGATGCCGCCGCCCTGTCCACCAAGGCGGTGTTCGACGGCGACGAGATAGTCATCACGGGCACCAAGACCTGGATCTCCAACGGCGGGATAGCCGACTTCAACGTCGTCTTCGCCACCTTCGACCCGCAGCTCAAGCACCGAGGCACGGTGGCCGTAGTCGTCGAGACCGACCGCGCCGGGTTCAGCTCCAACAAGCTCCATGGCAAGCTGGGGCAGCGCGCCAGCCCGACCTACGAGCTCGTGTTCGACGACGTGCGCGTGCCCGCTTCCAACCTGTTGGGTCAAGTGGGGGAGGGATTCAAGATCGCCATGCGCACCCTCGACCGCACCCGCGTGCCGGTGGCGGCCGGCTCCGTGGGGGTCTTGCGACGCGCGCTCGACGAAGCACGCAACTACGCCCTCGAGCGGCACGCGTTCGGGGGCCCCATCGCCAGGTTCCAGGCCATCCAGTTCAAGCTGGCCGACATGAAGATCGCGCTCGAGACCGCGCGCTGGCAGACGTATCACGCCGCGTGGTTGGCCGACGAGGGCCGGCCGCACGCCGAGGCCGCCGCCATCGCCAAGGCCTACGCCTCGGACAGCGCGTTCGCCGGGGCGCAGGAGGCCATCAACATCTTCGGCGGCTACGGGTACATGAACGAGTATCCCGTCGAGAAGCTCATGCGTGACGTCAAGCTCAACCAGATCTACGAGGGCACCAACGAGATCCAGCGGTTGGTCATCGCGCGCCACGTCCTAGAATAGGGCCAGTGGCGCGCTGCGCCGAGAACGACAAAACGGAGACGTGGGCGCCAGCCGAAGGCGCCCCTGGAGGTCGAAGAAGTGAAGGCAGTGACGATCATCAAGCAGGTTCCGGACGCCGAGGCCCGCATCCGCGCGGCCGCCGGCGGCGTGAACCTGGACGGCGGCACCTTCGTGATCGATGGCATGGACGAGTACGGCGTGGAGGAGGCCATCCGCCTGCGAGAGGGCGGGCTCGACCTCGAGATCGTGGCCGTCGCCCTCGGCCCCGAGCGCTTCGAGGAGGCCCTACGCACGGCGCTGGCCTTGGGCGCCGACCGCGCCGTGCACGTGGTGACCGACGAGGCCCTGGACCCGATCACGCAGGCGCGCGTCCTCGCCAAGGTCGTAGAGCAGGAGAACGCCGACATCGTGTTCGTGGGCGGCAAGCAGGCAGATTGGGACAGCGCTGCGCTCGGACCGGCGCTCGCAGAGGTGCTGGGCTGGCCGCAGTCCGACTGGACCACGGCGCTGAAGCTGGAGAACGGGCAGGCCAGCGTCACGCACGATACCGACAACGGCCACGAAGACCTGAAGTTGCCGCTCCCCGCGGTCATCACCACCCAGCAGGGCCTCAACGAACCCCGCTACCCCACACTGCCCAACATCATGAAGGCTAAGCGCAAGGAGCTCGCCAAGAAGGACCTGTCCGAGTTCGCCGCGGGCCCCGCGCTCACCGAGATCGTGGCGCAGGAGATCCAGACCCGCGACCGCCTGGGCAAGATCATCGGCGGAGACGCCGCCACCGCCGCCAAGGAACTCGTCCGCCTGCTGCGCGACGAGGCCAAGGTGCTTTGAGGAAACAGGAGGAACCCGAGTTGATCCTCGTAGTAACCACCGCCTCGAGCGGACGCCCGCAACGTAGCGCCCTCGAGCTGATAACCGTCGCCAGGCAGCTGGCCGAGCCCGGTGCGGTCCAAGCCGTGTTGTTCGGGCCGCGCGAGGCCGCCGACGCGCTGGCCGCGTACGTGGGCCAGGTTCACCACATCGGCGACCTGGAGCGACTTACAGCCGAGCCGGTGACCACGAGCGTCACGCAGCTCGCGCAGCAGCTTGGCGCCGACACCGTGCTCTTCTCCGCCAACCGCCTGGGCCAGAGCGTTGCCCCGAGGGTGGCCGTGCGCCTCGGCGCCGCGCTCCTCGAGGACGTGATCTCCTTGCGCGCCGACGGCGATGGCCTGGAGGCCAAACGGTACTCGTACCTCGCGCGCGTCACCGAGACGGTTCGCACGAGCGGCGCCGCCAAGGCGCGAGTGGTCAGCGTGAAGCCCAACATCTTCAAGCCCGCGGAGCCGGGTCAACAGGGCAGCGTCAGCGAGTTCTCGCCCAGCCTTTCAGCGAACGATGAGCGCGTCGAGGTGGGCCAGAGCGCCGCAGCCGCGGGCGGCCGCGTGCCCCTCGAGGAGGCCAAGGTAGTCGTCGCCGGCGGGCGTGGCCTGGGTAACGCCGAGGCGTTCGCGCGCGAGGTCGAGTCGTTGGCGGACGCCCTGCACGCCGGCGTGGCGTCCACCCGGGCCGTGGTCGACGCCGGCTGGCGCCCCTACGAGGAGCAGGTCGGGCAGACGGGCAAGAGCGTCAGCCCCGACCTGTACGTGGCGCTCGGTATCTCGGGCGCCGTCCAGCACCTGTCCGGCATGAACCGCTCCAAGGTAATCGTGGCTGTCAACAAGGACGGTGACGCGCCCATATTCAAGGTCGCCGATTACGGCATCGTGGGCGACGTCCAGGCGGTGGCTCCGGCCCTACGTGAGGCGGTGACGGAGCTCCTGGGCTCGTGACGAAAGCCGCCGCGGTGGTCGCCGGCGGGGTAACGGTGCGGCGCGCCGGGCGCCGTGACCTCGATGCGCTGTTGGGGTTGGAGGACTCCTTCCCCGGCGACCGCATGACGCGCGCCTCGTTCGCCCGCCTCCTGGGCCGCGAGAGCGCGGAGGTGTGGGTCGCCGAGTCGGACGGGGTGGTGGTGGGTGACGCCGTCGTACTCTTCCGCCGCGGCTTCAATTCCGCCCGCCTCTACTCCATGGTCGTCAGCCCCGATTTTCGTGGGCGCGGCGTGGCGCGCCAGCTCCTCGCGGCGAGCGAGGAAGGGGCGCGCGAGCGGGGCGCCATCGTCATGCGGCTGGAGGTTCGAGAGGATAACGCGGCCGCCATCGCGCTCTACGAGGGCGCCGGCTACTCGGTGCGGGGCCGCTCTGCCGACTACTACGAGGACCACTCGAGCGCGCTTCGCATGTACAAGCGCTTCACGCGCGGAGGCGCCACCGTCTTAGGCGTCCCCTACTACGCCCAGACGCTCGACTTCACGTGCGGCCCGGCCGCCCTGATGATGGCCATGCGTTACCACGACTACCCGGTGCCGCTCGAGCGTTGGCTCGAGTTAGCCCTTTGGCGGGAGGCCACCACGGTCTTCATGCTCTCGGGCCACGGCGGTTGCAGCGGCCATGGCCTCGCCGTCGCGGCGCTGAGGCGCGGCTTCCAGGCCGTGGTGGTCACCCCCGACGCCGAGGTGCCGTTCCTCGACAGCGTGAGGGGCGAGAAGAAGGAGGTCGTGCGCATCTCTCACATGACCTTCGAGCGTGAACTGCGCGGCCTCGGCGGCAAGGTCGAGATCCGCGACTTCACCAATCAGGACGTGGCCGACGTCATCGCACGCGGAGCGGTGCCACTGGTGCTCCTGTCCGGCTACAGGCTGTACGACGAGCGCGTGCCTCACTGGGTGGTCGTGACCGGCTTCGACGACCACCACCTCTACATCCACGACCCGCTCGTGCCCGACGGCACGAGCCGGGCCGACGCCGTTCACCTGCCGATCGAGCGCGAGTTCTTCGACCAGGTGAGCCGTTGGGGGAGGGCCCGCCACCGGGCCATGGTCGTCATCGAGCGCTGGGGGAAGGTCAGGCATCACCCGCTAGGTGGCTGATGATCTCACCGTAGATTTCGGGGTTCGCCTGGTCCTCGTCCCCGGCCGCGATCGTGGGGTTGTCGTTGACCTCGATGACGTAGAACTCACCGTCGATCTCCTTCACGTCCACGCCGTAGAGGCTCGTGCCGATGGCGTTTGCCGCGGCGAGGGCCGTGGCGAGTAGCTTGGGGTTCGCCTCGTCACGGTGAGTGGCGACGGTCTTGGCCCACTCGCCCGACTCGGTGCGGTCCATCAGCTTCCACTGCGCCGGCGCGAAGGCGTACTTCACGACCGCGAGTACCCGGCCGTCCAACGTGATCACGCGCCAGTCGAAGTCACTCGGCATGTACTGCTGCACCACTACCCGGTCGGAGCGCCGCAAGAAGCGCTTGCCGACCTTGACGAAAGCGTCCGGCGTGGCCACCTTGTCGACGTACGCGCTGAAACTCGAGTTGGGCGCCTTGATCACCAGCGGGGTGCCGAGCTCCTCGAAGAGCCTGGAGGCGTTCATGGGGTTGAGGTCGGCCTCCTCCAGGAAGCGCGTCTCCGGGATGGAGACACCGTGCGCCATGAGCCGCGAGTACATGTTGACCTTGTCGCAACAGATGAGTATGGCGCTCGAATGGTCGAGCACGCGCTTGCCGAGCAGCTCCGCCTGCCGCGCCACCACGTACGAGGCGTTGAGCGGGTCGGTGAGGGCCCTGATGAAGATGCCGTCGTAGTTCTTCAGGTACTTGAGTTCTTGCTTGAAGAGGAAGTCCAGCTCGTGATCCAGCTCGAAAGCCGCGAGCCGGAAGTTGGTGAGGGCCGTCAACTCGACCGACGAGCGGATGGTGTAGCGCTCGGTGAAGATGGCTAGGCGCGCCATGTCCCCATCCCCTCCAGAACGGCGCGCTCGGCGTCGTCCAGATCCTTGAACGGCAACGGCTCGATGGCCGAGAGCAGGTAAGCCTTGGGCGTGACGATCACGCGCACGCGCATGAGGGGTAGGCGGAAGGCCTCGAACACCCTGGCCCCGAAGGCCTGGTACTCCGCTACCGGGGTGGTGCCGAGCACCAGCCGCAGCACGTCCACCCGGTGATCCCCGGGCAGGCGTTGGATGAGAACCGCGTACTTGCCGGTGTAGGTCAGGCCCTTGCGGCGCGACTCCACGGCGGCGTCGTCGAGCAGGAGCTCGCCCCTGACGCTGAAGGGGTTGATGGGGTAGGCCAGCATGGGTGGCGGCGGGAAGCGCTCCACCACGATCTCGTACTCGGGCACCGGGATGCCGGCCAGCCGCGCCTTCTCCATCGCGATCGGCACGACGTAGGCGTCGAGCGCGTCGGCCGTGGTGGGCAGCACCAGCTTTCCCTCGAGCTCCGCGTCGAGCGCGGCGTAGTAACCGCGGGTGAGGTAGGTGTAATCGCCGGCGACGTCGGCGATGTCGGCCGTAACGGGGCCCGCCTTGCCGAAGCGGTCCTTGTCCAGGTTGATGAACGGCTCGTAGGACACGCCTATGCCACCTCGAGTGCGGCCACCCCGGGCAACGCCCGTCCCTCGACGAACTCGAGGGACGCACCCCCGCCCGTGGAGACGTGGTCGATCGCGCCCAGCACCCCAGCGGCGTTCAAGGCGGCGATGGAGTCGCCGCCGCCCACTACCGTGTAGGCGTCGAGTGCGGCCACGGCATGGGCGATCGCGCGGGTGCCGGCGTCGAACGGCGGGACCTCGAAGACGCCCAGGGGGCCGTTCCAGAAGACGGTCTTCGCCGGCGCCAGCGCAGCCTCGAACTCGGCCACGGCGTCTGGCCCGATGTCGAGACCCATGAGGTCCTCGGGGATGGCGTTCGACGGGTGGACCGACGCCGGGGCGCCGGCCACGATGCCGGGCGCGCACACGGAGTCGACGGGCAGCAAGAGCCTCACCCCGTGCGCTTCGGCCTTGGCCATCACGTCGGTGGCCAGGGCCAGCATTTCGCGCTCCACGAGCGACCGCCCCACCTCGCCGCCGCGGGCGACGATGAACGTGTAGGCCATCGCGCCGCCGACCAAGATGGTGTCGGAAAGGTCGATGAGGCGCTCCAGTACCCCCAGTTTGTCGCTCACCTTGGCGCCGCCGAGCACCACCGCGAAGGGGCGCTCCGGCTCGCTCGTCAGCCGTGACAGTGCCTTGAGTTCGGCCGCCATGAGGTAACCGGCGGCGCTCGGCAGCAGCCTGGCAACGGCCTCGGTGGTGGCGTGTGCGCGGTGAGCCGCCCCGAACGCGTCGTTGACGTAGAAGTCACCGTATGAAGCCAGCACGCGGGCGAGCGCCGGGTCGTTCGCTTCCTCACGCGCGTCGAAGCGGCTGTTCTCGATGAGCGTGACGCTCCCGACGGGAGCGTCCGCCACGAAAGCCTGCTGCTCGCTGCTGGCGGGCCCGGGCGTCGGCAGGTAGCGGACGGGGCGGCCCAGAAGCTGCGCCAGCCTGGCGGCCACCGGCCCCAGCCGGTACTTGTCGGAAGGACTACCCTTGGGCCGGCCGAGGTGCGAGGTGAGCACGAGCGTGGCACCCCTGTCCAGCAAGGCCCTGATGGTCGGTAGCGCGGCAGTGATGCGCGTGTCGTCGACGACCTGGCCGTCCTTCACCGGCACGTTGAAATCCACGCGCAGCAGCACGCGCTTGCCACTCAGGTCCAAGTCGTCGACTCCACGCAACATCGTCTCGTGTACCTCAGAGATCCTTGCCCATGATCTCGAGCACGTCGACCATGCGGCTCGAGTAGCCCCACTCGTTGTCGTACCAGACGAACACCTTGGCGAGGCGGCCCTGGGTCTTCGTGAGCAGGCTGTCGACGATGCCGGAGTGCGGGTCGCCCACGATGTCGGTCGAGACGATCGGGTCGGCCGTGTAGCGCACTATGTTCTTCAAACGCCCCTCGGCCGCCGACTTCAGGGCGTCGTTGATCTCCTTAGCGCTCGCCTCGCGCTTCAGGAGAGCCGTGACGTCGGAGATGGAGCCCGTGGGGGTCGGCACGCGAAGCGCCGAACCGTCGAAGATGCCCTTCAACTGCGGAAGCACCTTGGCCACGGCGCGTGCCGCGCCCGTCGAGGTGGGGATGATGTTCGCGGCCGCCGTGCGGGCACGACGCAGGTCCCGATGCGGCGCGTCGAGGATGCGCTGGTCGTTCGTGTAGGAGTGGATGGTCGTCATGAGCGCCTGCTCGATGCCGAACACCTCGTCGAGGACCTTCATGACCGGCGCCAACGAGTTGGTGGTGCAAGAGGCGTTGGAGACCACGTCGTGCTTGGCGGCGTCGTACTGGTCCTCGTTCACGCCCAGCATGATGTCGAAGTCGGAGTCGGGGCTGGGGGCGCTGATCAGCACCTTCTTGGCACCGCCGGCCAAGTGCACGGCGGCCTGCTCGCGCTTGGTGAAGATGCCTGTCGACTCCACGACGATGTCGACCTTGTGGGCGGCCCAGGGGATGGCGGCTGGGTCGCGGTGCTCCGTCGCCGCGATCTTGGTGCCGTCGACGATGATGTTCTCCGCGTCGTGCTCTACGGTGCCTGGGTAGCGGCCGTAGGTCGAGTCGTACTTGAGCAGGTGGGCGAGGGTCTCGTTGTCGGTCAGATCGTTCACCAAGACGACCTCGTGACCCCTGGAGTGCGCGATGCGGAAGATCTGGCGGCCTATGCGGCCGAACCCGTTGATGCCGATTCTCATGTGCTCACTGCCTTCCGGCGGCCGGTCCGGCTTGCGCGTGGGTGCGCAACACTCGTTCGGGCCGCGTGGCGACGCCGTCACCCCGGAGGGGACGGCGTCGTCCGTGTCGCCTCGATTGTACCGCAGGACCGTCGCCGCTTCGCCGGCCGTTAGTCCCGTGTGGTAATTGCCGGGAGGTAATGGCTCAGGCCTTGGCCAGGCCGAACGTGAGCCGCTCTCCTTCCAAGTCGTGGTGCTCCTGGTACATGCCGGGCGCCGGGTGGCCGATGGTGAACGAGGTGGCGAGCACCTCGCGGGCCAGCGCCGCCCCGTGCTCCTCGAGCGCCATGGCCAACTCGCCGCTGCCGCTCATGCAGAGCGAGATGCGATCGGAAACGTCGAGACCCGCTGCCTTGCGGCCGTTCTGTACCAAGCGCACCACGTCGCGCGCTAGCCCCTCGCGCCGCAACGCGGGGCTCACGCGCGTGTCGAGCGCCACGAGGTAACCGCGGCCCTCTTGCGCCGCGTAGCCCTCGGGGCTGCGCGCGTCCAGGAGCAGGTCCTCCGGCCCTAAGTCCAGCGTCACGTCGCCCAGCAACACGTGGGTGACGGCGCCGGCGCGGACGTTGGCCGCGACCTCGCGCCCGTCCACCCCCTCGAGCGCCGCGCGCAGGCGTGGGATGAGCTTCCCGACGCGCTTACCCAGGCGCGGCAGGTTCGGTTTGACGGTGTAGTCGACGAAGTCGTCGTTGACGTCCAAGAAGCGGATGGACTTCACGTTCAGCTCCTCGAGGAGCTGATCCGCCAGGGCCTTCACGCCGGCCAGTTCGTCGACGCTGCGCACGCGCACCAGCAGCTCCGGCAGTGGCTGCCGCAGCTTCACGCCCGACTCCGCGCGCGCCGCGCGGCCCAGCTCGACGAGGCGCATGAGCGCGCGCATGTCGCGCATCAGCGCGTCGTCGATGAGCGCCTCGTCCGCCGCAGGCCAGCTTGCCAGGTGGACGCTGTCCGGGGCGCCCCGGTCGAGGCTCAACACCAGGTTCTGGTAGATCGCCTCGCTGCTGAAGGGCGCCATGGGCGCCATGAGCTTGGTCACGCCCACCAGGGCCTCGTAAAGGGTGGCGTAGGCGGCGAGGCTGTCGGCGTCCAGCGTGCGCTGCCCACCCTCACCCTGCTGACCCGAGCGCCAGAAGCGGCGCCGGTTGCGGCGCACGTACCAGTTGCTGAGCTCGTCGACCACGAAGTCGCGGATGGCGCGGCTCGCTGTCGTAGGGTCGAAGTCTTCGAGCGCGACCGTCACGTCACGGATGACGGTGTTCAGGCGCGACAGCAGCCAGCGGTCCACGGGCGGCCTGTCGGTGGCCTTCGGGGCGGCGCCGAGGTCGGGCCCCTCGAGGTTGGCGTAGAGCACGAAGAAGCCGTAGACGTTCCAGAGCGTCATGAAGAAGTCCCGCAGCGTCTCGTCGACCAGGGCCTGGCTGAAACGCTTGGTGGCTTCCGGCGGGGAGGCCGAGTAGAAGTACCAACGCAGCGCGTCGGCGCCCTGTGCGTCGAGCACGGTCCACGGGTCGACCGCGTTGCCCCGAGACTTCGACATCTTCTCGCCCTTGTCGTCCACGATGTGGCCCAGCACGTTCAGGTTCTTGAACGCGGACGTGGGTGGGGTGAGTGGCGCGAGTGGCCCGGGCAACCGGCCGGTGTCGGGGTCTCCCGGATCGGTCAACAGCGTGGCCAGCGCGTGCAGCGAATAGAACCAACCGCGCGTCTGGTCTATCGCCTCGCAGACGTAGTCGGCGGGGAAGTGCCCGGCGAGTTCCTGGCCCGCCTCGCTGTCGAGGTCACCGAGGAAATGCCACTGGGCGTAGGGCATGGCGCCCGACTCGAACCACACGTCCACCGTGTACGGCACGCGGGTGTAGGTCTCGCCGCCTAACACGAACGTCACGTCGTCGACGAAGGGCCGGTGAAGGTCCAGGTCGTGGAGGTCCTTGCCCGAGAGCTCCTCGAGTTCGGCCACCGACCCGACGCACACCTTCTTGGTGCCGTCCGGGTTCTCCCAGACGGGCATGGGCGCCCCCCAGAACCGTTCGCGGCTGAGAGCCCAGTCGATGTTGTTCTCGAGCCACTTCCCGAAACGCCCGGTGCGGACGTGATCGGGGTGCCAACCGACGCGGTCGTTGTTGGCGAGCAGCAGGTCCTTGACCGCCGTGGTGCGGATGTACCAGCTGCGCTTGGCGACGTTCATGAGCGGGACGTCGTCGCGCCAGTTCATGGGGTAGGAGTGCAGGATCGTGCCCGCGCGGAACATGAGACCGGCTTCGGTGAGGTCCTGCGTGATCAGGTCGTCCGCCTCCTTGAACCAGACGCCCGTGTAGGGCCCGTCGCCTTCCTCGGGTGCGCCGACCGGGCGCACCTGCGGCATGACCTTACCGGTAAGGTCGACCGAGAAGATCGCCGGCAGGCCGTGGGCGCGGCCGGCCTCGAGGTCGCCGTAGGCCGGCGCCACGTGGACGATGCCCGTCCCATCGGTCAGGCTCACGAAGTCATCCGCCACTACGCGATAACCGGTGCTCACGTCCGCATCGTCCCCCGGCTGTCCTCGGAGCAGGGGCCGGTAAGCCGCGCCCACCAGGTCGGCGCCCTTGAAGCGGCCGAGGATCTCGTAGCTGCCCTCGTCGAACACGTCTGCAACTAGGCTCGCGGCCAGTACGTAGACGTCGCGGGGGCCCGGGTCGCCATGCTTCGCGGGCGCCTCCACCAACGCGTACTCGGCCTCGGCCTGTACGGCCAGCCCCGAGTTGGCGGCGAGGGTCCAGGGGGTCGTGGTCCACGCCAGGAAGTAGACGGGCCGGTCGAAACCGGCGGGTACCACGCCGCGCGCCTCGAGGTCGGCCGTCAACGCCGGGAACTTCGGGTAGATGGAGGGATCCTCGACGTCCTCCTTGTAACCGAGGGCGACCTCGTGGGAGGCGAGCGTAGTGTTGGACGAGGGGCTATGCCACGTCGTCTTGTAGTCCTCCACCAGCAGGCCGCGGTCGAAGAGGTCCTTCATGATCCACCAGCACGACTCGATGTACTCGTTCGAGTAAGTGATGTAGGGGTCGTCCAGGTCTATCCAGAAGCCGATGCGCCTGGTCATCTTGTTCCAGTCCTGGATGTTGCTGAACACGTCGGCGCGGCAGAGCGCGTTGAAGCGCTCGATGCCGTACTCCTCGATCTGCCCCTTGTTGGTGAAGCCGAGGCGCTTCTCGATGGCGATCTCGACGGGCAGGCCGTGAGTGTCCCAACCGCCCTTGCGGCTGACCCGGTACCCCTGCATCGTCTTGAAACGGGGGAAGAGGTCCTTGAACGCGCGACTGATCACGTGGTGCACGCCCGGCTTGGCGTTGGCCGTCGGCGGTCCCTCGTAGAAGACCCAGTTCCCCATGGGAGCCGGGCGCGCCACTGAGCGGCGGAAGACGTCCCGTTCCTGCCACAGGTCGTCGATCCGGCCCTCGAGGCGGGGGAAGTTGACGTCGCTACTGACCTCGTCGAACATGAGTGTCACCTCGGTCCCGAGCAGCGGCGCGCGCTAGGCGCCTCGTGACGACGAAGGCGCCCCTCGCAACGTTGCGTTGGGGCGCCTCGGGAGCGCGGTACCACCCAACTTCGCCGTACGCGGTTCTCTACGCCGGCCTCGGTGGTCGCTCACAGACGCGAACGACCCGGCGCTGTCTCGGGCGCCACTCGGCTCCGCCTACTGCCGCGCATGGGCGGGTTGGGGGAGCGGCTCGGGGAGGATACCGTTCGCGCTTGCCTGCCTCCGGGCTCTCACCATCCCCGGTTCGCTGTGGGTAGCAAGGCGCGCGGCCTGTTCCCGTCATAGCCACGCCGGGCAACTGCCGGCGGTCCACGCAGGTCGAATTCGCCTTGCGCGGGTGGAAGAGCGTGATGAACATCACGCACTTCGCAGCGCAGACACTTTACAACGAGCGGTGTCAACGCTAGACTCAAACCTAGCAGCAGGCACGAGGCACGTCAAATAAGCGCCGTTGCTACTCCTGAGCAAAAACGGAACTCGTCCGCACCTCACCGAGTCGGTTGTCTGAACGCCCTTTTGCCTCCAAGGAGCGCCCCACATCAGCTCGGAATGCCAAGACCCTGGTCGTCGAACCGTGTTGTTCGAGCCGAGCAAAACGGGAATCATCAGCGTCCGTGACGTGAGTACCAGTGATCAATGCCAGGTGACCGGCGCCCTGTGAGCCGGCGGTGAATCGAGAAAACAGTGGGAACGGAGATGGGATGAGCCCGAGAAGTGAAGAGGAAGTCCAGGTCGTAGCGAACGACAGCGGCGAGGCCGCCGAGGCGAAGACGCCACGCAAGCGTGGCAGGCCACGCAAGAACCCGGAAGCACCAGCGGCGACGCCGAAGGCGGATAAGGCCGCCGCGTCCAAGCGCCCGGCGCCCAAGCCGGAGGCTGAGGTGGGCGGGAAGTCCGAGGACGTGCGACCCGCCGGCGAGCCGGCCGACGAAAGCGCCGGCGAAGCTGCACCCGCACCAGCACGAGGGCCCGGGCGCGGTGCCAAGGCGGAACGAGCGAGCGCCAACGGCGAGCGCCAACGCGATACCCAGGTCGAAGACTCCAAGGACGAAGCGGACGGGCATGACTCGTTCGACGAGGCGAGCGAGGGCGCCGATCAAGCTGCGCGCGGCCGCGGTGGCCGTAACCGGCGCAACCGCCCGGCCCGCAAGCCCGGCCTGAACTTCCGCGAGCTGCACTCGAAGATCCTTCCCGAGTTGCACCTGCTGGCCAAAGAAGTCCAGCTCGAGGACTACCGCCAGATGAGCAAGGACGACCTCGTGGTGGCCATCCTCGAACGCTCGTCCGAAAGCGAGGGGCTGCGCCTGATACGCGGTTACCTCGAGATATCGTCAGACGGTTACGGCTTCTTGCAGGAGTCATTGCTCCAGAACAACACCCGTAGCGTCATAGTGTCGGCGGGCCTCATCAAGCAGTTCCGCTTGCGCACGGGCGACCTGATCCTCGGCAAGGCCCGGCGCCCGCGTGACAACGAACGCTACGGCACCCTCATCCGCGTCGAGGCGGTCAACAGCGTAGACCCGTTCCAGTCCTCCAAGCGTCCGCGTTTCGAGGAGTTGACCCCGACCTTCCCGGAGGCCCGGATCCAGCTCGAGACGATAGCGACCGAGCTGTCGACGCGCGTCATCGACCTCCTGGCCCCGATCGGCAGGGGTCAGCGGGGCCTGATCGTCGCGCCACCCAAGGCCGGCAAGACGACGCTCCTCAAGAAGATAGCCAACGCCGTCGTGACCAACGAGCCCGACATCAAGGTCATCGTGCTGCTCGTCGACGAGCGGCCCGAGGAAGTAACCGACTTCCGCGAATCGGTGCACGGCGTCGAGGTCGTCGCCAGCACGTTCGACGAGCCCCCCAGCAATCACATTCGCGTTGCCGAGTTCGTTCACGAGCGCGCCCGCAGGATCGTCGAGGATGGTGGTCACGCCATGATCCTTCTCGACTCCATCACGCGCTTGGCGCGGGCTAACAACCTCGTGACGCCTGCCACGGGCCGCACGCTCTCGGGCGGTCTCGACTCGAACGCTCTTCACTGGCCCAAGCGTTTCCTCGGCGCCGCCCGCAACATCCGCGGCGGCGGCTCGCTAAGCATCCTCGCGACGGCTTTGGTCGAGACCGGCTCGCGCATGGACGACGTGATCTTCGAGGAATTCAAGGGCACGGGCAACATGGAGTTGCACCTGAGCCGGCACCTCGAGGAGCGGCGGATCTTCCCGGCCATCGACATCCTGAAGTCCGGCACCCGCCGCGAGGACCTGCTCCTCGGCGAGGACGTGCTTGCCAAGATGTGGCTGCTGCGCAAGGTCATCTCCGACATGGACCCGGCCGAGGCCATGGAGATGCTGCTCGGCCGGTTGGGGCGAAGCAAGAGCAACGCCGAGTTCCTCGCTACCCTCACGCAAGGCTGATGCCAGGGGCGCGCACCCGTCGAGGCGTCTCGGCCCGCGGCTGCGCCCTCCTGGTGGCGTTCGTATTCGGCTCCGGGGTCGTAAGTGCCGCCGAACCCACTGCCCCACAGGAAGCGGTGAGAGAGCGGCTGCGACAAGAGCAGGTCGCACTCCTACCGCTCGCGGTGGAGGGTCTGGCCAACCTGGATTGGGGCGCCGGCGGCTTCGCGCCCCCCGTCATCGGGAAGGTGTCATCGGGGTTCGGGTGGCGCAACGTGAGCGTCAACGGCAACCGTTATCACGCCGGCATCGACCTGGCAGCGCCGCTGGGCACCCCCGTGAGGGCGGCGCGAACGGGTATCGTCACGCGCGCGGGTTGGTGGGGCACCTACGGCAACGTCGTCACCTTGGACCATGGTGACGGAACCGAGACGCGCTACGCGCACCTGAGCACGGTCCTGGTGCGCGTGGGCCAGGCGCTGCGTCAGGGTGACGTCCTCGGGCGGGTCGGGAGCACCGGCGCTTCCACGGGCCCGCACCTACACTTCGAGGTGCGTTTCGATGGGCGCGCGGTCGACCCGCTCCCTTACCTGCAGGGAAGGCGTTGACCCCTGCGCACGCGGAAACCCCCGCGACACGATCAGCCCCGCCACCGCCGCCCACCGTTGACCCCTGCGCACGCGGGAACCCCGGCGTCTAGGACGTTCTCGTAGGACTCACGGCCCGTAGGCCGTCGCACGCGGGAGCGCCGACCCCTTCACGCCCGAGTACTATGTCGGAACGTTTCCGAGCCGGGTTCGCGGTAGAGTAAGGCCAGGCAAGTAGCCCGTTTGAGAGGTTCCGGCATGTGGGTATCGACCAAAGCTCAGTACGGTATGAGGGCGCTCGTAGAAGTCGCTCTCGGCGGCAGTGAGCCGACCAGCCTCAGGACCGTCGCCGAACGGCAACTACTAAGCCACCAGTACCTCGAACAGATCTTCGCCGTGCTGCGCAAGGCGGGCATCGTCGAGTCGGTGCGCGGTGCCCATGGCGGTTACCGCGTCGCCCGCCCGCTCGAGGAGATCGATTCGCTCGAGGTCGTGGAGCTGCTGGAGGGCAGCGTGGCGCCCGTCAGCTGCATCGTCGACGCGGCGAACTGCGTTCGCGTCGGGATGTGCTCGACCGAGAGCCTCTGGCGCAGGGTCGACAGCGCCGTGCGTCAGGTGTTGAGGTCCACGTCCCTCGCCGACCTGGTGCAGCAGCGTCGCCTCCTGGGCATGGAACCGCTCCCGCAGTACGTTGGCCGCGACAACTGAAGCACGTCGCCGTGCCGCAAGACCCTCCTAACCTCTACTTCGATCACGCGGCCACCACGCCCCTGGACGAGGCGGTGCTGGAGGCCATGTTGCCCTACTTCGGGAATGACTTCGGCAACCCGTCCAGCGTTCACCGTCTAGGGCAGAGCGCCAGGCGTGGGGTCGAGACGGCTCGCGAGAGCGTTGCCGAAACGCTCGGTGTGCGGCCGCGCCAGGTCGTGTTCACGTCGGGCGCGACCGAGGCGGACAACCAGGCCCTCTTCTCGACGTTGAGAGCGGGCGCCGGTGGCCTGGTCGTGAGCGCGGGCGAGCATGCGGCGGTGCTGTCGGCTGCCCGCCGGCTTGCGGCAGAGGGCCACGACGTGAGCTACGTGCCTTTGGACGAAAGCGGCGCCACGCCGCTCCCGGCGTGGGAGGCGGCCCTCGCCGACCAGGCCACCAGGGGCGGCACCGCCCTGGTGGCGGGCATGCTCGTCAACAACGAGACTGGCGTGCTGGCGAACGCGCCCGCCCTGGCGGAGCTGGCCCATGCGCACGGCGCCCTGTTCCTCTGCGACGCGGTGCAGGGCTACGGCGTGGAGGAGTTCTCGTTCGGCGCTCTGGGCGCCGACCTGGTGGCCCTTTCGGCCCACAAGATCTACGGCCCCAAGGGCGCGGGCGCCCTCATCATGCGCGAAGGCCTCGAGGTGGCGCCGCTGCTCGCCGGAGGTGAACAGGAGCGGGGGTACCGTCCCGGCACTCACGCCGTGCCGGCCATAGTCGGCTTCGGCGTGGCCGCTTCGCTGGCCGCGGAGCGCAGGGAGTCGGAGCGCGCGCGGCTCGCCACCTTGCAGCGCACCTTCGAAGCCGCCGCCCTGAACGTTCCGGGCGTGTCCTTGAACGGGGCGGGAGCCGAGCGCAGCGTGAAACACACGAACCTCAGGGTGGCCGGCGCCGACGGCGAGACGCTGCTGATGCTCCTGGATGAGGCGGGCGTGTACGCCAGCGCAGGCTCGGCGTGCGCTGCGGGGAGCGTGGAGCCCAGCCACGTGCTGCTGGCGATGGGGCTCGGTAAGGCCGAGGCCAAGGCGAGCGTGAGGTTCAGTTACGGGCGGTTGGTGCAAGCCTCACACGTGGCGGACGCGGCAGAGCGTTTCTCCCGAGCGGTCGCCGGGGCGCGTGGGGTTGCCGGCACCGGCCGCGGGGCCTAGGCTCAGGCGCTCTTGCGTTGGGGCGCCGCGCTCAGCAGTCTGGTCGGGTCGTCGAGGTCCTCGACGTCTAGGTGCAGTTTCGTGATCCCGCTGCCCGGCACCTCGAACATAAGCGGCATGAGCGCGTGCTCCAGCACGGAGCGCAGGGCCCGCGCGCCCGTCTTGCGGGCCTGTGCGCGGCGCGCCACCTCCACCAGGGCGGCGTCGGAGAACGTCAGCTTCACGCCGTCGAACCCGAACAGTTCCTTGTACTGCTGCACCAACGCGTTGCGGGGCTGGGTGAGCACGGCCACCAGCGCCTCCAGACTGAGTTCCTCGAGTTGAACGACTACGGGCATCCGTCCTATCAGTTCGGGGATCAGACCGAACGCCATCAGGTCCTCGGGCAAGACGCCCGAGTCGAACGTGGGCTGCGGTTCCTTGGTGGGTTGGAAGCCGACCGGCGAGATGTCCAGGCGTCGCTTCAGGATGGCGTCGAGGCCCTCGAAGGCGCCGCCGCAGATGAACAGCACGTTGCTCGTGTCTACGTCGATAAGTTCCTGGTGGGGGTGCTTGCGGCCGCCCTGTGGCGGCACGTGCGTGACGGTGCCCTCGATGATCTTCAGCAGTGCCTGCTGCACGCCCTCGCCGCTCACGTCGCGGGTGATGGACGCCCCCTCGGACTTACGGCCGATCTTGTCGATCTCGTCGATGTAGATGATGCCGCGCTCGGCCGCGGCCACGTCGTAGTCGGCCACCTGCAGGAGCCGCAGGATGATGTTCTCGACGTCGTCACCCACGTAACCGGCCTCGGTGAGGGTAGTGGCGTCGGCGATCGCGAAAGGCACCTCGAGGGTTCGGGCCAGCGTCTGGGCGAGAAGCGTCTTGCCCGTGCCCGACGGTCCGATCAGGAGGACGTTGCTCTTCTGCAACTCCGAGTTGGGGTTGGCGATGCGCCGTGAATGGTTGTACACGGCCACCGCCAGGGCGCGCTTGGCGGCCTCTTGCTCGACGACGTACGCGTCCAGCTCTCGCTTGATCTCGCGCGGGGCGCGCGTGAGGGGCTGGAACTCGGGTGCTGCCGCGGCGGCCGCGCCCTCCACCACGTTATGCACGCGGCCGGCGCACTGGTCGCAGATGTGTGCCCCGCCGCCCGGGGCGGCGATGAGGAAGCGCACCTCGGTGTGCGAGCGCCCGCAGAAGCTGCAGTGGGTGGCGGTCATCAGGGTTCCTGCTGGCCTTCGAAGCGGCCGGAGATACGGGGCTCGACAACGCTGTCGATGAGTCCGTAGGCGAGGGCCTGCTTGGGTGACATGAAGTAGTCGCGGTCCATGTCGCGCCTGAGCTGTTCTATCGAGACCCCCGTGTGGGTCTCGTAGACCTGCTCCATCATGCCCCTGATGTCCTGGAACTCGCGGGCCTGGACCTCGAGGTCCGGAAGGCTGGAGCGCGGGAACCCAGCCGACCCGGCGTGAATCATGATGCGGCTGTGCGGCAGCGCCACCCGGTGCCCCTTGGCGCCGGCCGTGAGGATCAGCGAACCCATCGACATGGCGATGCCCACGCAGTTCGTGTGAACAGGCGCCGAGATGAACTGCATGACGTCGTAGATGGCCATGCCGGCGTAAACCTCGCCACCCGGGCTGTTTATGAACAGGTTGATGGGCTGCTCGCTCGACTGCGAGTCGAGCAGGAGGAGCTGGGCGGTGACGACGTTGGCGACCTCGGAATCGATGGCGGAACCGAGGAAGATGATGCGCTCCTTGAGCAAGCGGCTGAAGACGTCGTAGGTGCGCTCTCCGCGCCCGGTCTGCTCAATGACGTATGGGATCAACGGCATTATGCGTCCAGAGTAGCACCGGCGGCGCCATTGCCGGCGTCTGCCGGCCTGCAACGGGGGCTGCGCGGCACCGCTGCGGTAGCCGTACGGGCCGCCCGCGCCGGGTTACTAGCGAGCGCCGAGTTTGCCGCCAGGCGCTTTGCGAGACGACAGGCGCTGCGAGGGGACAGGCGTTGCGAGGGGACAGGCGTTGCGAGGGGACACGCGCTGCGAGGGGACAGGCGTTCGTTGCGAGAGGTCAGGCTCTGCGACGGGCCAGGCGCTAGCTCTCTTGGGCCTCGTCACCGTGGTCGTGGGGCTCGCCGCCCTCCTCGCCGTAAGTCTCGTCCTCGGCCAGGTCGGCGGCATCGGCGGCGACTTCGGCAGCCTCCGACAGGTCGTCCTCGTCGGGCTCCGGCACCGCCTCGCCGCTAAGCTCCGCTATGAAGTCTCGCAGGGCCTTGTCGCGCCGCATGAAGAAGCGGTAGTTGGCGAGGTAATCCTCCCCGAGGTCGTGCTCCAGGCGCCCGACGTCCACGCCGCGCGATTGCGCCAGCTGCTTGAGGGCAGCCTGGTACTCGGCGTCCGAAAGCTCGGTGCCGCGAAGCTCCATGAGGCGTTCCAATACCAGGTCGCGGCGCACGCCCTTCTCGGCCGACGCCGTCAACTCGGCCTCGAACTCCTCACGCTTGCCGCGCTCCTCCAAGCGATCGAGGTAGCGCTGCAGGGTCACGCCCTGGTGGCTGAGGTCGTGCGCGAGGTCTTGCAGGAGGGTGCGCTGCCTGCGGCGCACCAGGCTACCGGGCAGGTCGAGTGTGGCGCCCGCCACCAGCTTCTCGACGATCTCGTCGCGGCGCGCGTCCTGCGTGGTCCGCCGCGCGTCGGCCTCGAGGCTCTCCCGGACGCGCTTGGTCAACTCGCCGGCGTCTTCGAAGCCGAGCTGGATGGCCAACTCGGCTTCGCTGCTCGGCAGCTCCTTGCCCTTGACGTCGACGACCCTGAGCTTCAAGTTGGAAGTCGTCGGGTTGCCCTCCTCGTCCTGATCGGTGAGCACGACGTCGACCACGTCGCCCACGACCTTGCCGAGTAGCTGTCCCTTGAGTTCGTCGCCGGCGCGGTCCAGGTGCACCGGAAAGGTGGAGGCCTCGTCCGCCTCGTCGTCACCCGTCACGTGGGCGACCAACACCCAGTCGTTGTCCTCGACCGGACGGTCGACGGGCACGAGGGTGGCGTTCTCGAGCTTGAGGCGCCCGATGGCCTCTTCGACGTCGGCGTCGCTTACGACCGCCGCCTCTGCCTCGAGCGTGATGTTCGCGAGGTGTGGAAGTTCCACGTCCGGGTAGACGTCGGCGTGTACGACGTACTCGTAGTCCTGGCCGCGCACGGCGCCCTCGGCGTGGAAGTGGGCGTCTATCGGGTAGAGCTCGAGTTCCTTCATGGCGGCGGGATAGGACTCGTCGAGCAGCGAGTCGCGCACTTCCTGCCCGATCGCCTCCTCGCCCACGCGCTTCTCGATCACGCCCCGTGGCGTCTTGCCGGGCCGGAAGCCGGGCACCTTCACGGTGCGGGAGAGGTTCGTGAGCACACGCTCGAAGGCGGCGTCCACCGTGGCGGCGTCCACGCGCACGTTCACCGTGACGTTGACGCCCTGCTTCTCTACGAGTCTGGCTTCCATGCTTCTCCTCGTTCCGTTGCTGATGCCCAGCGGTCGGCCGCCCGGGGCGGAGTCCTGCTTCGCGCCACTACTGCGGGAACGGCGCGCCAAAAGTGAGCGGCAAGCCCGTGGCTTGCCGCGATGGTGCGAGGAGCGGGACTTGAACCCGCACGGCAAAGCCACTAGATCCTAAGTCTAGCGCGTCTACCAGTTCCGCCATCCTCGCGCGGAGGCGCCCATAGCCCCGTCTGGGCCGACGGTCGTTCGCGAACAGACGGCGAGGGCGGGTCGCCGACGCGGGCCCACCCTCGCTGCCGGGCCTGATCCCGGTGGTTGGGGTGGATGATGGGACTTGAACCCACGACACCCGGAACCACAATCCGGTGCTCTAACCAGCTGAGCTACACCCACCACGCAGGCGCCTACGAGCCTACTATCTCGCCAGGCCGAACGGAACTTTACCGCGCCAGGGTGCCTTTTGGCTACCCCGGCCGATGCAGGGGGCGTGCTTATCAGCCCGCGGCGGGCCGCGCCCGTAGGACGCGGTACGCGACGAGGGCGCCCGGGACCAACGGTATGAGGCTCAGCCACATGGCCGCGTTCATCCCGATGGCGTTCTGGAGCGCGCCGACGCCAAGGTAGAGCACGCCGGCCGTCCCCCACGTTAGGCCCATCATCATGCCCGACGCCGTTGCCACGGCGTGAGGCGCCGCGTCCTGCGCGGCGACCACCATGATGGGTAGTCCACCGTTGACGAACACACCGGATAGCACTAGCGCCAGGAAGTAGGGCACGGTTCCGGGCGTGCTCACGAGGAAGAGCGCGAGCGGAAGGGTGGCGAGGAGCATGCTTCCGGTTACCAGTGCCTGGCGGGACAAGCGGTGCTCGATCAGCCCCGCCAGGATGCCTCCGGCGGCCCCGGAGAGCGTGAAGACGGTGATGGTCCAGAAGACGATCGGGCTGGTGGCGGATAGGCCCTTCGAGTGCACGAGCCATAGGGGCGCGCCGTTGATGATGGCAATCCAGGAGATGGAGCGCAGCACGCCGGCCAGGCAGAGCCGTCCCACGGGCCCCTTGAAGAGCTCCAGGTCGAAGAGCTTGGCGCGGTTGGCGCCGTTCTGAGGCGCGACGGGAGGGAGCAGCAGATAAAGCAGCGCACCCAACACGATGCCCGGGATCATCAGTAGCGGTGTGTAGCTCAACCCGCCGCCGATGATGAACGCCCCGATGACCAGCGGTCCGAACGCCATGCCTACGGTGCCGCCGGCGCTGAACACGCCAAGGGCCAGGCCCCGCTTCTTGCCGGCGGCTTGCCTCGCGATGGTGGTAGCGGCAGGGTGGAACGCCGCGGAGCCGAGGCCCCCGATGAGGAGCAGGGGGACCAGCAGGGTGGGGGAGGGCACGATGGCGATGAGGCTCAGCACCGCCGACGAGGTGGCGACGCCCAGCGCGGCCACCAGCCGCCTACCGAGGCGATCGGCCACCGCTCCGAACAGCGGCTGCAGCACCGACGAACTGAACGAGAGTGTGGCGACGAACAAGGCCAGCGTCACTTCGCCGACGCCGAAGCGCAACTGCAGTGTAGGCAGGAGGGCCGCGAGGGTTCCGGAGAAGAAGTCGTTGAAGAAGTGAGCGAGGAACAGCAGCGCCGTGAGGGACGTGCCGGTCAGTAGGAGCCTCGAGCGGACGGTGGTTGCCTGCACGCGGGCCAGCTTAACGCCCTAGCGCAGCCGCGGGAGTTCGGCGGGCCGTATACTCCGGGCGAGCGACCAGTTCGCGCTTCACCGGGGGAACCGACGATGCTCGTCTACACCGCTTCCAAGACCGAGTTCATCGACCACGTCAACTCGAACCTGATCGTGGCGAAGGTGCAGGAAGGGTTCGGCGCTCGGGCCGGCCGCAGGACCGTTTCGGGTTCCGAGGTGGCCGCCTGGAACAACTCGCTGCAGTTCATGAAGAACGTGCTGGACGTGCCGACCATTCCCGACGACGCGGGGGTTGCCATCGAGTTCACCATCCCGCAGACGGCTAAGCGCATCGACTTCATCATCGCCGGACAGGGCCGCGCGCCGCTCCGCCCGGAGACCGCCGTGATCGTCGAGCTCAAGCAGTGGACCGACGTTGCCTGCACCGCCAAGGACGGCGTGGTCGCCACGTTCGTGGGCGGCGCCGTCAGGGAGATGGCGCACCCCTCTTACCAGGCCTGGACGTACGCCGAGCTGCTGCAGGATTACAACGCGACCGTTCAGGACGATGACGTCACGCTTCAGGCGTGCGCCTACCTACACAACAGCAACTCGCCCGCCCTGAAACTGCCGTTCTACGAGCCGTGGACGAGCAAGGCGCCCGTCTTTCTGCGAGACGACGTGTTCAAGCTGCAACGCTTCATCCAGCGCTTCGTCCATTACGGCGACGACAAGGAGCTCCTCTACCGGATAGAGAACGGGCGGATCCGACCGTCGAAGTCGCTGGCGGATCACCTCGCGGAACTGCTGGCCGGCCGGCCCGAGTTCCGGCTGATAGACGATCAGAAGGTGGTTTACGAGACCGCGCTCGACCTCGCCGAGCAAGGAAGCACGGGGCAGAAGCAGGTCTACATCGTCGAGGGTGGTCCGGGTACGGGGAAATCGGTGGTGGCCATCAACCTGCTGGTCGAGCTGACGAACAGGGGCCAGGTCGTGCAGTACGTCACGAAGAACGCCGCGCCTCGCGCCGTTTATGCCTCGAAGTTGTCGGGCAGCCTGCGCAAGACGCGCATCAACAACCTGTTCAAGGGCTCAGGCGCGTATCACGACGCCGGGCCCGACACGTTCCAGACGCTGGTAGTAGACGAGGCGCACCGCCTCAACGCCAAGTCGGGCATGTTCAAGAACCGGGGCGAGAATCAGGTCAAGGAGATCATCGACGCGGCCCGGTGCTCCGTGTTCTTCATCGACGAGTCGCAACGCATAGCGCTCGACGACATCGGTCGCGTTGGAGAGATCGAGATGTGGGCGCAAGCGGCGGGCGCGTGCCTGACCTACGGGAAGCTCGAGTCGCAGTTCCGCTGCAACGGCTCGGATGGTTACCTTGCCTGGCTGGATCACACGCTGTGGGTGCGGCGCACCGCCAACACGCACCTGGCGGGCAGCGACTACGACTTCCGGGTCGTCGACTCGCCGGCGGAGTTGCGTGAGCTGATCGTCACCGAGAACCTCGCCAACAACAAGTCGCGGATGGTAGCGGGCTACTGCTGGGACTGGCGCAGCAAGAAGGACCCAGAGGCGTTCGACATCGAGTTCCCCGAGCACGGTTTCCACGCTCAGTGGAATCTGGACGTAGACGGGAGCCTCTGGATCTTGCAACCCAACTCCGTGGAGCAGGTCGGCTGCATCCACACCTGCCAGGGGCTGGAGCTCGATTACGTCGGAGTCATCGTCGGCCCCGACTTCCTCGTCCGCGGTGGTGAGGTGGTGACGGACGGTTTCGCCCGTTCCCCGCAGGACTCTACGCTGAGGGGCTTCAAGAAGCGCTACAAGCAGGATCCCGCCGCAGCGATGAGAGCGGCCGACGAGATCGTCAAGAACACTTACCGCACGCTGATGTCGCGAGGAGCCAAGGGCTGCTTCGTGTGGAGCCCCGACGAGGAGACGAACGAGTACTTCCGCCAGAGCCTCTAGCGTTGCGAGGGGTTGTAAGGAGCGGAGTTAGTGGCTTGGAAGGCGTGTGCCGTGCATGCGACCCAAGCGCCGGCCCCGGCAGAGCGTAGACTTGCGCACCGCCGGGTTGGCGTAAGGAGCGGATGAGGCTGAACTTCCAGCGGCGTGTCCTCTATACCGTCGGCGTCTCGCTGGCAAGCATAGTGCTGCTACTGCTGGCGTGGCAGATCCGGGACGTAATGCTGATCGGCTTCGCGGGCTTCATCGTCGCCGTCTTCTTCGACGCCTGTGCCGGAGGCGTGCGCCGCGTCACCCGCTTGCCGCACGGGTGGTCCCTGTTCGTGACCATCGCGGTGCTCACCGGCGCCGTCGTTCTGGGAGGCTTGCTCTTCCTGCCGTCGGTGATAGCACAGTTGAACGAGTTGTTCGTCAGGTTGCCCACGCTGCTGGGTGACCTGAGGGCCGCGCTCGAGCGCACCTCGTGGGGCAATACCCTGCTGACGAGCCTGCCCGACACGGCGGCCCTATCGGGTGAAGCGGGCAGCGTGTTCGCTGGGGTCGGTAGCACCGTGTCCATAACGGTCAGCAGCATTGCCGACGCGGTCTTCATCGTGGTGATCGGGGTCTTCCTGGCGGCAACGCCCGGGGCGTACCAGCGCGGTCTACTGCGCCTCGTGCCAAGCGAGTTCGAGGGGCGCGTCAAGACGCTACTTGGTGAAGTGATCGCCACCCTGCAGGCGTGGCTCATCGGACAGTCGATCGCCATGTTCTTCGTCGCGGTGTTCACGGCAGTCGGCCTCACGCTGGCCGGCGTGCCATTTCCGCTGGCGCTTGGGATCATCGCCGGCCTGCTCGACCTCATTCCGTTCTTCGGACCGCTAATGGCCGCCATCCCGGCAGTACTCATCGGGTTCACGAACGGGGTATGGACGGGGGTGTGGGCCGCCGTGGCCTTCCTCGTGGTTCAGCAGCTCGAAGGCAACGTGATCCAGCCGCTGGTGCAGCGCCGCGCCGTGCAGATCCCCCCGGCCATACTCGTGCTAGCGCTGATAGTGATGGGCAAACTGTTCGGTTTCTTAGGGGTACTTGTGGCCACCCCGCTGGCGGCCGTCATCCTGCTGCTGGTCAGACACCTGTACGTGCGGGGTGTTCTCAACAAGCAAGCCGACGGAGTTTAGTTTCGGGAGACTTCGCCTTGGGTCACGAGTTGATCTCCTGGACGGATTTCTGCGACAGGCAGGCTGTGAACGGACAAACAGTTGTGTTCTTCGGCAGTCGAGAGGCCGATCAACCGAGAAGCGTGCCAACGCGATCGAGCTCGGTCTTCAGCAGTTCGCGGTCGTGCGAGAGTTCGCGCAGGGGCAGGGTCAGGAAGGCTTCGATGCGCGCCCGAAGGACGAGGTAGGCGCTGGCGAACGCGGCGTCGATCTCTGCATCGGCGCCCGTCACGCGCGCCGGGTCTTCCACTTCCCAGTTCGCGCGCGGCACCGGTCCTAGATAGGAGGGGCAGGCCTCGCCAGCGGCGCTGGAACAAACAGTGATGACGATGTCCGGCGCCTCAGGTAGACCTTCCCAGGACTTGCTTCGCAGACCCTCGGTCGCAATTCCCGAGCGTTCCAGCAAGGCCAGCGTGCGCGGATGCACCTGCCCCGTCGGTTGGCTGCCGGCGCTCATCGCCTTCCAACCGGCGGGGGCAAGGTGGTTGAACACTGCCTCAGCGATGATCGAGCGACAGGAGTTGCCGCTGCAGAGGAACAGGACGTTCACGGCCATCTTCGCCGCGTGTAAGTCGACCGGCTCAGTTGACCGCGAACTCCTGGATCATTCCCTCCATGGCGTGCATCACTTCTGGATCGTCCAGGTCCTGCACGAAGCAGACGGCCACCCAGTTGCCCGGCGCGAAGTCGAGCGGCAGGTAGACGGTCTGGCCCGCGGACAGTGCCTCCAATTCGAAGACCATATCGGTATCGAAGGGTGGTGGGCCGCTCTCGCCCGTCTCGTCGCTCAGGCCCGCCACCAGGTCGGACTGCGTCTTGCCGGGTAGGAGCTTGAAGAAGACCGCGATATGAGGCTGTTCGCCCGTGTTGCTGATCTGCCAGAGGTTCGTGCCCGCCTCGATAGTGGCCGGGAAGTCGTAGGCGAAGTCCGAGAAGTGCACGACGTAAGGGGTCTCGGGTGCTGCCGCTGGGCTGCCTGACTCCGTGACCATGAACAGAGCGTAGACCGTCGGACCCGTGGGTCCTTGCTCGTCAGCGGGGAGGGCTGAAGCGACGTACGTCCCGGCTTGGAGGTCGGTGTACATGGTGATCTCGGCGTGCGGCTTCACGTCCGTGCCGCTTAGGGCGTCGGCTAGCGCCAACAGCGCCTTCGTGGCTGCCACCGCGGCGTCGCCGTCGCCGTCTTTGGTTTGGTTGAGGGCATCGTTCGCCTTCGTGTAGTCACCCAGGCTCGTCCCAGGATGTAGGCGAACCAAACTGAAAGTGGCGAGCTGGTCGCTGCTGTTGACCAGTGCGATGGAATGGTACCCGGTGCCCGCGAAGGTCTGCGGAGCCGTGAGAGCGCCGTTCATGAACTCGACGCTGACGTCTGCAGCGGCGTGGGCAAAGCCCAGCGCAAGGAAGCAGCCTAGAAGGGTGAGCCGCGCGAGTCTTGCTGGTGCGGCAAAGTGGCGGATGAGGGCGTCCACTGGGCGTGAAGCCATTCCATTTCCTCCGTTTCGGTGCATATAGTGCGCTTCTCAGGGTTCCGTTGTCAAGAGGATCGTTACAGTGTAACTATGGCATATGGTGGCGATACGATCCTGGACTGCTCAGTAGGGCGCCATAGTTGATACAAATGGGTCCAAGGCACCCCATTGGCGGCGCAGGCTTGCTCAGGGGTGATTGCCGCTCCCAGGGGCGCGCGCCGGGCGCCGCCCGTAGATCAACAGTCGTGAGTGGACCTTTCGCGTATCGATGGTGGCGCGTTGTTCACCGAGGACTGAACGAGTAGTAGTTGCCTGAACCGTGAAGCATTCCTTCTTGTTCGCCCGGGCCATGCGCGACGTCCAGTCGGACGAGTGGCGAGCTCTAGAGCATTTCGAAGAGCCCGCGCCTCGGGGAATTGGTGCACCAGGAAGGATTCGAACCCTCGGCCTACCGCTTATTAGTTCTATGCTCAGGTTCAGGCTCTATGGGTACGAATGCATCGTTCTAGACGCACTAACCTGGAGTTGAAGTTCGATTGAGATAGGGCCATAACGGCCAGCTTGGGCCCATTGGTACCCGACAGGTACCCAGCGCGGACTGGCGGGGTGACTCTTCTACATGCTACTCCTTCAGGGAATCGGCCATCGGCTCGTACAATGCCGAGTTGGTCACCCAGAGCAACACGTATGGAACTCCGACAAGAGTCAGGGCCCGCAATCCGAGACCAAGGTGGTCGCCTCGCGGCTGGCCATCGCGCAACCAGCCTGGTGGCCGGTGCGCGCCACTAACGGCCTGGAAGAGGTCGCCCTGAAAGTGCAACCTTCGGGGGCGCTCTAGATTTGGATGCGTAACGACTTAGTCACCATAATGCTCAGACCCAAGGCGTCCTCGGCTAATGTAGCGCAAGATGGTTTGATACTCACCGAGGCGCAGCTTGGTGACGCACGAGTAGGCCAATGAGGAGCAGGAATTGTAGGGGGAGTTTGAGGCGGAGAACCATGGCTAGTTGGACGCGCAGGACACGTACTACGCAGGCACCAACAAATGGTTGGGGCGCAGCTCCAAGCGATGGTTCATCGTCGCCTCCTCGCTCTGCTGCCGGAAAGCGGCGCTGGAGACGTTCACATACGCCATTGTGGTCGATGCCTGCGGCACCGGCGTGAATGTCAATACCGTCTACCCGCCGGCGAACGTCGATACCGGATTCTTCCGAGACAAGCCGGCCAACCAGTGTCACGATCTGCATACCGTGATTATCTTCGACGAACCGACCGCGTTACTCGTCGGGGGCCTGCCCGCGCGCCTGGGGGGCATCAGGCTCGACCGGTGGGTCCGGAGCGACGACCGGGACTACTACCTGCGTCGCATGCGCGGACCGGAGGCCGCATAGTGAAGCACCCCGTCCTCGCTGCCACCTTGACGCCGTTTGGACCCGACGGCAGCCTCGCGCTCGAGCGCCTACCTGACTACCTGGCCTTTCTGATCGGCCATGGCGTCGATGGCTTCCTAGCGCTCGGGACTAACGGCGAGTTCGCCTCGCTGGCGGTCGATGAGCGCGAACATGTACTCGAGGCGCACGTCGCTGCCGCGCAAGGACGACGGGTGGTCGCCAACGTCGGCGGCACCGTCGCCCACGAAGTCCTGAGGCTGGCAGCCCACGCGGCACGCGTCGGCGCCAGCGACGTGTCGCTGCTGCCCCCCTACTACTTCCCAATCACCGAGCCGGCCTTCGCCGAGCTAGCGCGTCGCGTCGCCGACGCCTTCGGCGGGCCGATCTACCTCTACAACATCCCGCGCTACACTCGCTTCAGCATCCCCGTCGCCACCGTCACGGCGCTCGCGGTCGAGGGGGTGTGCGTCGGCATCAAGGACAGCTCGCAGGACCTTTCGTACCTGCGGGCGGTCCGAGTGGCGGTCCCCTACCTCGACTTCCTGATGGGCAGCGACACCACGCTGCTCGAAGGGTTGGAGGCCGGCGCCTCGGGGATCGCCTCAGGTATGGCTAACACCTTCCCCGACGTGGTGGTGGGCGCGACCCGGGCCTTCGAAGATGGCGTTGACCTCGCGCCTTGGGCTGAGCGCATCCACACCCTGCGCAAGCTATTCGGTGCGCACCCCTACCTGATGGCGACGCGCACCGCGATACGGCTGCGCGGCGTCGACCTCGGCCCAGTCCGCACGCCGCTCGCCGACCTGAGCGACGACGAGCGCGCGCGGGTCGAGCAGGCGCTCGCGCCGATCCTCACCGATTTGGAGGCGATGTGATGAAGCCGTGGCTCAATGCTGGCGGCGCGATCAGCATGGAGATGCGGGCGTTCCTGCAGCAGCTCCGTACGCCCTGCTCCCTGTGGGCGCGACTTTGCATTTCACACCACTGGCGGCACGTTGGGCTTGGAGCCTAGGCCAGGTTCCTGATCGAGAGCGCTATGACTCCCCTGCATTGCTGTGAGCAACATGCACCGAAACGTCGACGCCAACCGTCACGTACAGGCGGCCGAGGCTGGCTTCTAGCTGGACTACCACCGCCGTAGCGGCAAGGCCACGTGCGACTCCTATTTGGCGCTCATAGTGCCCCACCTCGCGATGGTCGATTGTGTCTGTGCGCCGCACCCTGATTGCGGTCGATCTCGGGTGCCCGCATACTGGCGACCGTACAGCAGCGTTCCGTTGCTCGACTACGTCCTCACCCGCTTCGTCCAAAGCTTGGGGAAGCTGGATTCTTTCGGCCGAAGTCAACCTGCTGGTCCTCTGCAAACCGCGCCGCTTCCTGGCGGTCGAGGCGGAGGCGGCGCTGTGCTGAGAGATCCTAGCGCGTGGGAACCGCCACCATCGATCACGGCACCAGTCGAGTTCGCACAGTTCCGCGAGGTGCATCTAAGTGCGCGAGGGGCCCAGCTTGTCGAGTGGCCGACGATATTGATAGTGACGTCCGGCATGCTTCGCCGGCCAGACCTACTTCGGGTTCACAGGCGTCCGCGGCGGCTTGCCCGCGAGGACGCGCACGATCTCCTCGCTCGCGAAGCTCCGGGCTGTTTCGATGGACGCCTCCGAGTAGTACGCCACATGTGGCGTGACGATAACCTTGGGATGTCCGACTAGGGGACTCTCGGTCGGCGTCCAGTCGCGCCGCTTGGCTGGCTCCTCCTCTAGGTCGTCCAGCGCCGCGCCTGCGAGCCGCCCATCGTCGAGCGCCTCGCGGAGGGCCTGGTTGTCGACGGTGGGCCCGCGGCCAGTGTTGACGAGGTAGGCGGTCGGCTTCATGGATCTCAGCTCGTCGACACCGATCAGTCCTCGCGTTTCTTTGGTGAGCGGTACTTGGTTCATCAGGACGTCCGAGCGCCGGAGGAGCGCGTCGAACGACACGCGCTCGACGCCAGTCTCATTGAACACGCCGTCATTCACGTAGGGGTCGTGGGCAATCACCTCAAACCCGAACGCCTGAGCGCGGGCGGCGATTGCGCGACCGATGTTGCCCAGCGACAATATGCCCATCACGCTGCCGCGAAGCCGGTATAGCGGGCGGCCACTTTGCCAGTGCCAGACTCCGTCCTGGACGGCGCGATCGTAAACACGGAGCTTGCGGGTCAGAGCGAGCATCAGCGCCATGGCGTGATCGGCGACTTCGTCTAGACAGTAGTCGTGCGGGACGTTGGTCACGAGGACGCCGCGCTCGGCAGCCGCGGCCACGTCCACGATGTCCACGCCGACGCCGTAGCGGGCGATGTGCCGCAGCGAGTCGATCGCTTGGATTGTCTTCGCGCCGACGCGGCAGTATTGGCAGAGGATGCCTACAGCGCCCGCAGCTTCTCTGGCGAGCTCCTCATCGGTACGGCACTGGAGGGCAACCAGCTCGTGTCCGGCACCCTCGATAATCGCGCGCTCCACTTCCACGTCGCCATAGTCGTAGTCGCTGATGACGATCCTGGCGCGGCGAACGGTCACGGCTCCTCCTTACTCGTCGAGCTGATGCTGGTAGGCGCCGGGGGAGTAGGTAAGTTCATAGCTGTGTGAATACAGCTCGAGGAGGTTGCCATCCGGGTCTTCGCAGTAGACCATTCGATACGGCTTCTTGCCGGGATAGTACTCGCTTATCGGCATACGCTGCTTGCCGCCTGCGTCCACGATCTTCTTGGCCAGCGTTTCGATGTCTGGATCCTGGATGCAGAAGTGGAATATGCCGAGCTTGCGATACTCGAGGTTGTTCTGGGGAGGGTAGTTGTCCGGGAACTCGAAGAGCTCAATTCCAACCTTATCGGCGGTTGACAGGTGAGCAATCTTGAACCGCCCCCAGCCTGCACCGAACACGCGGTCGCACATTATTCCGATTGCGCTGTCGTCCTGCTCGACTTCGGTTGGGGGCATGATGGTGTAGAACCCGAGGACCTCTGTGTAGAACTTATACGAACGGTCGATGTCGCTGACCGAGAGGCCGATATGCGAGAACGCGCGGGGATATGGCTTGCTCATGTTGATCCTTTCTGCCCGGGCCGGCGAAACAGCCGGCGGAGCGCTGCACCGAGATCCTTGCGCCACATGTCCAGGCCGACCGCAAGAACGATGATCGTGCCGAGCGTAATCTGCTGCCAGGATGCCTGGACAGCGTTGAGGTTTAGGCCGTTTTGGACCACGGCGACGATCAGGGCCCCAAAGAGCGTGGCGATGATGCTGCCGTAGCCCCCGGCCAGGCTTGCGCCACCGATTACTGCAGCAGCGATCGCCTGCAACTCCAGGCCGACGCCGTAGTTTGGCGACCCGGAGTCCAGGCGCGCGGTGGTAAGGACGCCCGCCGCGGCCGCCGTCAGGCCGGCAATCACAAAGGTGAGCATGCGCGTCCGGTTCACCTTGATTCCAGTGAAGCGGGCGGCCGATTCATTGCCGCCCACAGCGTAAATGGCGCGGCCAGGCACGGTGTACCGAAGGAATAGAGCGGTGAGGCCGAACGCCACGACCACGTAGTAAACGGGCAGCGGGATGCCCAGAAACGACCAGTAGAAGAGGGGGCGCAGCTTGGGCGAGATAGAAAAGATGGGAGTTCCGCCGGTGATCAAGAAGGCCAGGCCGCGATAGATCGTGAGAGTCGCGAGGGTCGCCACAAAGGATGGGATGCGGAGGTAAGTGCTCAGCAGGCCATTAATCAGCCCTAGCAACGCACCCAGCATGAGCGTGACGGGAATCGCCACCTCGATCGGCCAGCCCAATGTCTTGACCAGAATCGCCAACGTGCAGCTAGAGAGCGCGAGTACGGCCCCGGGGCTCAAGTCGATGCCACCGGCGAGGATTACCAGCGTTGCTCCGATTGCTGCGAAGGCCACGCTGCTAACTTGGAGAGTGACGTTCGACAGGTTCTGCGGTAATAAGAACCGGTCCGTCGTCAGGCTCACCACGATCACGACAAGAATTAGCGCTGCGAAGGGACCAATCACGTTGGAGCTAAGCAGCCGCTGCCTCATGCGGTGGCCCTTCGGTTGGCGGGGTGGGGCGGCTCGGGAGGTACTTCGGCGCCCGAGGCGATAGCGATGAGACGGTGCTCGGTCATCTCGTCGGCAGGCAAGATGGTCACCACGGTGCCATTACGGATGACGGCAATCCGGTCGCTCATCGCGAGGAGTTCGGGGTAATCCGAGCTGATTAGGATTATAGCCACGCCCTGCGCGGCAAGGTCGTTGATCACGCCGTAAACGTCGAGCTTGGCCCCGACGTCGATGCCCTGGGTGGGCTCGTCAAGGATCAGCACCTTTGCCTCGGAATAGAGCCAGCGGGCGATTACCACCTTCTGCTGGTTTCCTCCGGAGAGGAAGCGCACGGAGGTGCTCATGGCGGTGGGAGTGATCTTGAGCGAGTCGACGTAGCTTCGCCCGACCTCTCGCTCGCGCGCCAGGTCGAAGACCAACCCGCGCATGATGCGCGACCACTTGGACGTCGTGATGTTGCGGGGCCCGTCGAAGTTGAAGAAGAGTCCATCAGCTTTGCGGTTCTCGGGAACCAGCCCGATTCCGGCCGCGATCGCCTCGTCGGGATTGCCGATGGAAACCGGTGTACCGTCGAGTTCAATGCTGCCCGATGCGACGCGGTCGAGTCCGAAGAGGGCGCGGGCGATCTCGGTGCGACCTGCGCCCACCATGCCGCCCAACCCGAATACCTCACCCGCGCACACATCGAAACTCACCCCGTCCACACCCCGCTCAGTCGTCAGGGCACGGATGGCCAGGCGGACGCGGTTGGTCTTAGAGGACTGCTTCGGATAATGTTGCTCGATGTCGCGGCCGACCATCATGTGTACGACGGAGTTCATGTCGACGTCCTGAATCGGCTTGGTGGCCACCAACCTACCGTCCTTGAGGACGGTGATGCGGTCCGCTACACGGAAAACCTCGTCGAGCCGGTGCGAAATGTAAAGGATCGCCTTACCTTGGCGCGCCAAATCGCGGACGAGCCCGAGAAGCCGTTCCGTCTCCTGATATCCCAAGGCGGCGGTGGGCTCATCGAGGATCAGGAGAGTGGAGTTTAGGGAGATGGCTTTTGCAATCTCGACGAGTTGCTGATCAGCCACAGAGAGATGTCCGACAATCGTGTCTGGATCGGTGGTGGAGCCTAGCTCGCCTAGCGCGCGGCTCGTCTCTTCGCGCATGCGGTCCCAGTCAACCCACGGGCCGTGCATTACCGGTTGCCGGCCCAAGAATACGTTCTCGGCCACGCTGAGGGTCGGCACGAGCGAGAACTCTTGGAAAATGGTCGCCACCCCGTGGGCCCGGGCGTCAAGCGGGTGGCCAAGGGTCACGTGGGATCCGTCGTGATAGAGGGCGCCCTCGTCCAGCCGATGGACGCCGGCCAGGCACTTGACGAGCGTGGATTTGCCGCTGCCGTTTTCACCGACGAGGGCGTGCACCTCACCCCTAGGGAACACCACGTCGATGCCGGTAAGAGCGCGCACCGAATAGAACCGCTTGCTGACTCCGTCCAGGCGCCACAGGGGGGGGTAGGCTCCAGATTCCGTCATCCGGCCTCCGGCGTGATGGGGTAGGACGCCAACTGGCGTCCTACCGTCGTAAGTGCGTGGACTACTGTCCAAGGTATTCGCTGACGTTCGACTTGTCGACAATCACTGAAGGCGTTTCGGTCCAGCCGCCGGGGTACACGCCGTTGAGGCAGTCTATGGCAACCTGTAGCGCGACCTTGCCCATCTCAACCGGTTGGGTGTTGACGGTCGATGTGATGCGGCCCTGTGCGATGGCCTCTAGGCCTGCTGGGTCACCGTCGTTGCCCGCGATGATCACATCGCTGCGGCCGAGCGCCTGAGCGGCCGCAGCGGCTCCGAGCGCGATGTAGTCGTTAGCCGTCACGACCATCGTGACTTCAGGGTGTGCCTGCAGGAGGTCCATCATCGCTTTGTTGCCGGTCTCGACGTTCCACTCGGTAGGCAGTGACGTGACGATCTCCATGCCGGGCTGTTCGGCGAACGCATCGAGGAAGCCACCGATACGCTCAGTAGAGTGGTAGCCGGGCAGGCCTTCGAGCACGCCGACCTTCGCCTTGCCGTCGACAAGGCCTATCAGGTACTGGCCCTCTTCGAAAGTTCCGCCGCGTTGTGAGTAGCCGACGACGCCGTGCACAGGGGTTGGGAAGTCGGCGATGTCGGAGTTCACGATAATGATTGCGATGCCTTGTTCGACGGCGCGCTGCACGAGAGGGGCGGCGGCGTTCTCGTCGTGCGTGGAGAGAATGATCGCGTCAACGCCCTGCGTAATAGCGTCTTGAATCATCCCCATCTGCCCGGCGATATCAGAGCCGCTCTGCGGCGCCAACATGAAGGTATCGACGCCGCGCTCCGCCGCCAGCGCCTTGATGCCCTTCCCGATGTCCATGTAGTAATTGAACTCGGTGGCCGGGGGCATGTAGGCGATACGGATGCTGTCTCCTGGAGCCAGGCCTTGGCATGTGGCCTGGGCACCTTCGGCCAGGGGCACCGGTGGGAGTGCATTACCGGGGGGCATGTACGACTGGGCCATGACGAAGCCCAGGATGAGCATGACGTTGAGTACGAGTGAAATTCTCTTCATTGGTACATCCTTTCAGCGCAATTGCAGCGGGTTGACGGGGCTAACGGACGCAAGCTGAGTCGAGCTTTGGACGGCTAGGGTCTGTGCTTCCAAGGGGCCTCCTTTCGCGGCTCAACGGATGGTGCCCTGCGCATAGCCGGCCTCGTCGGCGTCGAGGAGTGCGCGGACGTCTTCCGCTCGCAGCACGGCCAGATCGAACATTAGTGTCTGAGCGAGACGCGTCGAGGCATCAGCGAAAGCGATTGCGCTTTCGAGCGCACCCTCACCACCGTCACCCTGCAGAAGGCTCGCGTAGAAGCCAGCTGTCCACGCGTCGCCACCCCCCAGCCGGTCCAACACTCGGATCGGTCGAGGCGTCTTCGAGCGGGCAAAGCTGCCGTCCGCACGCATGGCGCAAGACTCCCACAGGTGCTCGGTGAAAGACCGGGGTTGCCGGAGCGTAACCGCGACGGTGTCCAAGTCGAAACGCTCTAGGACGCGCAAGCAGAAGTCGTGTAACTCGTCGTCCTCCGGCGCTGTGAGCCCTTGTTCAAGCACGTCTTCGGGCGCCTTGGTGGCAAAACCGATGGCAAAGTGCTGCGCCATGTCATATGGGGACGTCATCAGGATGTCCGTGTGGTCCACAAGCACACCCTCAAGGACGCCGCGGCACTCCTCCTTACTCCACAGCGTCGATCTATAATTGAAGTCGAGTCCGACCGCGCACCCCTCTGGGCGTGCCGAAACGGCCTCCTCGAACGCAGCGAGAAGCGGATTATTGGCCAGTCCGGCGTGCGACGCAAGGCCGAACGTAATCCCAGAGGTGTGCAGGATTCGCGCGCTCGACAGTAATTCCTTCCAGGCGACCTCGCCCGGCCCGAGCCGCGCAGCGGCCGAGCCGGCACGCTGGTACCAGCCGTAACTTGGGCGGGGCTCGCGACCGAGCTCGTAGAGGTAGCGGCCGATCGGCTCCCAGGCCGGCGCCCAGACGAAGCCCGAGACGTCGACATCGTGAGCCCGGGCGATGTCGCGAATCATCCAGCCGTACGGGTTGTCCGGTAGGCGGGTGACATAGGCACTGGGGACACCCAGGCGTCGGGCGAGCAGCGCGACGGTGTACTCGCTCCCCGACGGGGACACGAAGACCTCGCGGGTGCTTTCGAGCCGCTGCAGGTCGCGCGGTGTGTCACGGATCATGACCTCGCCCAGCGCGACGATCTGCGGCGTCACCGGGTTCGTGGGCGTCGTCACCAGGGCTCCCGCGGCGTAGACAGGAATTCCGGTCCTTGGGCGCCGACCGCCACGATGTCTTCGATCCGGATCCCGCCGGAGCCGAAACGGTAAACGCCGGGCTCTACGCTGCTGACCATGCCTTCCTCGAGTGGTTGGTCTGCGCCGGGGGCCAGAAGCGGCTCGGACTCGTGGTAGCGAAAGCCAATCCCGTGCCCGGTAATGTGTGGAAAGTGGTCGAGCAGACCAGCGTCCTTGAAGACGCGGCGAGCCGCCTCGTCAGGCGCCGACCATGGGCGGCCCGGTCGCATCTGGTCGGCAGCTTCCTGCTGTGCCCGGAGCACGGTGTTGTGGAGTCCTCGTTGTTCGGCGCTCGGCTCCCGTCCGGCAATCGCCATGTAAGTCAGGTCGGCCCAGTAGCCATCGACGACAACACCGAGTTCAACCATGACGAGGTCCCCCTCCCGAATCCGATACGCCGTTGAGGGCACGAGCAGGACTGCTCTGGCGGAGTTGTGGGGCCCAGCGGATACCTCGGCTGACGCGCGTACCAGACGCGCGCCGTCGTGGCCGGGTCCTTCGGCGCGGATCGCGTGTTCAATCATGGCGCCGAGCTCGATTTCGGTCATTCCCGGCTCCAGCTCAGCTAGGAATCGCTGCATGCCGATCTCGGCAATGCGGTTGGCGTTGCGCAGCTTGGCGAGTTCGTACGTACTTTTGACCTTGCGAGCGTCGATAACGGCAGGCCTGCAGTCCACGAGTGTGGCGGAGGGAAAGACCTCGGTCAACGCAGCGTTCCACGGCGCGGCCGGCACGATAGGCTCAGCAGCGCGGTAGCTGGACCCCACCACCTCAAAAGATTGCTCGACTCCTATGCAAGCGGAGGAGAGGCCACGCTCGTCACGGATGCGCGACAGGCGCTCGCGTACCTCCTCGTACAAGTCACGGTCCTTCACGAGCGACCAGCCGAACACCTCGACGTCGGCCCAGTCGGGGTTCGCATAGGCAGTCTCGATCTCCGGGATCAGCAGGTGCGCGCGTCCCTCCTGCTCGAGCACCGCGATGGACACTCCGTGAATCGGCCAATGCTCGCTGAGGAAGACGACGTTCTCGGGCAGGCGGCAGACTATCGCGTCCAGACCGTGGTGACGCATGCTCGCCTGGAGCCGGCGGATCCGTGTGAAGGGGTCGGTCACGGGCGCACCTCCTCCGGCGCTCCACTGGCGGTGCGTTGGGGGTTGCTCGAAACGAAACCCAACTTCATTGAGACCTTGGCTGCGGTGGCTAGTGCCGCGTGAATCACGGCCCAGTTCTCTTCGAGTGGTTCCATTCGGTTGGCGGGTCCAGTTACGCTGATCGCAGCCTGAATTCCACCGTTCCTGCCAAAGACGGGAACAGCGACGCAGCGGACGTCGGGCTCGTGCTCCCCCGAGTCAAATGCAAACCCCCGCTCGCGGATGGTCATCAGTTGGTCCATGAGCTCATCGACGTCGGTAATGGTGTTCGGAGTGAAGCGCTCGAGGGCGCCATGCCCTCTCTCGACTAGGCCACGCACGTAATCCGGGTCGGCATAAGCAAGGAGCGCCTTGCCGAGCCCAGTGCAGTAAGCGGGGAGGCGCCCGCCGACGCTAGACTCCATGAACCCGATTGCGTGGAGGCCCGGCAGTTTCTGCAGATACACCACATCCGATCCGTCGAGCACGGCCAGATGTACGGTCTCGCGTACGTCGTCGCGCAGGGCTTCGAGGTCAGGCGCGGCTAGCCGAGAGAGGGCGTTTGCCGCCTGGAACGACTTCGCTAACTCAAGGCAGGCGAGGCCAAGCGTGTACTTGCCGCTCTCCTCGTTACGCGACAAGTAGCGGTGAAACTCCAGCGACGCGACCATTCGGAACGTTGTGCTCGTATTGAGGCCGATCGCCTGGCTGATCTCGGTGAGGGTGAGCTCGGTGCCCTCGGCAAGCAGCTCGAGCATGCGGAACGCCCTGTCCAGGACGCGGATGTTATAGCGACCGTCGGATCCGTGAGGCGTGGCGCTCATGGGGTGACCCCGGGGGCCGTCGACGGGTCACTGCTGTCGACTCCCGCCGTGCCTCGTGTTAGGCGCGGAGCGTAATCGACTGCTCGGTGGAGTTCCTCAACTGCCTTTGCGATCTCGAGCATACCGCGGCTGCAGTGAGTCGAGCTGGGCACCAGGCCGCTCCCGGCGCTCAACTCGTCCGCAATTGCGGCAAGGGATGCAGCCTCACCAACCGCGTCAACCTGGCCGGCCTCGGCGAGAGGATTTCGCTCAAACGGCACCTTCAGCGGCTTCAGACCCCCAGTCCCATTGAGATCCAGCTGGACCACCTCCGTCCGCCTCGCTCCCGCACTCCGCCCAAAGCCGCCTTCCGAGAGCGTGAATGCTCCAGGCAACTTGGGAGCCCGGAGAGCGAGCGCAGTCTCGACGGTCAGCTGGCTGAGGCGGCGTGCAAGCATGAACCCCGAGCTTGTAGCGAGCACGCCGTCCGCGTCAGACGCACCGACAACGCTTTCGGCGCGAATCGACGAGCGGTGGTGAGTTGTTGCGTCGGTCATGATTCCCTAGGTGCTGCCCGCGCTGATCAATCGACGCTGGGATTCTGCACAACACATTTTCACGTAATGAAAACTACTTTTGGTAGATAAAAAGTAGCATAATGGTCGGTGCCTGTCAATGAGCAGGCGTGGGCATCCGTTGAACTGGCCCCAGAAGGAGTCGAGCATGACCAAGATGATTGAACCGAACGCCCGCGTCGATCGCGAACTGCTTGGGAAGTTGGTTGCGCTTAAGGGCGTGCTGAGCATTTCGTGCGTGATGACCGACGCTCAGGAACGTGAAAATGTGATGCACCCTGACATCAAGTTCCGGAGCGTGAACAAGCCGTTCATTGGCCATGCGCTCACGGTGAAGCTGACGCCTGGCGACATTGTTGACTGCCTGGACATCTTTGAAATCGCTGAGCCGGGCCAGGTAGTGGTAATCGACGCGTTTGGGGAGTCAAGTACTTCGATCTGGGGCGGACTCATGTCCGGCCTGGCGTGGGCTGCGGGCGTCGTGGGCGCAGTCGTAGATGGCTCTGTCCGAGACACCGACGAGTCGAAGCTCCTCGACTTCCCGATTGCCTCACGCCACGTCAGCCCACGTGCGGCGCACACCGCGTACTCTGGGCGCCGTGAGCCGATTCGGATCAACGTGCCGGTCGTTTGCGGTGGAATCATCGTTAATCCGGGAGATCTAGTCGTCGCCGATGAGATCGGTGTAACGGTCGTGCCCCAGCAGGATTGGGCAGCGGTCTACCCGCGCGCCAGAGAGCAGGCCGACGCGGAAGAGGCTGCGCGGAAGGCAATCCTCGAAGGAGCGACAGTCGAAGAGTTGCTTACCCGGTTCGGACGGATATGAGCGCGTGCGGTACCGGTGACACTTGCCGATGTCGCTAATCCTGTAATCTCATGTCGGAGGTTCCTATCCCCGCAGGATTTGGAACCTCCACTCTCTAACCAAGAGCCGTCCCATCACAACCCGGACTCATACAGGCGGCCTAACTATCCTCGCCAAACTCCCACATCGCCTCACGGTGCAGGTCACACAGCGGCACGATGCAACCTGCAGGCGCCGCCACCGGAACCCGATCCAATAGATACACGGGCTCCTCGAGCTCGTCCGACAACAACCCCGCGATGATTCGATGCGCGATGAAGATTTCCTCCAGCGGCAAGCCCATTATGCGAACGCAAATGTGATTGGCTGACGGCTTGGCTCTCGCCTTGAGACTCTAGGCAATTGCTCATGAGTGGTCGCGGGAGATGATTTGCCGCACTAGTTCAGACACGGGCCCAGTTTACCAGCGTCCACGGTCTCCTGCGGCGTGGCGCCGTCTGAGGTGGGTGCGGGCCAACTCAGCTGAACCCGTTCCTCTCCACGCCCGGAACTAACCGAATGACAGCGGCTGCGCGCCATGGTGCAGCTCACCACTGGAGAGGCGCCGTGCCACATCCCAATATTGAAGGCGTGTGGGCGACGACCGGCCGAAGGACTCATTCAAGCCTGTGTTGAAGTGCGCTGGGCTGGACAGCTCTATTAGGCTCCCCGATCTGTGCAATGCTCGCGCGACGCTGCTAATGGCTATGGGCATAAACCCCAAAGGAGTTGGCGAGCGTATAGGGCACGCGAACGCGGCTATCACCCTTGACGCTTATGGCCAATGTCCTGCCTACCTGCCGAGAAGAAGGTGCGGAGCGCCTCGATAAGGTGCTTTATCCCGGTAGGAGTGCAAGGCCCCCGCATAGCCAACTAGGCCACCGCGGTACCCACCTAGCATCCAAGGCAACTGTCCGCAAGCCGATAGCATGCGGCAGGAACTCTGTCCTCCAGGGAATTGGTGCACCAGGAAGGATTCGAACCCTCGGCCTACCGCTTAGAAGGCGGCTGCTCTATCCCCTGAGCTACTGGTGCGCGCTACCCCGGCGTATGAAGTGGAGCGGGAGACGGGATTCGAACCCGCGACTTACAGCTTGGAAGGCTGTCGCTCTACCAACTGAGCTACTCCCGCTCGGCGTCGGACTACGCCCGTGCCCGTCGCGCTGCGCGAGAGGCCTCGCGGTGGGCGAACGGTGGTCGGGGCGGCCGGATTCGAACCAGCGACCCCCTGGTCCCAAACCAGGTGCGCTACCAGACTGCGCTACGCCCCGACAACGGCGGTACCGGCAGCCGTAATCACGGCCGGCAGCGGACGGAGTATACCCGGTAGCGCCCGCCCCGCGCTACGAGCGCCCTTGCGCCGCCCCCTCAGTCAACTTCGCTCAGCGCGAGGCTCACCCAGGCGCTCATCTCAGCCGTGAGGCCGAGCGCCGTGGCGCCGGTCAGGTCGTACCAACCCAGCCCCTCCTCGCCCGTCCGGAGCAGGCCATCGTAGGGTTCCGTTGGCCGCGCCAGGTAGACGAGGTCCACGTGCTGGTGCCCCGGGCCGATGTCCTCGAGTTGAACCCCGCGTGGGCGCGTGAGCTGCCGTGGGCCGGGCGCGTCTATTGGCGGTCGTCCGATGAGCCTGACGGCTACGCCCGTCTCCTCCAGCACCTCGCGCACGGCAGCGTCGTCGGGCACCTCGTTGCGTTCGACGTGCCCGCCGGGCGGCAACCACAGCCCGAGCTTCCGGTGCTTGTGTAGCAGCACACGATCGCGCCAGACGACGAAGACGCTCACCGCCAGGTCGCGGGTCAGGGCGGATGGGCTTTCAGCCCCGGTACCGGCACTCAAGTGAGCTTCACGAGGCCATCACGAGTTCTATGCCCTGTGACCTCGCACCCACGACCTCGCCATAGAGGGCGTGCGGGGTGGCGCTCGTCACCGCTACCTCCGCCAGCCCCATGCTCGTGACGCTCTCGGCCGGCACCAGCACCGTGTGGTTCTGATCGGAGTGCCCCACGGCGTAGCGCGAGTCGCGGCCCAGGTCCTTGACCAGCACTCGTAGCCTCGTGCCCACCAGGGCCTCGTTGGCCTGCAGGCTCCGGGCCTTCTGCCGCTCGATGAGCCGCTGGAGGCGCTCGACCTTCACCTCGCGCGGCATGTCGGTGAAGTGCTTGTAGCTGGGGGTGCCCGGCCTGGGGGAGTAGAGGAACATGTACGCCTGCTCGAAGCTCGCCACCTCGCAGGCCTGCAGCGTGGCGTCGAAATCGTCCTCGGTTTCACCCGGGAAGCCGACGATGACGTCGGTCGAGATGACGACGTTGGCCACCTTGGCGCGGATCTCCCTGACGATGTCGAGGTAACGCTCGATCCGGTACTCGCGCGCCATGCGCCTGAGCACGCGGTCAGAGCCCGACTGCATGGGCAAGTGGATGTAGTTGCAGACGTTCGGGTGCCCCGCTATCACGTCGATCAGGTCGCTGGTGAAGTTCATCGGGTGGCTGGTAACGAACTTGACCCGCGGGAAGCCGACGTCGGCCACCAGGCGCAACAGCTCGGGGAAGCTGGGCTTCGCCGGGTCGTCCAGGCCGTAGGAGTTGACGTTCTGGCCGAGGAGCGTCACCTCCTCCACGCCGGCGGCGCGCATGGCCTTCGCCTCGGCCAGGACGCTCGTCAGCGAGCGTGAGACCTCGGGCCCGCGCGTGTCGGGCACGATGCAGTAGGTGCAGTGGTGGTTGCAGCCACGCATGATGGTCAAGAACCCGGCCAGGCCGGTGGGTGGGGGCGGGAGCAGGTCGTGGAGTTCCGGTTCGAAGCCGAGGCGCTGCACCATCTCCCTCTCGCCGCCGCGCATCGAAACGTGCTCTTCGAGTGCGGCGAGCAGGTCGGTGATGGCCCCCGGACCCACCAGGAGGTCGACGCCGAACTTGGTGGCTATCTCGCGGCCCTCCTCGAGCTGGGCGAGGCAGCCCATGAGCCCCACCGTCACGTCTCGGCCCTCCGAGCGTTGCCGGCGCAGGTCGCCTAGGACGCTCACCACCTTCTCCACCGGCTTGCCGCGCACCGCGCAAGTGTTGAGAAGCAGCAGGTCGGCGTCGGCGGGGTGCGTCACCAACTCGTGCCCGCCGGCCACCAGCTCCGACTGGATGGTGTGCGTGTCGTACTCGTTCATCTGGCACCCGAAGGTGATCACGTGCGCTCGCAACCCTGCCGCCTCCCTCGCGTTCTCGCTCCTAGCGGAAGACCAGTGCCCCGGTCAGTACGAGGAGCAGACTGCCGAGCGCTAGCAGGGAACCCAGCATGAACCCCCGTGGGAACCACTTCCTGACCGCCGGGACTGCGCTGCTGAAGATGAGCAGCACGGCTAGCAGGAAGAGGTAACTGGCCACCTTGACCGTCGTCTCGAGCACCCGGACCTCCGCGCCAAGGATAACGGAAGCGGCGCGAGCCGCGCGGCGGTAGTACCATCGGGCATGGCCGCCGACTTCCGTGAAGCCGTCCTACGGGTGGTCCGCGCCGTGCCCACGGGCAAGGTGACTACCTACGGCGAGGTGGCGCTGCTGGCTGGGAAGCCCAACAACGCCAGGCAGGTCGGGACGGTGCTCTACGGGCTGCGTGACGCCGATGGCGACGTGCCGTGGCAACGCGTCATCAACGCTTCCGGCGGCATCTCTACTTACAAGGTGGGCAGCGGCGAGTTGCAAGTGGCGCTGCTGCGCTCGGAGGGCGTGGAAGTGGTAAACGACCGCGTCGACCTCAAGCGCTATCGCTGGTTGGGCGAGGTGCCCGGCCTCAAGTAGACCGTCCGCATAATGCAGGTGCTTCGATCAGCATCTGAGCCTTTGTTCCACTTGCAAAATGATGGCCCGCATTTACTGGGCTCTGCGGGCGGGTCAAAAGCAAGCGTGCAATGCGCTATGAGCATGTAGGAGAGGGCGATCGCGGCGTGTTCAAACGAGGCGCCGTGATGGTAGACACGTAGGTTTAGAGTTGCTAGACTACACTTGGAGGTTAAGAACGGGTGTCGATTCCCGGTTTCACTCCCAGTGGAGTTCTCCCGCCTGGGGATTACGAGGTGACGTTCGAACAGCTTCGAGAGTCCGTCCTCGTGCGCGGCACACGAGAGGTCACGCTCGATGGGCCATGGCGCATGTACCTCATCGACCAGGCCGAACGGATGGTCAGGCAGTTGTGGGAGGTGGGCATCGAGCAGATCTTCCTCGACGGCTCCTTCGTGGAGGCAAAAGCGCACCCGAACGACATAGACGGCTACTTTCATGTCGACCTGAAGTACTACGCCTCCGGCCAATTACAAGATGGCCTTAATGCGCTCTACCCTCACTTCCCGGGTTTGATCGCTCTTCGTGACCAGAACGGTAATGCCCTTCAGTTCCCCGCCGCCTTCCGAGTCAGGAGAGACACGAACGAAGCCAAAGGCATCGTCAGAATCGTGAGGGCGTCCAAAGCAGACCGTGACCCAGATAAGGAGGACCAGAAGCCATGATCAGGACGGAAGCTGAATACACGCGCGCCAAAGAACGCCTAGGAGGCGACAAGGACTACCTTGAGCAACTCAGAACCGCATTGGGACAGGCGAACTTGAGCGAAGACGAAATCATTCGCGCTATGCAACCGGCGCTCTCTTTTCACGCGCAGCTCGTCGAAGAGGTCGAAGCGTACGAGCGCATGCGGCGCGGCCAATTCGATTCGCTCAGCAACCTGAGTGGAATCGGCCGTTGGTTGATCGGTTTACGCATCTACCGGGGGTGGACGCAAAAGCAACTCGCTGACTTCTTGCAAGTGAGCGAAGCGCAAGTCTCGAAGGACGAGCGCAACGAATACCACAATGTCAGCACCGAAAAAGCGCAGCGCATCCTCCAAGCCCTTGGCGCCAACTTCAGCATGCGAATCGAGGAGGTGACGCGCGATCAGCGCGAAGTAACCAGCGTGCGATAAGCCAGTGCGAAAACGCAGGGCCAGAACCGCCAGGTCGAAACCCTCGAGTAAGCCCCCTCCCGCGACAGCCGCCGCATAATCCGCGGTTCTCAAGCCAACCGCTGCTCAAGAGCCCGCTACCCGAAGTGCAGGGCATCGCCCACATAGTAAGCGAAGACCCGCTTGTGATACCTGCGGCTCAGCAGGCCCACCCTGACCCGTGCCTCGACGAAGTACCCGCCGTGCTCGCGCAAGTTCTTGGCCTGCCAGGCCAGCGCGGGGACGGCGAACGACAGCAGGCCGAGGACGTCGGCCAGTATGTTGGCTTGCAGGCTCTCGTGAGGGGTGTCGGGAAAGGGCGCTATGAACTTCGCCGTCACGCTCGTCAGCCTGCGGCCCCGTAGCCTGGCGTTGCTCAGGAGGACGTCGTGTTCGAGTTCGCGGCGCTCCATCTCGAACCCCTCCCTCGTCCTCTGGTAGTAACGGTCGGAGAGCGCCACCTTCACGAAGACGTTGCCGACGGTCTCGTAGGGCACGAGGCGGACCTCGGCCTCGAGCATCTCACCGGTGCGCACCTGCTGCGGCACCACCAACTCGACCTCGTTGAAGATCCGCTGCCACAAGGCGGTGAAGATGGAGGACACGGCCGCGCCACCGGCCCCGACTATCTGGGCGAGGAGGAAGAAGTTCCCGATGGCGTTTCGCGCGAGTGGCGAGAGCCACAGGATCAACCCTAGGAGCGTTACCGCACTCCACATGAGCCCGAGCCAGAACGCCGGCAGCCGCGTTAGACGCGGGCGGTAGGGGAGGTCGAGGGGCGGGTCGTCGGTGATGCGGCGGGCAACGCCGCACGCGTCGCAAGTGACGCCGGCCAGGTTGACCTGCCCACAGGCTGGGCAGGTCCAGCCTACGCTCGGGGTGGCCACGTCGGACATCCGAACCAGCATAAATCCGAGGCCGGCCGGAGCGATGCGAATCTTTTCGTAAGATGGCGTCGTGAACGACCCGTTGGTCGACCTTGCTGCAGCGCTGATCCGTGCCCACAGCCCATCGGGCCGAGAGGGGCCCGCCACCCGCGTCCTCATGGACGCCTTCTACGATCATGGCTTCGACGAGGCCCGAGTGGACGAGGTCGGGAACGCCATCGGCGTGTTCAGGCGAGGTGACGGCCCGACGCTGATGCTCTGCGGGCATCTCGACACGGTGCCGCTCGGCGCCGAGGAACGCTGGCCCCACCCGCCCCTGAGCGGCGTGGTCGAGGGTGGGCGGTTGTGGGGCCGTGGTGCCTGCGACATGAAAGGCGCCCTCGCGAGCATGGTCTTCGCGGCGGCCGACGCGGCGGCGTCCGGCTTCCGCGGCACCCTGATCGTCAGCGGCGTGGTGCAAGAGGAGGTTGGCGGGCTCGGAGCGCGGCACCTGGGCGCCACCCTCGACTACGACGCCGTCGTCCTGGGCGAGCCGTCGAAACTCAGGCTCATGCTCGGGCACCGCGGCTGCACCGTGGTCGAGGTCGTCTTCCCGGGCGCCATCGCGCACGCAGCCAAGGCGTCACTCGGGGAGAACGCACTGACTCATGCCGGGCGCTACCTGGTGGCGCTAGAGGACCTCGAGCTCCCGAGCGACCCGGTCTTCGGCGGCTCGAGCGCAACGCCAACCCGCCTCACGAGCTTGCCATCCGATTCCTCGAACGTGGTTCCGGGTGAAGCGCGGCTGACGGTCGACTACCGTTCGCTGCCCGACGAGAGCGCTGCGGCGCTGGTGGCGCGGTTGAGAAGCATTGCCGAGGACGAACGCATCTCGGTGAGCGTAGCCCAGGACCCCCAGCGTGGGAACGGTCAAGCCTCTCTGCGCACGGCGCCCGCCTACCTGGTGGACGCCGGCCTGCCCGTGGTCGCTACGGCGCGAGCGGCGTTCACACGCGCCCTCGCCCGCCACGGGCGCACGCTCGCGGAGGGCGTCTGGTGGTTCTGCACCGACGCGCCCCACCTGGCGCAGCGCGGAGCCCCGGTCGTGGGGTTCGGCCCGGGCGAGGAGGAGCTGGCCCACACCAACAACGAGAGCATCGAGGTAGCCGACCTGCACGCGGCGCGTGACGCCTACCGCGAGTTCGCGACCGCCTACTTGACCCCGCTCGAGAGCGTTGGCGTCGGCCGCGGGGGCGGGGCCCTAGGGCTGAAAGGAACAGCATGAAAGGCACGACCGTGACCATCAACGGCGACCCTTGGACCATCGTGGACGTCGCGCCCGCCGCGCCACTCGCCGAGATGGTCGCCGCCATCTTGGAGGACGAGGGCCTGGTGTCCATGGTCCGTGGCGCCGCCATGCTCAGCGACGTCTTCTCCCACCTGGGTTCCACCAGCGTCGGCGCTAGCTTCGTCCTGGTGCCCGAGGCCGATGCCGAGCGGGCGATGACCCTCATCGCCGAGACGGTGACCGACTACGAGGGCGACGAGTTGGACGAGTTGCTCGAGCGCATGGCCGCGGGGGAGGTGCCGGAAGGGTTCGACCCAGGCGAGAGCGAGGACGACCTGGCGTTGGAAGACGGGGCGGACGACGAGTAAGGTAATCCACCAGGCCGGCCCCGCCAGGTCGGCCAGCGACCGCCGCCGTAACCGCGCCGCCTGGGTGAGCCTAGGGGGCGCCGCCATAGTCCTGGTGCTCAAGTTCGCGGCCTACCTGGTGACCGACTCGATCGGTTTCCTCTCCGACGCGGCGGAGTCACTGGTGAACCTGGTGGCGGCCGCCGTGTTGCTCATCGCGCTGGCCGTGTCGGAGGCACCACCCGACTACCGCCACCCTTACGGCCACTTCAAGGCGGAGTACTTCTCGAGCGTGCTCGAGGCCGCCCTCATCATCGTCGCGGCGGGCGCCATCGCCTGGAACGCCTGGCAGCGGCTGCTGCACCCCTCCGCCCTCACCAACGTGGGCGTGGGCGTGGCGGTCTCGCTGGTTGCCGCCGTGGCCAACGGCCTACTCGCCCTATACATCTTCGGGGTGGCGCGGCGCGAGAACTCCGCCGCCCTCAACGCGAACGCCAGGCACGTCCTAACGGACGTCTACACGTCGCTAGGGGTCGTCCTCGGGGTCCTCCTCGTCGGCGTCACCGGCTGGCACGCCCTCGACCCCTTGATCGGTCTGGCGGTGGCGGCCAACATCGTGTTCGTGGGCGTCAACGTGATGAGGCGGTCACTGTCGCGGCTGCTCGACGAGCGCCTGCCCGAAGCCGAGGAGGCCCTCATCCTGGACGTGCTGGAGGCCGCGCCCGAGGTACTGGGCTTCCACCGCCTGCGGACCCGCACGTCCGGCAGGGCGCGCTTCGCAGAGGTTGACGTGTTCGTAGCGCCCAAGATGACGGTCGAGGATGCTCACGCGCTGGTCGGGCGCCTGGAGAAGGCCATCCACGCCGACCTCGAAGACCTGGTGACGACCTTCCACGTCGAGCCCTACGTAGAGGGGTTGCGGGACAAGGCCGTCTCCCCGAAGGACGAATTCGATGAGGGCCGGGGCGCCTGAGCTGGGGCGTGCCTCAGCCAGATCGAGCCCGAACTGTGGACGTTTGAGTCAGGGAACCCGTCGGCTACGAGGCTCCTAGACCCACGCGACCGCGCGGCGGCCGTGAGACCGCGTTGCTGTCGGGATCGAGGAAACGCAGCGGGGCGGCGGCCCACGCTTGCGCGTAGGCCACTCCGACCCGCGCCGTCACTTCGGTGCGCCTGGGCGCCGGGCCGGCATGCAGGGTGATGGGCGGCGCCAGGAGCGAAGCGCCATCGTGCCGGCGGCCTATGCCGAGTGCACGGGTGAGCTTGCCCGGACCGGCGCCCTCCGAGGCGTCCAGCACCTGCCCGTCGTCGAATAGCTCCACCCCCCTGACCAGGACCGCGTGTGGCACGCCCCGCGGCTGACACACCACGTTGAACAGCTCATGAACGCCGTACACGAGGTAGACATAGGCCGTTCCCGGCGGGCCGTAGAGTGTCCGCGTCCGCGGGGTAAGGCCGCGCGAGGCGTGGCAGGCGAGGTCGTCCTCGCCGAGGTAGGCCTCGACTTCAACGATGCGCCCGATGCGCTCGACGTGCCTCATGCGCTCGGCGTGTCCGTCACGCTCGGTGTGCCCCATGCGCTCTGCGTGTCCGGTACGCCCTGCGTGTCCGGTACGCTCGGCGCGCCCGCCAGACTCTTCATGCGCGTCGCCGCGCACCACCATGAACGCCCCTAGCAGCGCGCGCGCCACCGTGTCGGCCGGGCGGTCATAGAACGCTCGAGGCAGCGGCGGGCCCAACTCATGCCCGACCGGCGGTGGGTTGCCTGGTGTGTGCATCCCCAGCAATCTAACGCCCCCTCCGCCGTTCGCCGGTCGCGGCCCGGCTAGGGGGCCGTGGTACGCTCGAGCGAACTCGGCGGCACGCAACATAGCGTGCGACCGCCCGAACTCGGCACCACACCAAGACCACGGATCCATGAAAGAGGAGAGCATGAGTTACCGTCACATCAAGGTCCCAGACGGGGACCGCATCGTGCTGCAAGACGGCGAGCTACACGTCTCGAACCGCCCGATCGTCGCCTACATCGAGGGCGACGGCACCGGCCCCGACATCTGGCGCGCCTCGCAACGCGTTCTCGACGCGGCCGTCGACAAGGCGTACGGCGGCAAGCGCAGGATCGCCTGGATGGAGGTATACGCCGGCGACAAGGCCAACGAGGTCTACGGCGAGCAGGTTTGGTTGCCCGACGAGACCGTCGACGCCATCCGCGAGTACCTCATCGGCATCAAGGGCCCGCTCACCACGCCAGTGGGCGGTGGCATCCGAAGCATCAACGTCGCCATCCGCCAACTGCTCGACCTCTACGCCTGCGTGCGGCCCGTACAGTACTTCACCGGAGTACCGAGCCCCGTCAAGCGCCCCGAGGACGTAGACATGATCATCTTCCGTGAGAACACGGAGGACATCTACGCCGGCATCGAGTTCCAAGAAGGCTCCGAGGAGGCCAAGCGGTTCCTCGCAGTGTTCGAGCGCGAGTTCCCCAAGTCGTTCGCCAAGATCCGCTTCCCCGGAAGCAGTGGGATCGGCATCAAGCCCGTCTCGCGCGAGGGCACGGAGCGCCTCGTGCGGGCGGCCTTCGAGTACGCCATCCACAACGACAAGCCCTCCGTCACCCTCGTGCACAAGGGCAACATCATGAAGTTCACCGAGGGTGCGTTCCGCGACTGGGGCTACGAGCTCGCCGATCGCGAGTTCGGAGCGCAACTGCTCGATGGCGGCCCCTGGCGCACGTTCAAGAACCCCATCAGCGGCAAGGACATCGTCGTCAACGACATGATCGCCGACGCCATGTTGCAACAGGTATTGACGCGCGCGAGCGAGTACGGCGTCATAGCCACCCTCAACTTGAACGGCGACTACCTGTCGGACGCCCTGGCCGCGCAAGTGGGGGGCATCGGGATTGCCCCGGGCGCGAACATCAACTACGACACCGGCCACGCCGTGTTCGAGGCGACCCACGGCACCGCGCCCAAGTACGCGGGCCAGGACAAGGTGAACCCGTCGTCACTCATCCTGTCGGGCGAGATGATGCTCAGGCACATGGGGTGGGCCGAGGCCGCCGACATGGTGCTCCACTCGGTAAGCAAGACCATCGGCCAGAAGCGCGTGACGTACGACTTCCACCGCCTCATGGAGGGCGCGACGCTGCTCAAGTGCAGCGAGTTCGGTGAGGCGCTCGTAGAGAACATGTGAACCGGCGGCCCGCCCCCAAGCCGGCTCGGGCTCGGACGGCCTGCGTTCAGGTGACCCGGGCTCAGACCACCCGGGCTGTGCGGCCGTCCCAACCGCCGTACGCGTAGAACTTGCCTGGCACCCTCTCGCGGAGGTAGGTGACGAGCGGGTCCCGCAACGGCGCTATGGGGACGATGGTCGCCACTTCCTCCACGGGGAAGAAGCGCGCCTCCACGATGAAGCCGTCGGGGTCGCGTGGGTTGAGCAGTCCCTTGTACTCCGCCACGAAGGCGAACGACACGGCGCGGTCGTTGCGGCGGCGGTCCTCCACGTGTACGGCGTAAGCCAGGTGCTTGACGGCCGTGACCTCGAGCCCGGTCTCTTCCAACACCTCGCGGCCCAGGGCGTCGAGCGTCGACTCGCCCCGCTCCACCACGCCCCCTGGAAGCGTGTAGCGCACGCGCCCGTGCCCCTGCCAGTCGTTGCCTACGAGTAGTACTCGACCCATAGGGTCGAGCAGTATGGCCGCGGCAACGACGAACTCACGCCGCGCCACTGATCCGGTCGGCGAAGGCGTCGCCGCCGGCCTTGGCGGCTTCGAGTGACGCCCTCGTCTGCTCCTCGGCCTGCAGCGCCGCCGTGAGCTCTTCCAGGCTGCCACCCAGCACGCCGCTGAGGTCGTGCGTCGTGAAGTCTATGCGGTGGTCGGTCACGCGCGACTGCGGGAAGTTGTAGGTGCGGATGCGCTCCGAGCGGTCACCCGTGCCGATCTGCACTAGCCGCGCCTCTCTGGCCTCGCTCATGGCCCGCTGGCGCTCGCGTTCGAGCAGCCGCGCCCGCAGCACCGTGAGGGCGCGTTCCTTGTTCTTGATCTGCGACTTGCCGTCTTGGCAGGTGACCAGGATCTCGTCGCTCTCGCCAGGGTGGTAGGTGATGCGCACCGCCGAGTCCGTCGTGTTGACCGACTGGCCGCCGGGGCCGCTGGAGCGGTAGACGTCGACGCGGTAATCGTTGGGGGAGAGGTGCACGTCCACGTCGTCCGCTTCGGGCAGCACGGCAACGGTGACGGTGCTCGTGTGGATGCGTCCTTGGGACTCGGTGGTCGGCACGCGCTGCACGCGGTGCACGCCCGACTCGAACTTGAAGGCCCTGTACGCCCCGCTGCCGGTCACGCCGAACGACACCTTGGTGAGACCGCCCACCTCCGTGGGGTGTGAGTCGAGGAGCTCGGTCTTGAAGCCCAGGTCGGCCGCGTACTTGAGGTACATGCCGAGCATCTCGCGGGCGAACAGCGAGGCCTCGTCGCCCCCGGCCGCTGCCCTGATCTCGACGATCACGTCTTTGTCGTCGTACGGGTCGCGGGGGGTGAGTAGCACGTCGAGTTCGTTGCGGTGAGCCGCCAGGGACTCCTCCAGCAGCTCCGCCTCGCTCTCGGCTTCTGCCCGGAGTTCCGGGTCGCTTAGGAGCTCTTGCAAGTCGGCCAACTGCGATTCGAGCGACTCCACCGTGGCGGCGGCGTCGACGATCTCCTTGACCTCGCTGTAGCGGCGCATGGTCTTGCGGTACCCGGTGGGGTCGGACAACAACCCCGGGTCCGAGAGGCTGCGCTCCAGCGTCTCGAGCTCGTACTTGAGGGCCTGAATTCTCTCTGTCATTGAGTCAAGTGTACTCTCGGCGTCGCTGCGCGGCGGATTACGCTTCACTCATGACCTATATGAACCGGTCAGTATATGCGATTGTCCTCTATCGTGTTGGTCCACTACCTTACGACTAGACCGGTCGGTGTAGCCCTGGCGATCGCCAGACTCCGCGGTAGCACCGCGCCAATCTTCCCATCCTGCAGGTCCAATGCCCCGGCCCCGCTGCAGTGAACGGGCAACCCCACCAGGGTGTCGCGGAGGGCCTGCCTCATGACGGCCACGCCGGTCTGCGGGATCTGGAGTGCGAGGAGTTGCTCGAACGCCGCCTCCAGTAGGTCGAGACCGCCTAGCACCGGAGCGGCCGCCAGCGCCTGCGTGGTGCTGCCGGTGGATGCCTCGATCCTCGCCGCGTCGCGCGCTGCGGCGCCCGCGCACGTGCCCAGCGCGCCGCCCTCACGCTCGCCTGGTAGTACGGTCGCGGTGGCGCTGCCCGGCCGGACGACCGCGGCAGGAGGAACCGGGAACAGTAAGTCGGCCACCGAGCGCCACGTGGGGGGTTGACCGCCCGGGTAGAGGGTCGCGGCGCGGGCGTAGACGTCGCCCTCGTAACCGCGCCGCTCGAGAGCGTCGGCAGCGCGCGCGATGTCGGTGGCGGCGCCCCAGACGACTACGGCGCCCGGGCGCTTGCTGGCCACCAGCAGCGCCTCGGGGGTCACCTCAGACTGCGACTGCGGGTACCGGGTGTCGCTCACCACCGCGATGCCCACCAGCCGGGTAAGCGCCTCGAGGTCGCTGGCCGCCGCTTCGGTGATGGGCAGGTCGGGCGCAATGATGGCGATGGAAGTACGGCCGCGGCGGTAGGCGTCGGCGACTATCGCGGCCATGGCGTCCGTGTCGGTCGGGGTCAGGGTGAACGCCCAATATGCGCTGCCTGACGTGTTCAGCCAGGCGCTTGGGGCGAGGAGGGTGACGCCCGCTGCTTCGACGAGCTCGGCAACGGACTTGGTGGACGCGGGCGTGGTGCAGCAGACGATGGCCAGTGCGCCCGCATCGACCTGTGCCTGGGCCTGCGCCACCGCACCGTCCACGCTGCCGCCGTCGTCGGCCAACAGCAGGCGCACGGGGACGCCGAACACGCCGCCCGCGGCGCGCAACTGAGCAGCCCAGCCGGTAGCCACGAGGGTTTGGGCCGCACCGGCTGCGGTAGCGCGTGAGGTGATGACGCCAACGATGAGTTCGTTGGCGCCGAGGGCATGAGGTGTCGCGAGTAGCGCCACGAGTAGCGCCGCTAGGAGTAGGACCTGTCTCAATGGGTTCACCGCCTGGGCCTTTACGACCTCCCCCGGGCCTGGGTGCCGGGGGAGCTGAAGTCGTGGTGCGCCCGGCAGGAGTCGAACCTGCGGCCTAGGGCTTAGGAGTCCCCCGCTCTATCCAGCTGAGCTACGGGCGCATGAGTAGCGTCGCGCGCCCGGACCTCGAGGTCCGGACGATGGACGACGCGACAAGATGATACGTCGGTGCCAGGTGGTGGGCAAGTGATGTGGGCCGCCGGCGGCGCCTATCAGCGCACGGAAAGCACGTATTTCGTCTGACGGTCCTCGTAGAACTGGATGACGTCCACGTACCAGACGCCCGGGGTGGGCAGTGAGATGGTGAAGGCGCCACCGGGTCCTTCGGTGATGTCGCGATAGTCCCAGTCGCCCTCGTCCGCCCAGGTCTCGATGGGGCTGCCGTACTTGAGCGCCAGGTCGAGGTCGTGGTCGGAGTCGAGCATGACCGTGAGTGTCGGGGTGCCGTCGGGCACCGTCACCGTGTAGGAGTGGAAGTTCACGTACTCGGGCACGCCGCCGATGACGCTCGAGGTCTCCTTGCCGATGGCGAGCTCACCCACGGTGCAGAAGTCGCACGGCCCCACGCCGCTGCTCCCCGGACCGTTGGAGGCCTGCGAGGTGCCAGATTGCGTGTCGGTGCCGGACGGTTGAGGAGGAGTCGCTCTTACCCCGGAACGGCTGGTGGCCCGTGCAACGTCCGGCACGTTCGGGCCGATGACGGCCCAGCCGAGGCTGATGGGGCGCACGTAGGCTTGCTCCTCGACGTCGAGCTCTTCGTACTTCACGGTCCTGCCGGCGGTTGGGACGCCGATCAGGTAGCCGTTCTCGTCGAACGCCCCGCCGCCCGAGTTACCGTGTGCGATCTTACCGTCGGTCTTGATCCACTGTTTGCCGCCGCTCTCGAAGTTCTCGCCGAGCCAGCCCGACATCACGCCGGCGGTGAAGGTGATGGTCGAGCCCGAGATGCCGGGGTAGCCCACGATGGTGATGGCGTCACCGGGGATGAGCTGGTTGGAATCGCCCACCTGAACGTGTGGGAAGACGAAATCAGCCGCAACGGGCGTCTCGTCGCTCCACTCCATGATCTTGAGGAGCGCCAGGTCGTGAGTCGGATCGCCAGCCACGTACCTGGCCCAGAAAGTGAACTGGGGCGCCTGGTCCGTGAACTCGGGGTCGGTCACCCAGATCGTGTGCCACTCGTAGTGACTCCGCGTGTCGAGGTCGCCGGCCACGTGGAAGTTGGTGAGTACGTAGCCCGACGGGCTGATTATCGTGCCGGAGCCCGACCAGCCCACGAGGTCGTCCGTTCCGCCGTCGTAGGGGATGATCTGCACCACCGCCTGAAGTATCCCGAGCCGGACCTCGCGCGGCATCGCCTGGGCCGTCACGGTGGCGGCGAAGGCAAGCGGCAGCAAGAAGAGCATGGAGCGGATGAAACGCATCGGGATTCCTCCTAGCAGGACCATATGCCAACGATTCTACCCGGACCTGATAGCGTCTAGGACGTGACATCGCCAACACCTCGAAGTGGCACCTCGGTGGTTGGGGCCGCCGTGACGGCGCTATTCGTCGGCCTCGGACCGGCGGCCGCGTTGGGCGTAGGGCGCTTCGCTTACGCCCTCGTGCTCCCGGACATGCTCTCGGCCCTCGATCTCGGGGTGAAGCAGGCGGGCTTCCTCGGCAGCGCCAACACCGGCGGGTACCTGCTGGGCGCCTTCGTCAGCCACAGGGTCCTTGGGGCGCTCGGCTACCGGCGGGGCTTCTACTTGGCGGCGTTCCTGCAGTGCCTGACGCTGCTCTTGTTGGTAACCGCTCCACCCTTCTGGCTCATGGCGGCCCTGCGGCTGGCACAGGGCGTCCTGGGCGGCTTCGTGTTCGTGGGCGGCGCGGCGTTGATCATGGCCGCCGGGGGTAGAGCGCTGGGTCTGGGGCTCTACTTCGGTGGCGTTGGGCTGGGGATCGTGATCTCCACGGCGGTCCTGCCGCTGGCGGGCGATTGGCGCACGGCCTGGATGTGGTTGGGGGTGTTAGGACTCGTTCTCGCCATCGCCGCCCTCGCGGCCTGGCCTCGGTTGGTGGAGCCGGCACCGCCCGCGACCGGCGCGGAAGGGAGCATCGTGGCGATCTGGCCCGCGCTGCTCAGTTACGGGCTGTACGGCGCGGGCTACATCGCCTACATGACTTTCGTGACCTCTCACCTGTCCGTGGCTACCGGGCCCTTCTGGGTCGTTCTGGGGGCCGGCGCCATGCTCAATGGGCCCCTATGGGGACCGTTGACGTCCAGGCTGCACGGGTCGCTTGCCCATGTGGTCGTGCTCCTGGTGTTGACCGCCGCCAGCCTCCCGCCGCTGGTCGCGGCGGCACCGTTCGTATCGGCGCTGTTCTTCGGACTGTCGTTCCTCGGTGTCATCACGGCCATCACCGAGCTGATCCGCGAGCGCCTGCCGGTGGGAGCGTGGCCCCGGGCCGTGGCGCTGTCCACCGCTGCGTTCGCGGTCGGTCAGGCGGTCGGCCCCGCCCTTGCCGGCGCCGTCGGCGAGGCGTTGGGTGGTACTGCCGGCGAGGTCAGGGTCGCGCTCTACTCGGGCAGCGTGCTGCTGTTCGCCGCGCTCGTGGTGGCCGCCGTCGCGGCAATCAACAGGCCTCCCTCTAGAGGGGCGTAACTGCGAACCGCCTCTTACGGTCTAAACTAGCCGTCGTTCTTCGGAGGCCGGATGAGTCTTGCAAGCATGATGGACAGGGCAGGAACGGGCGAGTTCGCCGTCGAGGGCGAGCTGAAGTTCGACAGGCGCACCCCGCTACGCTGGATCGTCTCTCACCTGCTCCGCTACCCGCTGCTGCTGGTGGCTTTCGCCGTCTGCGCCGTCCTGGCCACCTCTCTCACGTCCGCCATCCCCAGTGAAACGGGCCGCGCGTTCGACATCGTGCTGTCGGGCACCGCCACCGTCAACGACGTGTTGCGGGTAGGGCTGCTGATCCTGGGCATGACCGCGTTGCGGGGCGTACTGGAGCTTGCGACGAGCTTCTCGGTGGAAACGCTGGGCCAACGGCTGGAGCGAGACACCCGCCGCGAGCTCTACATCAGCCTCCTCGGCAAGAGCCAGACGTTTCACGACCGCAACCGCGTGGGAGACGTCATGGCCCGGGCAGCCAACGACGTGCGCCAGCTGAAGCCGATGATGAACCCGGGGGTGGCGCTCATCACGGACTCGATCACCAGCTTGGTCGTGCCCATGGTGTTCATCGCGGCGATAGACCAGCGCCTGCTCCTGGCGCCGGCTTTGTTCGTGGTGACCTTCTACTTCGCGCTGCGGTCGTACATGCGGCAGCTGGAGCCGGTGTCCGTGGCCCAGCGCGAGCAGCTCGGGGTGCTGAACGCCGGCCTCAACGAGACCATCACCGGCATCATGGTCGTCAAGTCGACCGTGCAGGAGGGCGCCGAGCGGCTTCGCTTCGCGCGCAACGCCAGGCTCTTCCGCGACTACTTCGTGAAGGCGGGCCTGGTTCAGGCCCGTTACCTGCCGCTGCTGCTAGTCGGACTGGCCCTGGCGGTGGCTTTCGCGCATGGGATTTACCTCGTCTCCCTGGGCGCCATCACCACCGGGCAGTTGGTCGCTTACATCGGCCTGATGGGCGTCATGCGCTTCCCGGCGTTCATCTCGATCTTCACGTTCTACCTGGTGCGGATGGGCCTGGCCGGCGCCAAGCGCATTCTGGAGCTGATCAACGCCGAGGTCGACCTGGACGAGAACGTTGGCGGCTACGCGGGAAGGATCGTCGGCGCCATCGAGTTCGACGGGGTCTCGTTCGCCTACGAAGTCGCGGGCAGGAAGGACGCGCTCACCGACGTGAGTTTCCGCGTGGAGCCGGGTCAGACGGTGGCCATCGTCGGCCAGACCGGCTCGGGCAAGAGCTCGTTGACGAAGCTCGTCAACCGCATCTTCGACGCCGGCGCTGGCAGCGTGCGCATCGACGGCGTGGACGTCCGCGACTGGAACTTGGAGTCCCTGCGCTCGCAAGTCTCGGTCATAGAGCAGGACGTGTTCCTCTTCTCCCGCTCGGTGGCGGAGAACATCGGCTTCGGCCTCGGTGACGCCGCCACCCGGGAAGACATAATCGACGCCGCGAAGGCGGCGCAGGCGCACGACTTCATCCTTGGCTTCGAGGACGGGTACGACACCGTCATCGGTGAGCGCGGCCAGACCCTTTCGGGCGGCCAGCGCCAGCGCCTGGCGATAGCGAGGGCGTTGCTGACCGACCCGCGCGTGCTGATACTGGACGACTCCACGAGCGCCATCGACAGCGCCACCGAGGACGCCATCCAGCGCGCCATGAACGTGGTGCTCGAGGGCCGCACCACCCTCATGATCACGCACCGCCTGGCCCAGATCCGGCGCGCCGACCTCGTCCTCGTCATGCATGGCGGGCGCCTCGTCGATCAGGGCACCCACGCCGCACTACTCGAGCGCAACGACCTCTACCGCCGGATCTTCCTGAGGTACGACTGATGGGCTTCATCATGGACGGCCTCGCGGCCGAGGGCTACGATCGCGAGTACAGCGACCGCCAGTTGGTGCGGCGCATCTTCGCCTACTTCAGGCCACACCTGGTCCTGATGTTGACGGTCGGCGTGGCCGTGTTGTTGGCGGCCGTCCTCGACGCGTCGTTGCCGATCCTCGTGTCGGCGGGCATCGACCGCCTCGCTGACGCCACCGACCTGCGTGCCGAGATCTGGAACCGCGTCGGTTGGCTGGTGGCCGCCTTCGCTCTGGCCGGCGTGCTCTCCTGGGGCTTCAACTTCCTACGCCAATGGCTGAGCGCGCGGGTGGTCGGCGACGTCGTCCTCACCCTGCGCAACGACGCGTTCGACGCCGTCATGCGGCGCGACATGTCGTTCTACGACGAGTACTCCACGGGCCGCATCGTCAGCCGCGTGACGTCCGACACCCACGACTTCTCGACCGTGGTGACGCTGACGCTGAACCTCATAGGTCAGGTGCTCCAGATCGCCATCCTCCTGGGCGTCCTGTTCTACATCGACGTGCGGCTCTCGCTCATCGCCCTGGCCATCGCGCCGGTGGTCGTGGCCATCGCCCTCGCGTTCAGGCAGGTGGCGCGCGTGGTGACGACGCAGGCGCGCCGGGTGCTGGCCGAGGTGAACGCGAACGTCCAGGAGACGCTCACGGGCATCTCGGTGGCGAAGACGTTCCGGCAGGAACCCGCCATCTACCGCCAGTTCGTGGGGGTGAACGACCAGTCCTATCGCCTCAACCTGCTGCAGGGTTACATCTTCTCGGCCATCTTCCCGGTGCTGGGCATCGTCGGCGGCGTGGGGACGGGGTTGATCGTCTACTTCGGCGGCGCCCGCGCCCTCGGCGGCGACATCACCACCGGTCAGTGGTTCTTGTTCGTGCAGGCCGTGGCCATGTTCTGGGGCCCCCTCACGTCCATCGCGTCGTTCTGGAGCCAGTTCCAACTCGGGATGTCGGCCAGCGAGCGCGTGTTCGCGCTCATCGACGCCGAGCCGCGCGTGGAGCAGACCGGCTCCGTGAAGCTGGCCGAGGTGGCGGGCCGCATACGGTTCGAGGGACTCGACTTCCGCTACACGGAGCAGGAGACGGTGCTCGCCGGCTTCGACCTCGACATCAAGGCGGGCGAGACCGTGGCGCTCGTGGGTCACACGGGCGCGGGCAAGTCCAGCCTCGGCAAGCTCATCGCGCGCTTCTACGAGTTCCAGGGTGGGCGCCTGCTCATCGACGAGCACGACATCCGTACGCTCGACCTCGACTCCTACAGAAGCCACCTGGGCATAGTCCAGCAGACGCCGTTCCTCTTCACGGGGACCGTGCGCGACAACGTCCGCTACGGCAAGCCAGGTGCTACCGACGAGGAGGTGCTGGCGGTGGTCCAGCGGATGGGTGGGGGAGACTGGCTCGACGCCCTACCCAACGGTCTGGACACCGAAGTGGGCGAGGGCGGCCGAGGCGTCTCGATGGGCCAGAAGCAGCTCGTGGCCATGGCGCGCGTGCTCCTCCAAGACCCGAGCATCCTCATCCTCGACGAGGCGACTGCGAGCGTGGACCCCCTGACAGAGGCGCAGATCCAGGAGGGCCTAGACGAGGTGCTGGCGGGCCGCACCGCCATCGTGATCGCTCACCGGCTCTCTACCGTCCGCGCGGCCGACCGGATCCTGGTTCTTGAGAAGGGTGCCGTGGTGGAGGAGGGGTCGCACCAGGAACTGCTCCAGCGGGGTGGTCATTACGCGGAGCTGTACGACGCCTACTTCAGGCATCAGAGCGCGGATTACGACCCGGTGGCGTAGCCTGAAGCCGTGGAACCCTGGAAGTACATCGTCAACGTGGAGATCGCGGTGGTGCGCTCCGGACGCTACCTGGTGGTGCGGCGCTCGGCAGCCGAGGAGTACGCGGCTGGAGTGCTCGCGCTACCCGGCGGCAAGGTCGACCCGAGGATTGTCGCCGACCACGTTCTTGAGGTTACGGCGAAACGGGAACTGTTCGAAGAAGTGGGCCTGAAGGCAATCCGCCTGGAGTACCTCAAGAGCAAGAGCGTAGAGATCAGGGCCGACACGTTCGGGGTCGACGTCGTGTTCCTCGCCGAGGTGGAGCCGGGGGAACCCACGCCGGGCGATCCGGCGGAAGTGAGCGAGCTGCTCTGGCTGAGCGCCGAGGAGGTGTTCCACAGCCGGGAGGCGCCCGCCTGGCTGGTCGACAACATCCGCGTGGCGCAGGAGCGAGTCGAGGCTCGTGGGTAAGGGGACTTAGGGCTGGGGTGAGACTGTCGTTTGAAGGTTGGCTAAGTGTCAACCGTCCGCAGATGCGGACAGTTGGTCGAGTGAGCGAACCCGCCGCAGGATGCGTTGCACTAGGCCGCTCTCGATGGCGCTCAACAACGATCCGTCTACGAACCGCTCTTGGCGGATGACGACCGTCAGGAGGTTCGCCAGTTGCTGGACGGTGGCTCGTTCCATGACCGTTGGCTCGTCGCGCAGGGATTTGGCCTCGTCCGTCGCCGTCCACTCGCCCCAGTCGAGCTCGCGTCGAACCCAACCGTCTTCGTACGCGATGTTCACCAGCTCGGCTACCTCGGCCGAGTAATCAACGTACCCCAGGTTCCGATGTAGTTCGAAACCTGCTCCCCTCGACCGCAGGCAACCGGCAGCTATTGCCCCGAGCCCGCCGTGGCCCTGGTCGCGGTCATCAAGGCGCAGTCCTTTGGACCAGGCCCACCAGCGGCACGATAGAGAGGACGGGCCCCGCGAGTGCGAACACCACGAGCAACGCAGGCGCCACACCTAAGAGCCAGCCCATCGCGATACCTCCGAGTAGCGAGGCCGAGCCGATCGCGGTATCGAACAGGCCGTAGGCGGTCCCGCGCCGGACCGCGGGGACGAGCTCGGCGACGGCAGCGCGCATGACGCTCTCCTGCAGTCCCATGGCGGCGCCCCATAGAACCATCCCAAGGACTATTGGCCAAGCGCGGTTACCGAGGAACAACAGAGGTGCCGTAGGCAGCGTCAGTAGCGGCAGGCCGTAGAGGACACGCAAGCCGACGCGGTCGTACTCGCGCCCGGCGACGTATGAGGCGACGGCGTCCACGCCCATCGCGAGCGCGAAGAGCAGCGGGATGGTGCCAGCCGCCACGACGTGCGCGGTCTCGAGGCGGTACGCGATCAGCACGAAGTGTGCGAGCCCGGTTACGCCCAGGGTCACGAAGATCAGGTAACGCCAGTAGGTGGGCGAGAACCCTACCGCCGCGGGTTCCGTGGGCGCCGTGGCTGCCGTGGGCTCGCGCGGCGGTTGGAGGCGGCGCACGGTGACGAGGATGGCCAGGGCCACCAGCGCGGGGAGCAGGAGGACGCCGAACCCGAGCCTGTAGCCGCTCCAGGCGACGGCGCCGGCGACTGCGAGCGGACCGATCGTAGCACCGATCTGGTCGAGCAACTCGTGAATACCGAAGGCCTTGCCGCGCCCGATGCCGCCGCCGACGTCGGCCAGCAGTGTGTCACGCGGGGGGTTCCTGATGCCCTTGCCGAGCCTCTCGGCGAACACGAGCGCCGCGGCGGGCGCCACGGCCGACACCAGCGCGAGCGCGGGTAGCGCCAGCAGGTTCACCGCGTAACCGAGGTAGATCAGGGGCCAGGCATGACCTCTGCGGTCCACGAAGCTGCCCGACGCCAACCGCAGGGCGTATCCGAGGAACTCCCCCGCTCCTGCAATGGCGCCTACGAGGAACGGGCTCGCGCCCAACACCGCCAGGTAAGGGCCGACGATGCTCCGGCCCCCCTCGTAGGTGAAGTCGGCGAAGAGGCTCACCATGCCGAAGCCGATGACGAAGCGCATTGCGGCCGAGTTATCCGGTGACTGGGGCTTGGAGGTCATTGCGAGCGCACGTCGCCTTCTCGCTGCTCGCGCGCCGCTCGACGCCGCGCATGATCAGGCGTCGTCAGCCTCGCGGGCGGTTCGCGGCGGACGCCATCGCCGTCGTGCTTGGCGACAAGCTAGCACGGCGCTTGCGAGAGGACAGGCGGCACTGACACGCCGGTAGTCTTGAGGAGGTGGTGCTCGGGAGGCGCTGCTCGGTTAGTAGCGGCAGCGGCTGGGCCTGAGCTCGCGAGCGCTTTGGCGCGATTTCGGCTGCCGGCTGGTCGGCGCTTGCCGACCATGACTCAGTTAGGCAGTGGCTAAGGGCAAGTCGAGATGTCAGTTCTGACGATCTTGCCACTGCCTTGTGATGGGGTCCCACGTTGCCGGCATGGAAACGCCGTTCTCAACTAGCGGTGCAATGAACTGCGTGATGAGATCGGCCAGAGAACGTAGCTAGAGCGGTCGGTGCTCGCCTTGTCCTGCGAGGTTCGCCCGGTAGGTGTGGTACGCCGCACTGGGGAGTTCGGTGAACCCATGGGTCGGCTGAGAGACCGATTCGCGCGTGGCTCGGGTACGATCGGATCTCCGAAGTTGACGCCCAGCCGCACACTCAACTTGGCGGAACCGATATGTGCTGTCAGCGATGCCCTCACGCCTGCGTAGCGGTCAGACTCCCGTATCACGTGGGTCTTGACGCTGCCTGTTTCGAATCGCACGCCTGGGTACGTAAGTACTAGCGAAGCACGCCATAGGCGGCCGCCTCGCCGAAGCGGTGCCGGAGGCGAAACAGGTCCACCACGGTACGTGAGGGGTCGTACACGCGGACGCTCTCGCCGGGAGCGGCCTCCACTTGAGACAGGCCCAGCTCAAAAGTTGGCGCGTCGAACCTCAAGGCCTGAGTGGGAGGGTACGCGATCTGCGGCGTGCGCGTGCCCCTGGGAACGGCGATCTGCACCTTGCCAGGCAGCTCGTCTGTCAGGCCGTGAACCGACGCGGCCGTCAAGCAACACGCGATAGCCACCGGGGAGCGCACCTGCACCGCTAGCAGGTCCGGCCAGGAAGCCGCTGGCGCGTCCGCCCGGCGGAACACGCCGCGCGACAGTTCGATGATTTCGCCCTCGTCGTGAAGTCGGTAGAGCACGCGAGGGTGAACACCAGCGTCCAGCGCTGCGCGGGTGGTGAACGTAGCCGGCAGCGCCAGCCCATTGGTGGATACATGTGTTGCCAGCTCGCGGCTCCCTGGCAGCTATTCTATCCGGATCTTCAACTCTCGTCCGTTGGCCTGCAAAGACTCCAGTCGCTTTGCGATGGGACTCTGGAATTTGAGTGTGCAACCCGCCGGTTCAGCAGTTCGATCCAAGCCTTGGCTTCACACCCCAGAGGCTGCCGACGCCGCGTACTCAACCGTTCTACGAGCAGCAAGGGATGCGTCCGGCTCAAGGGGGGCTGTTGCGGAACTACGCGAGACAGTCCGGCGCAACACCGCCTCCGGGGTAGTGAGCCTTTCGGTCGCTGGGGAAGTGATGTGCGGCTCGATGTGTCACTGCGTTCCCGGGTAAAGTATGTGAATGCCCGGTAAGAAGCCTACTGTTCACGCGCGGTCTCAGGCTCGTTCCATTGCGGCCAGCCTGAGGGTCGAGGGTTGTAGCCTGACCCCTAAGCAGGTCGGAACTATAGCTGACGTGATAGACGGTAAGCGGGACGCGGGGCGCGAGATCCTCGAACTCAAGGCCAGCCTGGCAGCGCGTGTACAGCTCCGAAGATAGGCTCTACTGCTATCCAGATAGCTAGACCCTCAAGAACCTACTCGACATCCGAGACGCTGCCGCTCTGGCCGAAGTCGAGGGTTACATCGTTGGCCTCAGGATGGCTGAGGTGGTCCGTGGGCCTTCCGGCTTCGCCTTCGATTTCGAGTTCTTGAAGGAGTTACACCGTCGCCTATTCAGGGACGTGTATGAGTGGGCCGGTAGGGCGAGGCGGGTAGACATGGCCAAGGGCCAGACTCGCTTCGCCGTATGGGAACAGGTCGAGTCAGAAGCGGAGAGGTTGTTCGACTCCACCGGGGCGGAGCCGGCCTCGGATTCAGGCGCCGAGCGGCAGTGGTTCATCGACACGGCTGCGCCCTTCCTCATCGAGCTGAACGTAATACACCCGTTCAGGGACGGCAACGGACGAACGATGCGATTGTTCGTCGAACTATGGGCCAACTCGATAGGCCTCAAGTTGGATTGGGGCCGGGTCGTACCAGAGAGGATCGTCGAAGCCATGAGCCATGGCGTTTCTCATGACGACAGCCTGTTACGGGAAGTGCTGGATGCTTGCATAGTGCCGCCACGGAAGCGAAAACTTGCCCCGTAACAGTCCAATCGGAGCCGGTAAGAGTGGGGTTTGCGTCCTAGTTTGGTGACAGGTGACTTGGGACGGTCATGCGGTACTGCGGGCATAGCCGCCCGCCCGGTGTGAACGAGTGGTTGCCGGGACGAGTTCGGGACGGTGGTTGCGACAGTTCGAAGAATCCCGCGCCGAAGTGCGTAGCGCGGGATTCTCGTCGTACATGTCCTTCACGTGTTTCAAGCGTGGTCGGGGTGGCCGGATTTGAACCGACGACCACTTGACCCCCAGGCCCTTTCCTGCTTTTCACTCCAGTTCCATTTGGTGTCAGTAGGCGCGTCCCTGACGCTATAACTGAGGCCTCGCTGCCCGGGGACTGCGTGTGCATCGGGGTCAGTTTCCGGGGATTTGGGACAGTTTCTGGGACACTCGAACGACGGTCGACTTTGAGGTTCCATGGCGGATGCTTTCCCGCCGCCAGGTTCATCGAAGCCCATGCGTCGGCCCCCATCGTCTTGAAGTCGCTGCCGAATAGTGTGGTTTTCTTGGGTGGTTGTACGCTCGACGCGTCGAGCGTACCTCGTTGCATCTTTTCGCCCAGCGGGTTGAGGCACACGGCAACTGGAAACGTGAGGCGTAGTGGTCTCTCGAACTGCCTCTGCACTCCTGAGATTGTGGAGAGGGACCTGCCCACGGCGCTCTGGACAAGGTAGTTGAGAGTCTGGGATCGGACGAACAGAGGCGATCGACCTTGTCATAGTCCACTACAGGCTTTTGTCACAACTCTACCGTTTCCGGTATAGTTGTGACATGGCTGCAACAACGAAATACCGAGAGATCGTGCGTGAGATCGCGCTCGACAACTACGGCTTCGTGACTACCAGGGAGGCCGCTGAGGCCGGCGTGCCGGCCATCGAGCTCCCCAAGCTCGCCGCGCGCGGTGGCCTCGAGAACGTGGCATACGGGCTGTACCGGGTGACGGACGTGCCGGGGACTGCCTTCGACCAGTTCGCTGAAGCGCTCTTGCGTGTGGGCGAGGGGGCGTACCTGTACGGCGAGTCGGTGCTGGCCCTGTTCAGGCTCGCTGATGTCAACCCGCGGACCATCAAGGTGGCGGTCAACCGCCGGGCGCGCCCGAACCTGCCACCTTACATCGAACTGGTTCAAGTCAAGGCGGATGAGCGCACGACCTCTTACGAGGGGCTCACGGCGCAGCCGGTCGTTGAGGCGATCCTGGCCTCGCGGGGACGAATCGAGACCGGGCGGCTCCGTGAGGCGGCCCTGCAAGCGCGAGCAGAAGGCCTGCTAACGATGGCCGAGTGGCGGCGCGTGAGGCAGGTGTTGGGAGCGTGAGCTACGTCGGCGTGCCGAAGACCGTGCGCTCCCTCGATCAGCGGATTCGCAACTTGGCCGGCGGCGCCGACCTGGCGTTGCGGCGCCGGACCAGCATGGCGCTGGTAGTGGTCAGCCAGATGCTGCCCGAGGGCGCGATCAAGGGTTGCAGCGCCATGGCGCTGCGGTACGGCCGGAACACGCGCTTCACCCAGGACGTGGATGCCGCCAGGGTGCGGTCGCTCGACCTGTTCCAGGGCGACTTCGAGGAGTTCCTTGCTGTCGGCTGGGAAGGGTTCACCGGCAGGTTGATCAAGCGGACCGCTCCGAAGCCGCCGGCCGTACCCGCCGCCTACGTAATGCAGCCGTTCGAGGTGAAGCTCGATTACCAAGGGCGGTCGTGGTGCACGGTGAAGTTCGAGTTGGGACACAATGAGCTTGGTGACGCGGACGAGCCTGAGTACCAGCTCGCCGCGGACCTTGTGGACCTCTTCACGGAGGTTGGGCTCGAGGCGCCGCGGCCCGTGCCGGTCCTGCGCGCTGAGCACCAGATCGCGCAGAAGCTCCACGCGTTGTCGGTTGATGGAAGCGAACGTGCACGCGACCTGGTAGACCTGCAACTGCTGGAGCAGCGCGAGAACCTCGATCCTGCCGCAGTCGCTGCGACGTGCGCCCGGCTCTTCCGTTACCGCCAGCAGCAGGCGTGGCCGCCGGCCGTCCAGGCGGGAGCTGGCTGGGACACCCTCTACCTGGAGGCGGCCGAAGGCCTGAGTGTGCTGCCCACAGTGGAGGAAGCGGTGACATGGGTGAACGAGTTCATCGAACGCATCGCCGCCGAAGAGGCCTTACTGACCTGAAAGGATGACACCGTCCCTGGGGAAAAGTGGCCGCCGCGCCGACCGATATCTGTAGGGCTGTACAGATATGACATAAAATACTTGCGTGGCTCGCACCCTTACACCCCCCGAAGGCCGCGTCTCCTATGAGTTCTTCGTCGAGAACATGGACTGCGCGGAATGTGCTCGAAACGTTGCTGGCGCCCTCGAGAGTGTTGATGGGATAAGCGACGTAACGGTCAACTTCACAACGCAGAAGTTGCGCTTGTCACTCGAGGAAGCCGTGATCACCCGTGGAGCGGTGGAGCAGAGCCTTAGCCACCTCGGTTACCCACCGAGGGTGACACAGGAGGGTGCGACGGACGATTCCGGGGCAAAGGCGGGAGGGCTGGATCGCCCGCCGCTCTGGTATTTCACGTCTAAGGGCCGCTTCGTGCTCGTCACTGGCGCTCTCCTGGCCGTGAGCGCTTTCCTGGCGCTCGTGTTTCCACCGCTGGCGCCTTGGGGCTTCACGGCCGCTACGGTGCTCGGCGTGGCGCCGCTGGCCAGGAAGGCCTGGGCGAGCGCGCGGCTGGGGCGGCCCTTCACCATCAACACCCTCATCTCCTTGGCCGCCCTGGGCGCGGTGGCGATCGGCGAGGCGCCCGAGGGCGCCATCGTGGTGTTCCTCTTCGCGATCGGCGAGCTGCTGGAGACCGTTGCGGCCGGGCGCGCCCGCGCGAGCATCCACGCGCTGGCGGCGCTGGCGCCCAAGGTGGCGCTCCTGCTCGAAGGCGGGAGGGCGCGCGAGGTGCCCGTGGCGGCGCTGACGGTCGGCGACCTGGTTCGGGTGCAGCCGGGCGGGCGCGTGCCCGCCGACGGCACCATCGTCCAGGGCGCAGCCGGCATCGACGAGGCGCCCGTCACGGGCGAGAGCATGCCGATCGCCAAGGGCGTCGGCGACAGCCTGTTCGCGGGCAGCATCGCCACCGACGCCGTGCTCACGGTGCGCGTCGACAGGCCCGCTTCAGACAGCACCATCGCCAGGATCATCCACCTGGTCGAGGAGGCCGAGGCCAGCAAGGCGCCGGTGGCCAGGTTCATCGACCGCTTCAGCAGCATCTACACCCCCGCCGCCATGCTGGCGGCTTTGCTGGTGGCGGTGGTGCCGCCGCTGCTGTTCGGCGCGGACTGGGGCGAGTGGGTCTACCGCGCGCTGGCGCTGCTGCTCATCGCGTGCCCCTGCGCGCTGGTGCTGTCGGTGCCGGCGGCGGTCACGTCGGGCATCAGCGCCGGCGCGCGCCGGGGGCTCCTCATCAAGGGCGGCGCGGTGCTCGAGGCCATCGGCGACGTCAGGACGGTGGCGTTCGACAAGACCGGCACCCTCACCGAGAACCGCCCGCAGGTAACCGACGTCGTCCCCCTCGCCGCGAGCGAGGACGAGGTGCTCCGGCTCGCGGCGGCGGTGGAGGCGGGCTCGGCCCACCCGCTCGCCAAGGCCATCCTCGAGCGCGCCGCGGGCCTGGAGGTCCCCGCCGCGCAGGACGCGCGCGCCGTGCCCGGCCAGGCGGTCACCGCCACCATCCAAGGCAAGGCGTACGCCGTCGGCTCGCCCCGCTACGCCGCCGAGCGCGCCCCGCTGCCTCCCGCAGCCCAAGCGCAGGCCGCGCGCCTCGAAGACGAGGGCAAGACGGTGGTGGTGCTGCTCGAAGACGCCACCCCGCTGGGCCTCATCGCCATTCGCGACGAGCCGCGCGCGGACGCCGCCGAAGCGGTGCGGCGCCTGGCGCGCCTGGGCGTCAGGAGCGTGATGCTCACCGGCGACAACGCCCGCACCGGCCAGGCCATCGCCGATCGCCTTGGCCTGGAGGCGCGGAGCGAGCTGCTGCCCGAGGACAAGCTCGCCGCCATCGATGACCTCAAGCGCGATGGCAAAGTGGCGATGGTGGGCGACGGCATCAACGACGCCCCCGCCCTGGCGCAAGCCGACGTGGGCGTCGCCATGGGCGGCGGCACCGACGTGGCGCTGGAGACGGCCGGCGCCGCGCTGCTGCGCGCCAACGCCACTGGCGTGAGCGACCTCATCGAGCTGTCGCGCGCCACCATGCGCAACATCCGCCAGAACGTGACCTTCGCCCTGGGGCTCAAGGCCGTGTTCCTCGTCACCACCCTGCTGGGCATCACCGGCCTGTGGCCCGCCATCCTCTCCGACACCGGCGCCACCGTCGTGGTGACCGCCAACGCCCTGCGCCTGCTGCGCTTCCAGCCGAGCCAGGGGAAGGGGCCAGCATGAACACCAGCACGCTGCCCAGCCCTACCGTCGACACTAGCGGCGAGTGCGAGGTGCGCCTCATGCACCCCGACGCCGTGGCGCGCGTCCAGGCCGCCCTGCCCAGCCCGCAGGAAGTCGAGGCAGCCACCGAGCGCCTCAAGCTCCTCGCCGACCCCACCCGCTTCCGCGTCCTGAGCGCCCTGGCGCATGAAGAGCTGTGCGTCTGCGACCTCGCCGCCGTCGCGGGCGTCAACGAGAGCAGCATGAGCCACCAGCTCCGGCTACTGCGCGCCCACGGGCTGGTCACCTTCCGCAAGGAGGGCCGCATGGCCTACTACCGCTTGGTCGACGACGCTGTCGGACCGCTAATAACCAAAGCCCTCGCGACGAGCTAGCCCGTGCGCGAGGCGACCCCGCCGCCCTAGGTTCGTGGGGCGTACATGATGACGAGCACCCCTGCGAGGGCGAGGCCGGCGCCGAGCAGGTCGAAGCGGTCGGGCCGCACGTCGTCGACCAGCCAGCCCCAGGCCAGCGCCATCGCGATGAAGACGCCGCCGTAGGCGGCGTAGACGCGACCGAAGTTGGCTGGCTGGAAGGCGGCGACCACACCGTACAGCGCGAGCGCCACACCCCCGGCCACGCCTAGCCAAGCGGGTTTGCCGTCCCGGAGCGAGACCCAGATGAGGTAGCCGCCGCCGATCTCGCACAGGCCGGCCAGCAGGAAGAGGCTCAAGGATCGGACGAGGTCCATGCTCTAACTCTAGGGGGTGGCGCCCCGGCCGGGCCTCACCTAGGAAGGACGTCGCCGGCAAGGAACTCCCGCACGCCGTCGTCCCCTTCGAGCGTAAGCGTGAGGGTGGCGCCATCGGGCTCGAACGCGACGACGATACGCAGGAACGGGCAGCAACGCTGTTCGAGGGCGGCCAGCTCCACCAGGTCACGCGCGAGGTCCGGCCGAGCCGGGAGGCGGAAGGCGACCCCGCTCGCGGTCGCCTGCGGCTCGGGCGCGAGGGCGCGCACCTGCTTCCACAGGCTGGCGTGGCGCTCGCGCTCCTCTAGGGTGAGGGCGGTCAGGTCGCACGCCAGCGCCGGACGATTACTCGTATCGGTGGTGATCATTGCTCCTCGTGGGGGCGGCCGTGGGCTCACGGCTCACTCCGCGCGTCGGCGCGCCTGATGACGCCCGTGAGGTGGGTGCCGGGCGCGATGGTGTTGAATACGGTGCCGAAGCGCTTGACGTTCTCGTGCAGCAGCGCGAGGCGCCGGTCGTCCTCGTCGGTGTCGAGGATGATCTCGTACTCGATCGACTCCATGCGCGGCGGCACATCCTGTCTCACGCCACTGACGCGCACCTCGAGGCCACGCGCCTGGAAGCCGATGGTGGGCGTGACGCGCTCGATGCCTTTGATGATGCAGGCGGCCAGGGCGGCGAGGAGGAGTTCGGCGGGGTTGAAGGCGTCGACGCGGCCCTTTAGGTCGGTATCGAGGGTGATCTCGGCCTGCTTCGTGCGCGCCGCACTGCCGTGGGCGTCTTGGCGCACGGCGGCCACCGAGAACCTTAGCTTCTGGTCGGGCTGGGCCATCACCGGCCTCGCGTAGGTCGGCTGGCGGCGGGGTGTCCTCCAGTATTGGCGCGACCCGGGAGGCTCTGGGCCGGGTTCGTGCCGTCCATTTCGTCGCGCCAGCCCTTCTGGCTGCGGACGCTGTTGTGGCTGCAGAGGAACGGCACGCTTGGCTTGCTCATCACGCGCTCGCCCCCTTGGCGGCGGCCCCGAGGTCGGTCTCGGTCGGCGTGCGGCCCCCGGCCAGGGCGTGCACGAGCGCACGGCTGGTGGCGCCGATGGCGTCGCGCACCTCGCGCCAGCGCTCGAGGCCCTGGCCGCTGGGGTCGGGGAAGGATACGTGCAGGCGCGTGGTGCGCGCGGGGTAGGCGGGGCAGGCCTCGTTGGCGGCGTCGCACACGGTCAGCACCAGGTCGAACTCCCAGGGGTCGGGCAGGTCGTGGAGCGTCTTGGAGGCGTGGGCCGAGATGTCGATGCCCACCTCGCGCATGACCTGGATGGCTTCGGGCTTGACGCGCGTGGCCTCGGTGCCGGCGGAGTGCACCTCGGCGGTGAGCCCGGCTTCGGCTGCGTGGTGGCGGAGCCAGCCCTCGGCCATCTGGCTGCGGGCGCTGTTGTGGGTGCACAGGACCAGGATCCTCATCGCGATGCTCCTTCGAGGCGTTCGGCTAACGCGGCGGTGGGGGCGCACGCTTCCTCGGCGGCGGCCAGCACGCCCGCCGGCGCGGGGGTGGGGGGCTTAAAGAGGCGGCCGCGCAGCCACAGCGCCGCGCCCACCAGGCCGATGAGCAGGGGCACCTCCACGAGCGGGCCGATGACGGCGGCGAAGGCGACGCCGGAGCCGAGGCCGAAGACGCTGACGGCCACGGCGAGGGCGAGCTCGAAGTTGTTGCTGGCGGCGGTGAACGACAGGGTGGCCGTCTTCGAGTAGTCGGCGCCTACCGCCTTGCCCATGAGGAACGACACCAGGAACATGATCACGAAGTAGAGCACCAGCGGCGCGGCGATGAGGAGCACGTCCAGCGGGCTCGTCAGGAGCGTGCCGCCCTGGAGGCCGAACATCATCACGATGGTGAAGAGCAGCGCTATGAGGGTGAGGGGGCTGATGCGGGGGAGGAGGACGTCGTCGAACCACGCCTGGCCCTTGCGGGGGATGAGCAGCGCGCGGGTGAGGAGCCCGGCGGCGAAGGGGACGCCCAGGTAGATGAGCACGGCGCCGGCGATCTCGCCCATGGAGATGTCGACCACGCTGCCCTGCAGGCCGAGGAGGCCCGGCAGCACGGTGATGAAGAGCCAGGCGTAGGCGCCGAAGAAGAGGATCTGGAAGACGCTGTTGAACGCCACCAGGCCGGCGGCGTAGTCGTTGTCGCCTTCGGCGAGCTCGTTCCACACCAGCACCATGGCGATGCAGCGCGCCAGGCCGATGAGGATGAGGCCCGTCATGTACTCGGGGTGGCCGCGTAGGAAGATGACGGCCAGTGCGAACATCAGCACGGGCCCGATGAGCCAGTTCTGCAGTAGCGACAGGCCCAGCAGGCGCCCGTTGCGGAACACCTGCGGCAGCTTGCCGTAGCGCACCTTGGCTAACGGTGGGTACATCATCACGATGAGGCCGATGGCGATGGGGATGTTGGTGGCGCCCACCGACAGGCCGTCGAGGAGGCGCCCGAAGCTGGGCGCGCTCGCGCCCAGCGCCACGCCCAAGGCCATGGCGGCGAAGATCCACACCGTCAGGTAGCGGTCGAGGAGTGAGAGGCGCTTGGTCATGCGGGGGCCAATTCGGAGCGTGCTTCGGCCGCGGCGGCGAAGCCCTCGAGGGTGGTGGCCAGCTCCCGGAGCGCCTCAGGGACCAGCTCGTAGTAGACCCAGCGTCCGCGGCGCTCGCCCGTTACCAGGCCGGCGTCGACGAGCTGCTTCATGTGGTGGCTGACAGTGGGCTGGGTGAGCTCGAGGTAGGTCTCCAGGTCGCAGCCGCACACGCCGTCGTCACGGGTGCAGTAGCTCTCCACCGGCGCGGCGAGGAACTGCAGGATCTTGAAGCGCGTGGGATCGCCCAGCAGCTTCAGCTTGTCGGGGTACTCGTCCATGGCATCGATGCTAATCGATGGCATAGACAGGTGTCTATGGGGCGGAAGCCCCGCCAACTCCGCAACGGGCATTGACGAGCGTCAATGCATAGACTACTGTCTATGTGGCGGCCGATGGCGTCCCGAGCCCGCGATCCTCTTTCAAGCGGCTCGTGACGATAGACCGCCGCCAAGACACCTTACGGACAGGCAGGAGCCATCCATGACCACTGCGGAGTTCATCGCTCGACTCGAATCCCACACTGACGAGCCCCTCATCTTCAGTGCCGCCGGCGCCCGCGTGCCGGGCGGCTACCACGTGACCGAGTTCAAGGCCACGAGCGTCAATGCCATGGACTGCGGCGGCCGTGCCGCCGACTGGCATGAGCTCGTTCTGCAGGTGTTGCCGCCCGCCGCTGACGAGGTAGAGGCGCCCATGAGCGTCGGTAAGTTCCTCTCGATCTACCGGCGCGTGGCCAACGCCCTGCCCGTTCCAGAGGGCGCGTTGGTGCGGATCGAATACGGCGCAGCCGGTGAGCGCGCCGTCAGCTACCCGGTCGCTGCCATAGCGACACGTGCCGAGGGCGTGATAGTCGAGCTGACGGCGCCGACCGTCGCCTGCAAGGCCAACGACCACACCGTGGGCAACGTCCCCACGGTGGCCGCTCACGCAGCGCTCGTGGATGGCTCCCGCGCTCAAGCGGTCCAAGCTACCGGCTGCTGCGCGCCCGCGGTGAGCGGCTCGACGTCATCGGCCTGCTGCGCGTAGGTCTGCTGCCAGCGCTGCGCACCCAGCAGGAGCACGGGCCGAACGCGCCCTTTGGTTATCGGGAACTGCGGCGTCACGCGCAGTGCTTTACGCTCAACCACCTCCGCGTACGACGGCCGCGGCAGGGGATACCTTGCGGACGTCGAGCACCGGCTCGCTGGGCACGCCCTCGTCCTGGAGTAAGGCGCTCGCAGTTTCGTTGTGCTCTGCCGCCGTTTGAGACGCTCCCTCCTACGGGCGCCACATGATAAGGAGGGTTATCCGACCCCCACCGGCTCGGGCTCGTGAAGAGCTCGTCATCTTAGGGTTCAGGCTGTACCTTTCAACCAACTGGGTGGAAGCCGTCATTTGTCCATCAAGGCGGGCGAACTCCAAACCGCATTTGCCAGAGTCGCCGAGCGTGCAGTTCTCATCGCTGGCGGCCGAATAGGTGAGCGCGCGCTGCGCCTTACCGGGTTATCCTCGTCGGAGGCCCACAGCTTGGTGACGACCGCACTCCAGCGGCATTTGAGCACGAGATGTCCGGCCGAACCAGGTCTGATTCGTGGCTGCGCGTCAAGTCCTTGGAGGCGGTCCCTTGGCTGGTTTCGGCACTACTTCGCGGTCTTTATTAGCTACTGTTGGCGCTGGCTCTCTGCGGTGCGTGCGACGGCACCGCTGGCTGTCGGTGCTGTGATGCGTCGTCTGCAGGCCTGCTCGTCGGAGCCTCAAGTTCAACCGGCGATCTCACTTGAGTTTCCGATCTCATTGGGACTTCATCGGGCCCCTTTGTCGCCGCGTTTTGTTGCGGTTCCCGAGGTATAGAAGCATGGCCAAGCCCCTTAGCGCTTGGAGGCGTGGGTTTACAGGTTGGTGGAGGACCACCAATCGGTACCTCCGGCGTTTCATGTTGCCGCGGCTCCCATGGCTGAGGCGGACGGGATGGATTCTCACGGCCTTAACGATCGGTCTCGCCGCTTGGTGGGCACTAGATCCGCAGAGAGACGATCTCGAGCCCGTGGTAGTCCTGGTCGGCCTTTTTGGCTCCATTGTCAACACGTTTGCAGCTTGGGCAAACCCGTCCCTTTCGGGCCTCGGCCGTGATGATGTCTTCCGCCGGATCGCTGACTCCGATCCGGTGGCGGACTGGGAGACGGGCGCCGGAAGGAAGGGTGACCTGTTTTACTTCCGATGGGATAGCAACCTTCGCGTAGAGCGCGTCCGTGAGTTACGTGACAACTTCAGTGAGGAGTGGACGAGCCAGTTTCCCGACGCTAGTGGTTCGTACGCGGACGAGTACCACATCATGTTGGCCACGACTCCGATCGCCTCATTCACGATGGTCACGGTTGATGGCGGCCGTTACACGTTCCCGCTCCCCTTGCGGGACCACGATCGGCGTGTCACCCGCTTGCAGTATGTGCTCGCAAGGATATTCGAGCTTGGGGACAAGTCCGGGGAGCGACAGGAGTGGGAGACGCTGGATGCGCAGATGAAACGACGCGGTTTCACTATCGTTGAGCAAGCGACGTTGGCGGTGTCTGACTAGCTGGGTAAGAGTGAGGCTGCTGGGTGCGAGCCCATGAGCGGTCAGAACGAAGCCAGCGCCTTGACGTTGTGAGAACCCCGTAACCGTGTGTTCGGTAACCTTGCCCTAACACAGGCCTATTAGCGGTGTTTCCGGGGTAGAACGGCCAGAGGGGTCTAAAGATGGACGTTTTCGAGTTTCGCGACGGGTTGGTCGCGGACTACGCAGACTATGTAAAGAGCTTCATCCGCATCCGCGACGAGCGCATCCGGAGCGGGGTGGAGGAGAGCCTGCGTCGCGGGAGCCTGTGGCCCGAGCCGCTGCTCCAACTGAACCCGTCCTTCGCCCCGGGCGCCGTGCTGGACGACCTGGTGGCGTCCGGCGCGCTGCACGAGCAGTGCGGCCGAGTCTTCCGTGCGGGCAAGACCGACGAAGATCCCATCGGCAGCCCCATGCGCCTGCACCGCCACCAGGTCGAGGCGATCGACGTGGCCCGCGGTGGCCATGACTACGTAGTCACGACCGGCACGGGCTCGGGTAAGAGCCTGACGTACATCATCCCAATCGTCGATCACGTCCTGCGGGCTGGGAGCGGCAAGGGCCTGAAGGCGATCGTGGTCTACCCGATGAACGCCTTAGCCAACAGCCAAGAGGGGGAGCTAGAGAAGTTCCTCGTGAAGGGCTTCGACAAGCCGCCGGTGACGTTCAGGCGCTACACGGGACAGGAGTCGCACGAGGAGAAGCAGGAGATCATCCAGAACCCGCCGGATGTGCTGCTGACGAACTACGTGATGCTGGAGCTGATCCTCACGCGCCCGCAGGAGCGGCGCCTGGTCGAGGCGGCCGAGGGCCTGCGTTTCTTGGTGTTCGACGAGCTGCACACGTACCGTGGCCGGCAGGGCTCCGACGTGGCCATGCTGATACGGCGCGTTCGCGAGCGTGCGGGAGGGCCGGAGCTGCAGTGCATCGGCACATCGGCCACCATGGCCAGCGAAGGCACGTTGGCCGACCGGCAGGCCAAGGTGGCCGAAGTGGCCAGCCGCATCTTCGGCGTGCCGGTCGCCGCCGACCACGTGATCGGCGAGACCCTACAGCGCGAAACGCCCGAGTTGGGCTTCGAAGAGCCTGGCGAGCTCCAAGCGCTGCGAGGCAACGTCGTCGGGTACACGCGCTTGAAGGAGCTCAGCCACGCTCAGCTCAAGTCGACGGCGCTCGCGTCGTGGATCGAGACGACCTTCGGTGTGACCCAGGAGCCCGGCACCGGCCGGTTGGTGCGCGCCCTACCGCGCCGACTGGGTGGTGAAAACGGCGCAGCGGAAGAGCTGGCTAGGCTCACGGGCCTGGAGCCCGAAGCGTGCGAGCGGGCGTTGAGGAGCACGCTCTTGGCGGGGAGCGAGGCGCGTGACGCGGCGAGCGGCCGCCCGCTGTTCGCGTTCCGGTTGCACCAGTTCATTAGCAAGGGCGACGCGATATACGCCACCGCCGAGGACCCGGCGCAGCGGCACGTGACGATGGCCGCCCAGCAGTTCGCGCCCGGGCGTGATCGTGAAGCGCTGCTGTTGCCGCTGGCGTTCTGTCGTGAATGCGGCCACGAGTACTACACGGTCTGGCGCGACCCGGCCACCGAGCGCTTCTCGGCGCGGCGCCTGGCCGACTCCAAAGGGCAGGCCGGCCTCACTGCCGGGTTCCTGTACGCCAGCGAGGACCGGCCGTGGCCGGAGGAGGACTCGGACGACTACTACGCCCGGCTTCCTGACGACTGGCTCGAGGAGCGTGACGGCCAGACCAGGCTGCGCTCCCACCGGCGCACCGACCGGCCGCTCACGGTCTCCGTGCTGCCCGAGGGCCGTCAGGGTGCGGGCGGCAAGACCTACCAGTTCGTCGCCGCGCCGTTCAAGTTCTGCCTGGCGTGCGGGGTGACCTACCCGGGGCGCCAGGGCGACTTCTCGAAGCTGAACGTCTTCTCCAGCGAGGGCCGGGCGACCTCCACCACCATCCTGAGCCTGTCGGCGGTGCGCCGGTTGATGGAGTCAGACCTGGATGCCGAGGCGCGCAAGCTGCTCTCATTCACCGACAACCGGCAGGACGCGGCGCTGCAGGCGGGGCACTTCAACGACTTCGTCGAGGTCGGGTTGTTGCGTGGCGCGCTCTACCAGGCGGCGTACGAGGCGGGCGCGAACGGCCTGCAGCACCACGAGGTGGCGCAGAAGGTCTTCGGAGTGATGAACCTGGAGTTCGAGGAGTACGCCGCCGACCCCACCGTGTTCCTGGCCGCGAAGCGCCAGACAGAGGAGACCTTGCGGGACGTGCTGGCGTACCGCATCTTCCAAGACCTGAAACGCGGCTGGCGCCTGAACGCCCCCAACCTGGAGCAGGTGGGCCTCCTCGAAATCCGCTACCAGGACATTGAGGAACTGTGCGCCAGCGACGAGTACTGGCAGGGCCTGCACCCGGCGTTGTCAGGCGCGGCGCCTGAAGCGCGCTACGGTGTAGCCAAGGCACTGCTGGACCTGATGCGCCGCAGCCTGGCGATCAAGGCCGATCCTCTCGACAAGGACTTCCTGGAGCAGCTCAAAGCGCGGAGCGGCCAGCGCCTGACCGGCGAATGGGCGCTCAACGAGCGCGAGCGCCTGGAGTACGCCAGCGTGGCGCTGCCGCGCGCCCAGAGCAAGGGCGACACCCGCGAATGGGTCTACCTCTCCGGCCGCGGCGGCTTTGGCCGCTTCCTCCGGCGAGACGGTACCCTGCCGCACCTCGCCGAGCGGCCGAGCATTGAGCAGACCGAGGTCATCATCTGCGAGCTCTTGAAGATCCTGCAGCGGGCGGGCCTGGTGGCGGAGGTGCTGCCGCCAGGCAAGCCGGGCCAAGTGCCGGGCTACCAGGTCTACGCGGCCTCGCTGCGCTGGCACGCCGGTGACGGCACCCCCTATCACGACCCGCTGCGGGTGGTCGACCCGCCCGTGGGCGAGCGGAAGGCCAACGAGTTCTTCGAGCGCTACTACCAGGAGGTCGCCCGCAACCTCGGTGGCGTGCATGCCGCGGAGCACACGGCGCAGGTGTCGGCCGACGAGCGTGAGGAGCGCGAGCAGGCGTTCCGCACCGGGGACCTGCCGGTGCTGTACTGCTCGCCCACCATGGAGCTCGGGGTCGACATCGCGTCGCTGAACGTCGTGAACATGCGCAACGTGCCGCCGACGCCGGCCAACTACGCGCAGCGCAGCGGGCGCGCGGGCCGCAGCGGCCAGCCGGCGCTGGTGTTCACCTACTGCCTGAACTGGAACTCGCACGACGCGTACTTCTTCAAGCGCCAGGACCAGATGGTGGCGGGCGCCGTGGCGCCGCCCCGGTTAGACCTAAGCAACGAGGACCTGGTGCGCGCGCACGTTCACGCCATCTGGCTGTCGGAGACCGGCACGGACCTCGGCCGCAGCCTGGCCGACGTGCTCGACCTCGAGGCGCCGAACCTGCCCGTCAACGACCGGGTGGCCACCGAGACCTCGCACCAGAACGCGCTCATCCGCTCGCGCCAGCGGGCCGAGCGCGTCCTAGCGAGCATCGAAGGCGAGCTGGTGCAGGCGCCCTGGTACCACGCTGGCTGGCTCGACGAGACCCTCAAGCAGGTGCGCGCGCGGTTCGATCGGACGGCCGACCGCTGGCGCGGCCTCTACCTCGCGGCGGTCGACCAGATGGCCAGGCAGCACGCGGTGATCCTCGACGCCAGCGCCCCGGTGCAAAAGCGCCGGCAGGCGGAGCGGCTCTACCGCGAGGCGCGCATGCAGCGCGACCTGCTCATCGACTCTGAGTCGGCGATGGCATCGGACTTCTTCTCCTACCGCTACTTCGCCAGCGAGGGCTTCCTGCCGGGTTACTCGTTCCCGAGGTTGCCGCTGTCGGCGTTCATCCCCGGGCGCATGAACCGCACCGGCCGCGACGAGTACGTCTCGCGGCCGCGGTTCCTGGCGATCAGCGAGTTCGGGCCGCAAGCGATCGTCTACCACGATGGGGCCAAGTACCGCGTGAACCGGGTGCTGCTGCCGCCCGACCCCGAGGGACGGGACGGTGTTGCCGAGCAGGCGGCCAAGCGCTGCGAGGCGTGCGGCTACTTCCACCCGGTGACCGACAAGCTCGATTACGAGAACTGCGAGCGCTGCGGCGCGCGGCTGCCCACCGCGCTCACCTCGCTACTGCGCATGCAGAACGTGACCACCAAGCGCGTCGAGCGCATCTCCAGCGACGAGGAGGAGCGCCAGCGCCTCGGCTACGAGGTCATGACCGGCTACCGCTTCGCGGTGGAGCAGGGCGTCCTGCAGGCGCGCTCGGCCGGCGTGACGGTCGACGGGCAAGCAGTGGCGAACCTTGAGTTCGGCCAAGCCGCGACCATCTGGCGCATCAACCTGGGCTGGCGCCACCGCCAGAACCCCAACGACATCGGCTTCGCGCTCGACGTCGAGCGCGGCTTCTGGGCGAAGGAGTCCGAGCTTAGCGGGGAAGAACCGCACCTCGAGGAGGCCGACGACCCGCTCTCCAAGAGCGTGCGCAAGGTGGTCCCGTACGTCGAGGACCGCCGGAACCTGCTGGTGTGGCGGCCCACCGAGCATCTCGAGGTCGGCGTGATGGCCTCGCTGCAGGCGGCCCTGAAGACGGCCATCCAGGTCGAGTACCAGCTCGAGGACAACGAGCTGGCGGCGGAGCCGCTGCCGAGCCGGGACGAGCGCCGCGCGATCCTGTTCTTCGAGGCGGCCGAGGGCGGCGCGGGCGTGCTGCGGTCGCTGGTCGAGGACCCCGGCGCCATCGCGCGGGTAGCGCGCCGAGCGCTGGAGATCGCCCACTTCGACCCCGACACCGGCACGGACCTCGGTAAGGCCCCGGGGGCGCGCGAGCGCTGCGAGGCCGCCTGCTACGACTGCCTGATGAGCTACGGCAACCAGCGCGATCACGAGCACGTGGACCGCTTCGCGGTACGTGACCTGCTGCTCAGCCTCACGCGCGCGGCGGTGGCCGCCTCGCCATCCGCCGAGCCGCGCGCGGCGCACCTGGCGCGGTTGCGTAAGGCGTGCGACAGCGAGCTGGAGCGCTCGTTCCTCGACCTGCTGGAGGCTCAGGGCCTGCGCCTGCCGGACGCCGCGCAGCACTGCCTCGAGCTCCCTGGCGGGATGACGGTCCCGGACTTCTACTACGCCGAGCAGGGCGTGGCGGTCTACATCGATGGCCCGCCGCACGACTACCCCGACCGGCAGGAACGGGACCGCACGTTGACGGCGGCGATGCTCGACGTCGGGATCTCCGTGCTGCGGTTCCACCACAAGGATGATTGGGCGCGGCTGCTGCAGGAGCACGCTGCGCTTTTCGGAGGCGAAGGGTGACGTTCCAAGCAGGATCCCTGGTGAACGCGCGCGGGCGCGACTGGGTGGTGCAACCGGGCTCCGACGAGGAGTTCCTGGTGCTCAAGCCGTTGGGCGGCCGCGACGACGAGGTGACGGGCTTGCTCCTCGGGCTCGAGGAGGTCCGCGAGGCCACATTCGGGCTCCCAAACCCTGACGATGTTGGGGACGCGCGCTCGGCCGGGCTGCTGCGCGACGCCGCCCTGCTGTCGTTCCGCTCGAGCGCGGGGCCGTTCCGGAGCTTCGGGCGTATCGCTGTCGAACCGCGGCCCTACCAGCTCGTGCCGCTGCTCATGGCGCTGAAGCTCGACCCGGTCAGACTGCTCATCGCCGACGACGTGGGCATCGGCAAGACGGTCGAGGCGCTCCTGATCGCGCGCGAGCTCTCGGACCGGGGTGAGGTGAGCCGCTTCAGCGTGCTCTGCCCGCCGCACCTGGCCGACCAGTGGCGCACGGAGCTGAGCGAGAAGTTCCACATCGACCCCGTACTGGTGCTGCCCAGCACCGCATCCCGTCTGGAGCGCGACGTGGGATTCGCGCAGTCGATCTTCGAGCGCTACCCCTACACCATCGTCTCCACCGACTTCATAAAGAGCGACCGGCGCCGCGACGAGTTCCTGCGCTCCGCCCCCGAGCTGGTGATCGTCGACGAGGCCCACACCTGCGCCGACGCGGGCGAAGGGAGAGGCGGCCGGCACCAGCGCCACCGCCTGCTGAAGGGCCTGGCGGAGGACGAGGCGCGGCACCTGGTGCTGGTCACCGCCACGCCGCACTCGGGCAACGAGGGGGCGTTCCGGTCGCTGCTGGCGCTGCTCAGGCCGGAGTTCGCGCGCCTGCCCGAGGATCTGTCGGGCCGGGAGAACGAGCCGGTGCGGCGCGAGCTCGCGAAGCACTTCGTGCAGCGCAAGCGCGGTGACATCAAGCAGTATCTGGGCGCTGCCACCTTCTTCCCGGAGCGTGACGAGGCCGACGTGCCCTACCAGATCGGACGCGAGGCCAAGGCGCTGTTCGATAGAGTGCTCGCCTTCGCGCGCGAGGAGCTCAAGCAGGATGACGGCTCGCACCGCCAGCGCGTGCGCTGGTGGGCCATGCTCGGCCTGCTGCGCGCCCTAGCCAGCTCGCCTGCCGCGGCTGCCGCCACGCTGCGCAACCGCGCGGCGCCGGCCGACACCGACTCGGTGGCCGAAGCCGATGAGGTCGGGCGGCGCACCGTCCTCGACCTGATGGAGGAAGATGCCGCCGAGGGCGTCGACGTCACCCCCGGCAGCCAGGTGGAAGGCGAGCAGGCGGCCAACGCCTCGCGCCGGCGGCTGCTGGAGCTGGCCGAGGAAGCCGAGCGCCTCAAAGGCGCGAAGGACCAGAAGCTGACGACGCTCGCGGGGCTCCTCAAGGAGCAGCTCGAGGCCGGGCACGCGCCCATCGTCTTCTGCCGCTTCATCGACACGGCCGAGTACGTGGCGGAGGAGCTGCGCTCGCGCCTGCCGCGCGGGGTCGAGGTCGCGGCCATTACCGGCAACCTGCCGCCCGAGGAGCGCGAGGCGCGGGTGCTGGCGCTGGCCGAGCACGACAAGCGCGTGCTGGTTGCCACGGACTGCCTGAGCGAGGGCATCAACTTGCAGTCTCACTTCGACAGCGTGCTGCACTACGACCTGAGCTGGAACCCCACCCGGCACGAGCAGCGCGAGGGGCGCGTGGACCGCTACGGCCAGCCGCGCGAGCGCGTGCTGGTGCGCACCATGTACGGCACCGACAACCAGATCGACGGCATCGTTCTCGACGTGCTGCTGCGCAAGCACCGCACCATCCGAACCAGCCTGGGCATCAGCGTGCCGGTGCCGACCGACTCCGACCAGGTGGTGGAGGCGATCTTCGAGGGGCTGCTGCTGCGCGGCCTCGCCAACCGCAGCGCCGAGCAGGGCGTGCTCTTCGCCGACCTGGAGCAGTACCTGAAGCCCAAGACCGCCGACTTCAACCGCCGGTGGGACGCGGTGGCGGAGCGGGAGCGGCGCTCCCGCACGGTGTTCGCGCAGGAGACCATCAAGGTCGACGAGGTCGCACGCGAACTCGAAGAAGCCAAGGCGGCCGTGGGCGGCGCCGAGGTGGTTGAGCGCTTCGTGACCGACGCCGTGCGGGCGCACGGCGGCACCGTCAGCCCAGACCGCTTCGGGGCGCTGGGGTTCGACCTGCAGTACGCCCCCGAGGGGCTGCGCGAGAGCGTCAAGACCGAGCGGTTGACGGCGCGCTTCGAGCTTCCGGCTCGCGACGGCGAGACCTACCTCAGCCGCACCCACCCGTTCACCGAGGGCCTGGCCAGCTTCGTGCTGGACACGGCCCTCGACCCGCTCGCCGATGGCAAGGCCAAGCGCGCGGGCGCCATGCGTACCCGCTCTGTGGCCACCCGCACCACGCTGCTGCTGGCCCGGCTGCGCTACCACGTGGCCACCACCAAGGGGTCCGAGGCGTGGCAGACGCTGGCTGAGGAGACGCTGCCGCTGGCGTTCGCTGGCGCCGGCAGCGACCGCCGCTGGCTGGAGTTCGCGTCTGCAGAGCCGCTGCTCCACGCGGAGCCGGCGGGCAACCTGGCGCCGGTTCAGGCCCAGCAGTTCGTGGAGGCCGCGATCGCGGACCTCGACGACTTGGCTGGTTACCTGGGGGACCTCGCCCACGAACGGGCCGAGGGGCTACTGGACGCGCACCGGCGCGTGCGCACCGCGGCGGGCGCCAAGGGCCTGCGCTACGCGGTGGAACCGCTGCTGCCCGTCGACGTCCTCGGGATCTACGTCTTCCTCCCCCCAGCGCCGGGTGTCGCATGAAGGACAGCGCTTTCGCCACCACTATCAAGACCGAGGGGGCGCTGCTCCCCGCCGACCTGCTACGCCGCGTCCAAGCTGGCGACCGCACGCTGCCCGCTCTCACGCCAGAGGCCTACCACCTGCCAGGCGGGATGCGCCTCAACGAAGCCGCCAGCCGCGCCTGGAACGCCCTGCTCGGCGCCTGGACGACGTTCCAGGAGGCGCGCGAGCGCCTGCCCGAAGGCGACCTCGGCACCACGATCACGCGCGAGCGCTGGCTGCTGCCGCTCTTCCAGGAGCTCAACTACGGCCGCCTCCAAGCGCGGACCGCCGTCGAGATCGACGGCAAGAGCTACGCGGTATCGCACGGCTACGGGCACGCGCCCATTCACCTGGTGGGTTGCAACGTCGACCTGGACCGTCGCACGCGCGGGGTGGCGGGCGCCGCCACGGCCAGCCCGCACTCCCTGGTGCAGGAACTCCTGAACCGCAGCGACGAGCACCTGTGGGGTGTCGTCACTAACGGGCTGCGGCTGCGCGTGCTGCGCGACAACAAGAGCCTCACCCGGCAGGCGTTCCTCGAGTTCGAGCTCGAGGCGATGATGGAGGGCGAGCAGTACTCCGACTTCGTGCTGCTCTACTTGCTACTCCACCAAAGCCGCCTGGAGAGCAACAAGCCCGAGGAGTGCGTGCTCGAGCAGTGGTCGCGCGAGGCCGCCGAGACGGGCGCCAGGGCGCTCGACGGCCTGCGCGACGGCGTGGAGCGCGCCATCACCGCGCTCGGCAAGGGCTTCCTGCGCGGCACCAACTGCGAACTGAAGCGCAAGCTGCAGGAGGGGGAGCTCTCGCCCCAGGACTACTATCGGCAGCTCCTGCGCCTCGTCTACCGCCTGCTGTTCCTGTTCGTCGCGGAAGACCGGGACCTGCTCCACGCCCCCGGCGCTAGGACGGAGGCGCGTGAGAGGTACCGGCACTACTCCACCCAGCGCCTGCGGGAACTGGCGGCGGAGCTGCGCGGCAGCCGACACGGCGACCTGTACGAGGCACTCAAGGTGGTGATGCGAGCGCTGGGCAGCGGCGGCGAGCCGCGCCTCGGCCTGCCCGAGCTCGGCGGCTTCCTGTTCGCGGAGCGCGCGCTTCCCGAGCTTAACGATGCGAACCTGCCGAACGCCTACCTGCTGCAGGCGGTGCGGGCGCTGGCCTACACCCACACCAACGGGGTGCGGCGGCCGGTCGACTACAAGAACCTCGGCTCCGAGGAGCTCGGCAGCGTCTACGAGAGCCTGCTCGAGCTCCACCCCGAGGTGGACGCCTCCGCGAGCGACTTCGAGCTGAAGTCGGCGGCGGGCAACGAGCGCAAGACAACCGGCTCATACTACACGCCCTCGAGCCTCATAAGCCTACTGCTCGACTCCGCGCTGGATCCCGTCGTCGACGAGGCCGTGCGCGGCAAGGACCGGGAGGACGCCGAGCGCGCGCTCCTCGACCTCAAGGTCGTTGACCCGGCCGCTGGGAGCGGCCACTTCCTGATAGCCGCCGCCCAGCGCATCGCCAAGCGCCTCGCCGCCGTGCGCACCGGTGACGACGAGCCGGCCCCCGACGAAGTGCGGCGCGCGCTGCGCGACGTGATCGGCAACTGCATCTACGGCGTAGACGTCAACGAGATGGCCGCGGAGCTGTGCAAGGTCGCCCTGTGGATGGAGGCGATGGAGCCCGGCAAGCCGCTCACGTTCCTCGAGCACCACATCCGGGTCGGTAACAGCCTTTTCGGCACCACAAGGAAGCTGGTTGCGGAGGGTCTTCCAGACAACGCCTTCAACCCAATCGAGGGGGACGACAAGAAGTACGCCTCGGGCGTGAAGCGGCGCAACCGCGAGGAGCGCGGCGGCCAAGGGGCCCTGTTCGACACCGCGCCCAGCGCTTCAGCAACGGCCCTCGCCACGGCCTTCACGGAACTGTCGAACATGCCCACGGACACGCCCGAGCAGGTGCAAGCTAAGCAGGCGGCCTACGAGCGGTTGCTGGAGGACGAGCGCCTGTCCCGGGAGCAGCTCGCCCACGATGCCTGGTGTGCGGCGTTCGTGTGGCGCAAGGTAGAGGGGGCGCCCTTGCCTGTCACGACCGGCACGGTGCGGCGGGTGCTGCAGGCCGGCGGGCTCGATGAGGTCCGGCGTCGCGAGGTCGAGCGGCTCGCGACCTTGTACGGCTTCTTCGCCTGGGAGCTGACCTTCCCAGAGGTGTTCGGGGGCGAGAGGAGCGGCTTCGACGTCGTGCTCGGCAACCCGCCGTGGGAGCGCGTCAAGCTCCAGGAGAAGGAGTGGTTCGCCGCCCGCGACCCGGCCATCGCTAACGCCCGCAACGCCAGCGAACGCGGCCGTCTCATCCGGGCTCTCACCCAGTCCGACCCGAGCCTGCACGCAGCCTTCCTCGAGGACAAACGTAGAGCAGAGGGCGAAAGCCACTATGCCCGCAACTCAGGTCGCTACCCACTCACCGGCCGTGGCGACATAAACACCTATCCTCTCTTCGCGGAACTGGGTCGGAGCGTTCAAAGCACACGCGGGCGGTTGGGGATGGTGTTGCCTACCGGGATTGCTACTGATGACACGACAAAGTACTTTTTCCAGAATCTAATCGATGAGCGTGCACTAGTTCGAATATTCGACTTCGAGAACAAGCGCCGAATCTTCCCAGCAGTGGCGCCACCCCAGAAATTCTGCCTTATTACGCTAACTGGAGCTGGGAATCCGGTTACTGAATCAGAACTGGCATTCTTCATGCTTAGCGTAGAAGAGGTTCAAGACTCAGAAAAACGGTTCGTGCTTACCCCCGAGGAGATCAGATTGCTGAACCCGAACACAGGAACCTGTCCAGTTTTTCGGGCTCGGCGGGACGCTAATATTACTAAAGACATTTACCGGCGCGTGCCGGTGCTGGTGAACGAGCTGAGCGGGGAGAATCCGTGGGGAGTCTCGTTCATGCGTATGTTCGACATGGCGAACGACTCAGGATACTTTCGCACACTCGAAGAACTTGAAGCCGAGGGGTACGCACTTCAGGGGAACCGATTCGCGAGAGAAGGAAACGAAGAATTGCTACCCCTTTACGAGGCAAAGATGTTCCATCAATACAACCATAGGTATGGTACGTTCGAGGGAATCCCACCAGAGAAGCGCTTCGGTGTAAAGCCCCAAACGCAGCGCATTACCGCGGACTCTCTCTGTGATCCAGCGCTAGCGCCACTTCCTCGGTACTGGGTCGAACGTCAAGAGGTTGAGCGTGTCGTAAGACACGACTGGTGGAAGGCACTAGTCTTCCGCGACATCGTCAATGTCAACACAAATCGACGCACGGCGATATTTACCGCATTGCCAAGGGCTGCAGCAAACCACGTAGTGCAGTTCCTGATTGTTGAAGAAACGCAGGTGCCATTAGCCGCATTGTTAGCCAACCTTAACAGCCTAGTCTTCGACTACGTTACCAGGCAAAAGCTGGGCGGGAGTCACTTATCCTACTTCATAGTAAGGCAGTTACCTGCGCTTCCTCCGAGTTCGTACGGGTCGCATGACCTAGACTTTGTAATCCCACGAGTATTGGAGTTGAGTTTCACTTCTTGGGACCTCGAGGGCTTTGCCAAGGCACACGGATACGGTGGCCCTCCGTTCATTTTGAATGAAGAGCGCCGCTTGACTATTCTTGCTGAGCTAGACGCATACTTCTTCCTCCGTTATGGCCTCAACAAGACTGAAGTGGAGCACGTGCTCGACGCGTTTCCCATACTTCGAAGGCTTGACGAGGAAGCCTACGGTCGTTTTCGTACTAAAGAAGCGACACTGGAGGCTTTCTCCGCACTATCGGATTGCGGGTCTGACGTTTCTAAGTTCACCTCGGTCCTCCATCCGCCCCCTGCTGATGCAAGTGTCACCCATTGTGCGAGTACTAGGCCGAAGTTTGCCTGATTTCAAACATCGCTGCATCACAGTTGCCATGGTTGGAGATTCTCGCAGGCCATGGGGAAGAGGCTTACTAGGTATTTGCCAAGAACGGCGTCGTGGCGCTGGCCTGGCCCGGCACGCCGGACCTGGCAGCGCTGCCGAACGACCGCGAGGCGTTCAAGCAGGTCTACCGCCAGGTCTTCCCGGAGCCCTCGGATGGCAGCGTCGTGACGGGCGCGAGTTGGCTCGACCGTTTCGTGCACGAGATGCAGGTTGGGGACCTGGTGGCGTACCCGTCGAAGCTCGATCAGCAAGTGCACCTGGGGCGCGTCAAGAGTGACTACCGATTCGCACTTGAGGCGCCTTACCGCTTCTGCCACCAACGGCGGGCCCAGTGGCTGAAGCGTGTGCCGCGCAGCAGCTACTCGCAACGGGCGCTGTTCGAGCTGGGATTGGCGTTGACGCTGTTCCAGGTGCGCAACTACCTCGACGAGCACTTGGCAGCGCTTCAGGGGCAGGTGGTGACACCTGCGGCAGAGCAGGACGAGACGGTGGCGCTGGTAGCAGAGGAGATCGAGGCGACGACGCGTCACTTCGTCCTCAAGACGATCGGGCGCGAGCTCAAGGGCCATCCGTACTCGGCGTTCGTTGCCGACCTGCTCGGTGCTTGGCTACCGGACGCGCGTTTCTCCGCCGGGCCCCGACGGCGGTGTCGACATCTTGGCGCACCGCGACGAGCTCGGGTTCGAGCCGCCGATCATCAAGGTGCAGGTGAAGTCCACGGAGGGCAGCGTCGGAGCGCCGGCGGTGCAGGCGCTCTACGGCAACGTGGCGAGCTCGGAGTTCGGCCTTCTGGTGACGCTAGGTGACTTCACGCCGCAGGCGCGCAACTTCGCCAATAGCAAGGCGAACCTGCGGTTGATCGACGGCGAGCAGCTCGTGAGCTTGGTGCTTGACCGGTACGAGCAGCTCGACTCGAAGTACAAGGGGTTGCTCCCATTGCGGCGCGTCTACGTGCCTGAGGCGGTCGACGTCGAGTAGGTGGCGTCGCTGTTGGTAGACAGCTTGCGGTCCTCTCCGGCTTTCTTGAGCTGAGGACGTCGCTCGGAGGTTTCACGACCCGCGAGCTGTTCGAGTTCGTTGGCCAGGCGTTCGGCGCGAGCACGGTCCTTGGAGCCCAGGTCTGGCCATGCTGTCTTGAGGTCGCGCTTCACCTGATCGAGTCGGGTGAAGAGATCGGTCCTGGGCGACTTCGAACCTTTCACCTCGTTAACGAGGCGGCGTAGCTGAGCGTGGGGGAGGTTCTGCTCGAGGGTTCGGTCGAGGAGAGACTGGCGATGGGCCGCGTCCTGGACCTCGGACAGTAGGTTCGCCTTGGTGTAGTCGAGTGCGCCCGTTTCGCAGGCGCGTTGGACGTCGGGCGGGAGCTTCAGCAGTTTCAGGCGGTTCTTGACGAAGCTGGTGAAGCTCATCCCGTCGCGCTCCCCGAGGAGGCCGGTGAGGAGTTTCTCGAGTTCGCTCGGTTCGATCTTCAGGGAGGTGCGGAGCGCTTCATGGTTCTTGCCGCCGAGGGCTAGCAGACGGAGGGCCTCAGCGGCGGCGTGCCGGTCGGAAGGGTAATGCTCACGGTATGTGGGCCACTTGGACTGGCGCGCTAGGCGGTTGGCGACGAGGTCGAGGATCGCCATCGTCTCCTCGTAGGGGTTGAGCGGCTGGCGGAGGAGGTTCTCGGCGAGGGCGATCTGCGGGGCTTGGTCGATAAGGTGAGGGTCGAACAGGCAGATGACGGGTACTTCTGTGAGGCCGGCGAGGATGGCGGCGCGGCGACGCCGTTCGCCGGCGATCACAGTGTAGGTAGGCTTCTCGTCTGAGGCGCTTTCCCGCAGGACAACAGTGAGCGGGTTGGTGACGCCTTGGGAGCGGATCGAGTCGGCGAGGTCGCGTAGCGGGCCGTCCTCGAAGCGCCTGCGGGCGTTCTCCGGCGACGGCATGAGCTGATCAAGCGGCATCTCCGAGCGGTACCGCGTCGGCTGCGGCCGCTTCTCCTGTTTCTCCTGCTCTTGTTGCTCTTGCTCTTTCTGCATGGTCAGTCCTCTTGGCCAGCGTAGGAGTGGCCTCTGTGGAAGGCTAGCGATTCCTACTAGTCGCTTCTCGCGACGCTCTGTCAGAGGGGGGCGGCCGTGGGGGTTGGTCGTGGGCCGGATAACGTTATCCGGCGGCCGGTCAGGCGGGGGAGGTAGGGGGTGGAGCAGGGGTCACTCCAAGTTCGTGGCTACGAACGTCCTGCACGATCTCAAGCGCCGCCAGAGCGACGTAGCAGAATCCAAGAAGCGCGCCCTCACGGCCGCGGAACTCGCAGCGTTAATGGAAGCAGCACGTGGCAACTACTGGTACTCGTTTTTCGCGCTCCTCGCCAGCACCGGTCTCCGTCCCTCCGAGGCCCTGGCGCTCTCCTGGGAGCACGTTGACTTCGGTGCCGGGTGGATCCACGTCGAACGGAAGCTGACCCTGTTGCCCGGGGGCCTGTACCAGTTCGACCCGCCGAAGACCCTGAGCAGCAAGCGCAAGGTTCCGATCTCGCCCGGCTTGGAGCAGATCCTCCTGGAGCACCTGTCCCCCCAGGAGGAATTACGCGCCTACGACGAGAACCTCGAACTGGTGTTCTGTGGCCTGGATGGTCAGCCGGCCGACTCCCGTAACATTCTGAACCGGCATCTCAAGCCGATCGCGGCGAAGGCTGGCATCCGGGGGAGCGTCACCCTCTACTCGTTCCGGCACACGTTCATGACCTTGTCCACCAACGACACGGGGGCACCGAAGCTGACGAGCCGCGTGATGGGCCACAAGGACGTTGCTTTCTCCCAGAACGTCTACGAGGACCCAGACGACGAGGCGCTGCGTCGCAGCACCCTCCCGATGGATGCGTTCCTGGACGATAGTGGGGACGACGAGGAAGGTGCTACGGCTGCCGACTAGACCTGGCTCGGTCCTCACGACCTTGGGCCTCCACGCGGACTCGTCCGCGTGGAGGCGGTCCTGGTGTTCCGGAGCTCACCGCAGAGCAAGGAAGGTACGCCGAGTCGCGCTATTTGCGACATCTGCAGGAGAGGTTCGTAGCCGTCTTCAGGCCGGGGGAGACCGTAGCGTCTCGGGCTGTCGTGGGAAGCCGACGGAAAGTCCCTACGCTTTTCCTGGGCCCCTTACCCGAACAGGCTCAAGCCCGTCATGAGAATGCTGCGGCTGCTCATTCCGCGCCTGCTGCTGACACGTCGGGACGAGTTTGGGACAGTTTGAAGAATCCCGCGCTGATGTGCTCAGCGCGGGATTCTCGTGCATGACGTCCTGGACGTCGTTTCCTCATGGTCGGGGTGGCCAGATTTGAACTGACGACCACTTGACCCCCAGTCAAGTGCGCTACCAGGCTGCGCTACACCCCGAGGTGTCCGTGGTTGCGGTGGGGACCGCCTTGGCACGGGCGTCCTTCGCAGTACGCAAAGGCAAGTCTACGTTCGGGCGCTTGCGGCCGTCAAGGCAAGGCAGCACTCCCTGGTTGCCTTTGCCGGCTCTCGACCTAATCCGGGATCTCGTAACCAGCGTCGGCGATGAAGCGCAGCGCGGCAGGCAACAGCCTGACTTCCACGGGCGTCTTCCCGATAACGTCGCCGTCGACGTGCACCAGCATCGGCGGCTCGGCACTGAGTTTCAGGGTACGCATCGGCTCGAGCTCCGGCTTGCTGGTGCGGCGCCCCAAGATGCTCAGCACTTGGCCGACTAAGGGCCAGAAGCCCGGTGAGGACATCACCGATAGCTCGGCGACGCCGTCGTGCGGGTGGGCATCGGGGCCGATATCGAAGCCCAGGACCGCCAAGTGCGTCGCGTTGAAGACGTTCACGGTGTGAGCCAGAAGCTGTCGCTCCTGGCCATCCACGACCAGGGTCACCGGTCGATTCTTCCGGCCGGACAGGTTGGCGATGGTGGCTTTGACATAGGCCAGGAAGCCCAGCCGGGCCTTCTGCTCGGCGTCGGCATCGCGGTTGATCTCGGCGTCGAGCCCCGCGCCCAGGAACAACAGGCAGGCCCTATCGTGAGAAACCACGTCGAGGGCGTCCAGCGTGACGATCTTGCCTGTCTGCATGGCCGCGAGGGACCGCCTAGGGTCTTGCGTCAGTCGGAGGACGCGCGCCATGCCGTTGCCGGTGCCCAGCGGGACGATGCCGATCGCGGGCGACCTTGCAGATCGCAGTACCCCGTGGGCAACCTCGGTGACCGTACCGTCGCCGCCACCGGCGATCACGAAGTCGAAGCCGTCGTTGGCTGCCTCTTTGCCCCAGTTGCGCGCGTCCTCGGCGCCGGTCGTGAGGCGCATATGCAGTTCAGCGGCCCCGTCGGCGCGAAGGGTGTCCTGGATGACATCGCTCAGTTCACGCGCCGACTCCGCGCCACTGGACGGGTTGAGGATGACGCAGATCCTCTTGCTCTCGAACATTGCCGATAGTACCTTGCCGGCTACTGCCGTGATAGACGACCGTTGGGACGGTTCTCGACCCGCAAGGTCGCGGCCCATCGCGCCTGCTCACGGCTTCCCGGCACAGACGTGTTCACCAGCCCTATGACATTTAGGGTGGGTTCGTGCAAGCCGGAGCGAGCTTGGCGGGTTCGCCCTGTTCACGGCCACGCTCGTGGCCCTGGGGGCCGCGATGCCCACGGCGAAGGACGCAGGACCGATCTTCGGCGCCATGATGGCGCTGATCTTCATCCCGTTCTACATCCTGCCATTGACGATCGGCGACCCGAACGCACTGATAGTGGAAGTGTTCAGCTACTTCCCCTACTCGGCGCCTATCACCGCTCTACTTCGCAACGCGTTCGGGACGTTGCCGTCGCGGCAGGCGATCTTGATCATCGCGATCCTGTTCGGCCTCGCGGCGCTCGTGCTCCGCCTGGCCGTCAAGCTCTTCCAGTACGGTTCCATCGAGTACTCGCGCAAGGTGAACGTGCGCGACGTCCTGCTGGGAAAGGGCGCCGGCTAGGCTGCGACGCCTGGTGACGCCGTGACTTATCATCACGGCGTGGGCGACGCTACCCTCGAGTTACTGGACGTCTTGGACGAGTACGGCAATCCCACGGACGTGGTGAAGCCGCGGGGAGAGGTCCACCGTGATGGTGACTGGCACCGCGCCATCCACATCTGGATCGTCCGGGAGGAGCGCCTGGTGCTGCTGCAGCGGCGGGCCCTCACGAAGGGCTTGGAGCCCGGCAAGCTCGACGTCAGCGTCGGGGGTCACGTGCGCGCCGGCGAGCACTTCCTGGAAGCCATCCGGGAGGCCGAGGAGGAGCTCGGGCTCGTGCTGCGGCCGGGCCAACTCGCGTACCTCGGTACGGCCGCGGCCGTCAGGCGCTACGACGACGGCCCAGCGCCCATCGTCGACCGCGAGCATCAAGACGTGTACGTGGTGCTGGAGGACAGGGCCCTGCACGATTACCAGTTGCAGATCGACGAGGTCGATACGCTCTACGAGGTGCCGTTGGGCGCCGCCATCCGTCTGTTCCGGAACGGCGAGTACGTGGCGGCGGCCGGCTATGACAGCATGCGGCGGCCCAGCAACGCGCTGCTCATAGAGGCGGACCTACCGGCGCGGGGGAGAGAGACGCTCGCGCAGGCCCTCGAGCGCGTGGCCGCCTACGTGAACGGCGAAGAGGCGTCCGACATCGCCGAACGCCCCTTCCTAACCCCTGGCGGGGATCCGGGCAACTAGACTCCGGTAAACCTGACCCCGGGCAACTACACCCCGGTAACCAGACCCCGGCCTAGTTCTCGATGACCGTCGGCACGATGAGCGGGTTGCGCCCGGTGGCCTTCCTGATGTAGCGCCTCACGGGATAGAAGATGTCGTCGCGGATGTCGCCCAGGCGCCGCTTCTCGCGCACGCCCTTCTGCAGGCTCTCCAGCGCGATCTTCACCACTTCGTCCTTCAGGCCGTTGTTGCCCGACGCCACCCCGCGCATGATGACCTCCACTGTGGGCGTCTTGCTGGCGAGGGCCATGATGACGACCACGCCCTCGGCGGAGAGCGTCTGGCGGTCGCGGATGATCGGTTCCGTGACCTCGTCGCCGGCCTTGCCCACGGTGTCGATGAGCACGACCCCCGCATCCACGCTGCCCGTCACCTTCATGTCGTCGCGGCTCAACTCGACCACGTCGCCGTTGGCCACGATGAGGCTCTTGGTGGGCGGATCGCTCATGCCGTCTGCCAGGCGTTGGTGGTGCACCTGGTGGCGCATCTCGCCGTGCCACGGCAGGAAGAACTTGGGCCGGGTGAGGTCGAGGATCAGCTTCAGTTCCTCGCGGCTGGCGTGGCCCGACGCGTGCACCTTGTAGGCGGGCGGGTAGAGCACGTTGACACGGCTGGCGTAGAGCTGGTTTATGACCCTGCCGACGGCCTCCTCGTTGCCAGGGATGGGGTTGGAGGAGAGGATCACCGTGTCGCCCGGCTTGAGGCGGATCTTGCGGTGCGTGCCGTTGGCGAGCCGCGACAGCGCCGCCATGGGCTGGCCTTGTGAGCCGGTGCACAAGAACAGGACCTTGTCGTCCTGAAGGTCGTTGATGTCGTCCGTGCTCAGGAGCGGGTTCTTCGCCTCGAGGTAGCCGAGTTCCTGAGCTATGCCGATCGCCTTGACCATCGAGCGGCCTTCTGCCACCACGCGGCGGTCGTAGCGTTCGGCGATGCGCACGAAGTTCTGCAGCCTGTGCACGTGGCTCGAGAAGGTCGTGACGACGACGCGGCCCTTGGCCTTGGCAACGATCTCGTCGACGGCCATGGCCACGTCGTGCTCGCTTGGCGTGTAGCCCGGCCTCTCGGCGTTCGTGCTGTCGGAGATGAGCAGCAAGACACCGTCGGCTCCGGCCTGCGCCAGCTTGTGCAGGTGGCTCGTCTTGCCGTCGGAGGGGTTGTAGTCGAGCTTGAAGTCGCCGGAGTGCACTACCCGGCCGATGGGGGTGTGGATGATCACGCCCGAGTTGTCGGGGATGGAGTGCGTCATGCGGAAGAAGTCGACCGTGAAGTTCTTGCTGATCTTCACGCGGTCGTCCGTACTTATCTCGCGCAGGTCGACGTCCGCCTCGCGCAGCTTGAACTCGTCGAACTTGCCGCGCAACAGACCGAGGGTGAGGCGCGCACCGTACATGGGGATCTTTGGCAGAAGCCTCAACATGTATGGCAGTCCGCCGATATGGTCCTCGTGCCCGTGGGTGAGCACCCAGCCCTTGATCTTGTGGGCGTTCTCCACCACCCAGTCGATCTTCGGCACGATGATGTCGACCCCGAGCATCTCGGTCTCGGGGAACGCGAGTCCCCCGTCGATCAGGAGGATCTCGTCGTCATACTCGAAGGCGAACATGTTCTTGCCGATCTCGCCCATGCCGCCCAGGGCGATGACCTTGAGCTTTCCGTCGGCCGTTGAGCCATGGTGCGCTCCGCCGTCGTGATCGGGGCGGCCCTCGCTGGTCGCGCTCTTGTGACCACGGGGGCGCCGAGAGCGTCCCCCGCCATCCGCGGTGCTCGACTTGCCGCCGCGGCCGGCTTCATCGGTGCCGCGGCGGATGCGTGGCGCTGCGGCAGTGTTGGTCTCGGGCTGCGTCGGGGCGGCGCTGCTTGAGGGCTTGTCGCCGCTCGACGCTCCCGCCCCCTTGTCTTTGGGTCCGGCCCTACGGGGCCGGCGTCGGTTGTTGGGCTTGCGCTCGTCGTCTGGCATCTGGTTCATCTCGAGCTACGTTCGATCGGCGCTTCGCAGCGTCCGCATATCGCATCGCTCGAACTCCTTTCGCTGATCGGTGTTGCAGCGCCCAGGAGGGCGCCACCTATTTCGTACAAGTGGGGGAAGTGCCTGGTGGGGCGGCGATCACTCTCGCCGCCCTCGAAAGTTGCTTCAGAAGCGGTCGCGCCTGGGACCGCGGTCGTTACGGCCGCGTGGGCCACGGTCGCCGGCCGGGCCCCTGCGTGGGCCGCGCGGGGCGACCTTGCCCTCGAGTTCGGGGCGCACGAGGTCGATCTTGCCGCGGTCGTCGATGCCGTTGACCTTCACGCGGACATGATCGCCCTGCTTGAGGAAGTCCTCGACGTTCTCGACCCGCTCCTCGGCTATCTGGCTGATGTGCAAGAGCCCATCGGTGCCGGCGAAGAGCGTGATGAACGCGCCGAACTCGGTGGTCTTGGCGACCACGCCGTCGTACTCCTTGCCCACCTCGGCCGACGCCGTGAGCGCCTCTATCTGTGACTTGACCGCCTGGGCCGCGTCCGAGTCCTCGGAGTAGATGCGCACCGTGCCGTCCTCTTGAACCTCGACGGTGGCGCCCATGGCCTCCAGCTCGCGGATCTGCTTGCCGCCGGGCCCGATGACCGTGCCGATCTTGTCGGTCGGGATCTTGACCTGGAGGATGCGTGGCGCGCGCGCCGAGATCTCGCCGCGAGGCGCCGGCAGTACCTGCGCCATCTGGTCGAGGATATGCAGTCGACCCTCACGGGCCTGAGCCAGGGCCTCACGCATGAGGTCGGCCGTTATGCCGCCGATCTTGATGTCCATCTGCAGCGCCGTCACGCCGTCGCGGGTGCCGGTGACCTTGAAGTCCATGTCGCCCAGGGCGTCCTCGGAGCCCAGGATGTCGGTGAGAATCCGGTAGTCGGAACCCTCCTTAACCAGCCCCATGGCGATGCCCGCCACGGGAGCGCGCAGCGGCACGCCCGCGTCCATGAGCGCCAGGCAGCCGGCGCACACGGTGGCCATGGAGGATGAACCGTTCGACTCGAGGGTCTCGCCGACCACGCGCACGACGTAAGGGAAGCTCTCCTGGCTGGGCATCACGTCGAGGAGGGCGCGGCGCGCCAGGTTGCCGTGGCCCAGCTCGCGGCGGCCGGTGCCGCGCAGGCGCTTTACCTCGCCGGTGGAGAAGGGCGGGAAGTTGTAGTGGAGCATGAACTCTTCGCTGTCGTCGAGCCCCAGGTCGTCCACCAGCCTGTTGTCCCGGCCGGTGCCGAGCGTGGCCACGCCCAGGACCTGCGTTTCGCCACGCGTGAACACGGCGGAGCCGTGCGCCGTCGGCAGCACGCCAGTTTCGATCCAGATGGGGCGCACCTGGTCGGAGCGGCGGCCGTCGGTCCGGAGGTTCTCGGCCAGCACCAGGCGACGCATCTCCGCCTGCTCCGCCTTGGCGAAGGCGGCCTTGAGCTCGTTGACCTGCTGCTCGGCGCCCTCCGCCCCGACGTCGGGCACGAACGACTCGATGATCTCACTGCGCAGCGCCTTGATGGCCACCGAACGCTCGTGCTTGCCCTGGGTGAGCAGCACGCCCTTCAAGCGGCCGACGGCGGCCTGCTGGACCTTCTCGACGACCTCTTGCGAGAGTTCCATGGCTGGGACGAAGCCGCGCTTCACGGCGCCGACGTCCTCGCGCATGCGTTCGATGAGTGCGACGACCGGGGCCAGCTGCTCCTGAGCGAACTCGATGGCGCCCACCATGACGTCCTCTTGGAGCTCGGTTGCCGCCGCCTCGACCATCAAGACGGCGTCCTTGGACGCGGCCACGGTCAGCTCCAGCTGGGAGCCCCCGTCGTGCAGCCGGCGCATGCTCGGGTTGGCGAGGTACTGGCCGCCGTCATAGCCCACGGTGGCGCAGGCGGTCGGCCCGGCCCAGGGGATGTCGGAGATGGAGAGTGCCGCCGACGCGCCGATGGCCGCGAGCGGCGCCGGGTCGTTGACCTGATCCGCCGACAGGATGGTGACGATCACCTGGACCTCGTTGCGCAGGCCCTTAGGGAAGAGCGGGCGGATCTGGCGGTCGATCAGGCGCGCGTTCAGGGTGCCCTGGATGCCGGGGCGGCCTTCGCGGCGCATGAACGAGCCGGGGATCTTGCCGATGGCGTAGTGGCGCTCCTCGTACTCGACCGTCAGGGGGAGGAACGACAAAGGCGAGGCGCTGTCGTTCATCTGGGCCGTGACGAGCACGAGGGTGTCGCCGTAGCGCACGGTGACGCTGCCGGACACTTGCTTGGCGAGCTTGCCGGTCTCGATGACCAGCTCGCGGCCCCCGAACTGGGTGGTGTAAACGCGGTGGTTGGGTAGGTTCACGCTCTCTCCTTCGACTGCTTCGTTACCCGCTGAGCACGGCTAGGGCGCCCGGGTGGGGGCGTCGACCGCGCATCTGAGTGCCCCCGGCTGGGGGCTGAAAGTGGACGACGCCCTTGGGCATCGCACCGGGACGTGGGGCGTCGGCCATGGCCGCGCCCCTTTGTTTTACGAACGGCGAGGCCAAGTCGGCCTCGCCGTCTATCAGTCCAATGAGCAACGAACCTGCACGATGAGCCGCGTTCGGGGCCCCTCGCACACTGGACTGCTTCCTAATGCCCCACCTCAGCGTCGCAGGCCGAGGCTGGCGATCAGTTCCTTGTAGGCGTCGTAATCCGTGCGCTCTAGATAGGTGAGAAGCCGCTTACGCTTGCCGACCATCATGAGGAGGCCGCGCCGGCTGTGGTGATCCTTCCTATGGATCTGCAGGTGCTCGCTGAGTTCCTGAATGCGCTTGGTTAGCAAGGCAACCTGCACGGCCGTGGAGCCGGTGTCTTGAGCGTCCTTGCCGTACTGCTTTACGACGTCGAGCTTCTGTTCTGCGTTCATCGTCATGATCAGGGTCTACCTTTCAAATCTGCACTCCCGAGCCGGATCCGGGGATAAGTGTCGATGCCGGCCCAGGTATCAACGTTGGAGTGTAACACACGCGTCCGCGGCGGCGCGAAACGCGGCTTACCGGCGTCAGGCGTGGCGCTCGAACCAGTCGACGATGGCGTCGAGCCTGAGGACGCGCCGGTCGGGCCGCCCGGAGCGGGAGAGGTCGTGGCCTTCGCCCGGCACCCGGAAGAACTCGGTCTCCGCCTTGCCGAGCCGCTTGAGGACCGAGAACAGCTGGTCGGCCTGCTCGATCGGGCAGCGGTAGTCCTCCTCCGAGTGGACGATGAGGAGGGGCGTCACTATCTTGTCGGCGTTGCGGATGGGACTCTGGCGCCACAGCGCGTCGACGTCGCCCCACGGCACGCCGGCGACCTCGCGTTCCACGAACCACGGCCCGATGTCGGAGGTGCCGTACATGCTGGTCCAGTTACTGATGCTGCGCTGGGTGACCGCCGACCTGAAGAGGGTCGTCTGGCCCAGCAGCCAGTTGGTCATGAAGCCGCCGTAGCTGCCACCCGTGAGGTGCAGCGGCACCTTCTTGCGTCCAAGCCGCGCCTGGCCGGCCCTGGCGATGGCCATCACGTCGTCGGCGTCCACCGAGCCGTAGTTGCCGAGGAAGCTCGTCGCGAACGTGAACCCGTAGCTGCTGCTGCCCCGCGGGTTGCCGTAGATGACGGCGTAACCCTTGGCGGCCAGCAGTTGGAACTCGAACTGGAAGCCGTAACCGTAGTTCGTGTGAGGTCCGCCGTGCACCTCGACCACGGCCGCGCCGTCCTTGCGTGGTTCGCGGGGGCGCAGCAACCAGTACTCCGCGTCGGCCTCGCCGGCAGTGAAGGGGCCCTCAGGCTTGACGAGGGCGAGGCGCCTGGACCACGAGTCGTTGGCGTGGCTGACCCGCGTTTCCCTCCCGCCCCGCCAGCGGGCGTAGACTTCGCCGGGCCGGTCGGGGTGCTCGGCGATGAAGAGCGCCTCGAGTTCGCCAGCGACCGTGGGAGCACTGAAGCCCGTGACCACCCGCCGCTCGGCGCCCAGAGGCTCGAGAGACCCGTCGAGCCGCAGCCGCGCCAGGCCGCTGGCGCCTCGGTCGTTCACGTTCAAGGTCATGGAGCCTGAGTCCGCGCTCCAGGCCGCCGCGTTCACGTAGCTGCCGTAGCGGCTGTCGCCACCGGCGCTCGGTGGCGTGACGTGCGCCCCCGACAACAGCTTGGGTTTGCTGCGTGGCTTGGTGAGGTCCAGGAGCCACACGCCACTATCCGACGCGATGTCCCCTTGTACCTGGCTGGCACAGTACGCCAGCCACTTACCGTCCGGAGACGGCGAGAGAGTCGAGACGCCCATCAGCCCGGGAATACGCACCTTGTGCTCGCCGCTGGTCACGTCGACGCTCGCCACGTCGGTGAGGATCTCGCCGGAGCCCCTGGCCGCCGACTGCAGCGTGACCCAGAGGGTCTCACCGTCAGGCGCGAAGGCCAGGAACTCCGCCGATTCGGGAAGCTCCGTCAGCTTGCGGGACCGGCCCGTGGCCAGGTCAAGCAGGTGGACCTGAGCCGGCTGGCTGGGTAATACGCCAAGGCCGTCGATCCGCCAGAAGCGCTTGGTTATGCGCCGAGGCAGGCCGTTCTTGGCGGCCAGATCCTGGTAGTCGTCCAGGGTCACGTACGCGATCTGCTTGCCAGACGGCGCCCAGGCGAAGGCCTGCACCCCGGCCTCGTGGTCGCTGACGCGCTCGGGTTCGCCGCCATCTATCGGCATGACGTGAAGTTGCGGACGACCCTTGGCCTCCGTCAAGCGCAGGAACGCCAGGCGGTCGCCGCTAGGGGAGAAGCGCGGCGCCGTGTCGGAGTACTCCCCGCGGGTGAACTCGCTGGGCGCCTTCTTGGCCAGGCCGCGGCGCAGGTGGACGCGGCTGCGGTAGCGAGGCGGGGTGTACTCGTCACCATCCTTGCCTGGGACGATGTCTGTGACGACCCAGGCGGCCGAGTCGCCGTCCGGGCCCGCGACCACGTCGGAGACGAAGCTGAGGGATAGTAGGTCGGTGCTCTTGGGGGCTCTTGCCATGGCTTACTACCGTTCCGCGCCACCGGCTGGCGCATTGGCCCTCGCGCGCGCGGTCACTGCGGCGAACAGCAGTATCCCGGCGGCCACGGAGGCGTTGAGTGAGGTGATCCTGCCCGACAGGGGCACGGCGACGAGCTCGTCGCAGCGTTCGCGCACCAGGCGCCGCATGCCGTCCCCCTCGGAGCCGATGACGAGCGCCACCTTACGCTCCCAGTCGATGTCTGCCGGGGTGGCGGTGGCGGCCCCGTCTGCGCCGTACACCCAGACCCCACGCTCCTTTAGGTCTTCGATGGTCCGGGGCAGGTTCGTGACCACGATCAGGGGCAAGTGCGCGGTGGCTCCCGCCGCGGCCTTGACGACCACGGCCGAGAGGGGGGCCGAGCGTCGCTCTTCCATCACCACGCCGTGAGCGCCCAGGGCCTCGGCGCTACGGATGATGGCGCCCACGTTGCGGGGATCGGTGAGGTGGTCGAGAAGCACCAACAGGAGCTGTTCGTCGCGGCTCTCGGCGCGTTCGAATGCCGCTTCGAGCGGGGCGGTGGTCACCTCCGGCATGAGCGCTGCCACGCCCTGGTGCTGGGTCGTCTTCAGGGCCTGGTCGAGCTGGATGCGCGGGACCTCGTCGAGCGGCACGTCCGCCGCCGCCGTGGCGCGCCTCAGCTCCTTCAGGATTCCGGGCTGCACGCCCTTGGCCACGGCGACGCGCTCGACCGTCGAGTCGCGAAGGGCCTCCAAGACGGCGTTGCGTCCGTAGATCCACATGCGGGGAGTATACGGGCGGAAGTGGCGCTCGGATCGGTAGTGGCGCCCGGGTCGCGCCTACGCCGAGGTCGCGAGGATCTCCCGAGCCGCGGTCTCGTCCGCGGCCAACTGCGCCCTGAGCTCCTCGAGACCGGCGAACTTCAGCTGAGCGCGCAAGTGCTCGACGAACCGCACGTCCAACTCGGCTCCGTAGAGGTTCCGGTCGAAGTCGAAGAGGTAGACCTCGAGCGCCGGCGGCGCCTCCTCGAAGCTCGGCCGCGGACCCGCGTTCGCCATGCCGCCGAAGGTCTCGCCCGCCACGCTCACGCGCACCGCGAACACGCCGAGAGGTACCGCCTTGCCCGCCGGGACGCTCAGGTTGGCGGTGGGGTAGCCGATGCCGGCACCGCGCCGCTGACCCTTGACGACCACGCCCCGGACCAGGTACGGCGCTCCAAGCAACCTTGCCGCACCCTTGACGTCGCCCTCGGCCAGCAGTCTCCTGATGTCCGAGGACTTCACCGGTGCGCCGTCCTTCTCGACGAGGGGGAACACTTCCAGCTTGTCGGTCACGGTGCCCAGGTCGGCGATGCCGCCCTGGCGCCCCCGGCCGAAGCGGAAGTCCTTGCCCACGATTATGGCGGCGGGTTGCAGTTCGGCGAGCTCGGCGAGCCACGACGACTTGTCGGTGGCGGCGAACTCGCGGTCGAACGCGATGTTCACTACGACGTCGGGGTGGAACTCCCCGAGCGCCAGCAGCTTCTCCTCGGGGGTCATGAGGAAGGTTGCTCCCTCGAACAGCACCCGCGCGGGAGGGAAGAACGTGACGACGACGGCGGGCGCGGCAAGGTCGCTGGCCAGGTCGTGCATGCGCCTGAGCAACGTGCGGTGGCCCAGGTGCACGCCGTCGAAGTTCCCGATGCACAGCACGGCCCCACGAGGTTCCACGGCCGCGAGCGAGTCGACGCTGATCGGTATGGCTTCGCGCGCGTTCATAGAGTAACGCCGGAGCGTGCCAGCACGTGCCTCACGGCCAGCAGCGTCACCCCCGACGTCGACTCCGTGCCGGCGAGCACCCCGTTCCATACCTCCAGGGCGTCGCGCCATTCCAGGACGAGGTCCTCGCCGGCATCCGGAGTACCTGCCGCCTGGTGCGCGCCGGAGAGTTCGTACAAATAACACTGCTCGTCGGTGAAGCCGGGCGATGCGTACAGGCGCGAGACGAGCTTGAGGCGGCCGCCGAGTTGCACTTCCTCGGCCAGCTCGCGCCGGGCGGCGTCCTCTGGGGCCTCGCCGTCCTCGATCAGGCCGGCGGGGATCTCCCACGTGCTTGCGCCCACGGCCGGCCGCGGCTGCCTCACCCCGAGCAGTTCTCGGCCACGGACGACCATCACCGCCACGGCGTCCGGGTGCTCCACTACCTCCCAATGGCCGTCCAGGACGGCCACGGTGATCAACCTTCCGCGGAACTTCACCTCACGCATGCGCTGTGCCGTGCTCACCCGGAACGTTGCCGGGCGCTACCGCTTCCTCGTTCAGTTCTCGCTGCCGTCCGGGTTGTAGCGGAGGAAGGCGGGGATGTCGTAGTTGCTCGGGTCGTAGGTCTTGTTGCCGCCGGCGCCCAGGCCGCCGCGCAGGTGCGTGGGGCGCAGGATGCGGGTCTGCGGGGCCTGATCGAAGCCGGCCGCGATGACCGTCACCCGCACCTCGTCGCCGGCGTCCTCGTCGTAGGTGATGCCGAAGAGGACGTTGGGATCGTCGATCTCGGTCGCCTCACTGATCTTGGTGACGATCTCGTGCGCGTCGTGGAGCGTTAGGCCGTCGGAGGCCGTGATGTTGATGAGCAGGTTGCGCGCGCCCTCGACGCCGCGCGCGAGGAGCGGCGAGTGCGTGGCGCTCTCGGCGGCCTCCTCGGCGAGGTTCTCCCCTCGACCGGCCCCGATGCCCATGAGCACCGTGCCCGCCCCCTGTAGCAGCGCCTTGACGTCGGCGAAGTCGACGTTGATCTGGCCCGGCACGTTGATGACGTCGCTGATGCCCCTCACGCCGTGGTACAGCACGCGGTCGGCCACACGGAACGCGTCCTGCAGGCGCACCTTGCGGTCGAGCGCCGAGATGAGGCGCTGGTTCTCGACCACGATGAGCGCGTCGACCTTGTCCTCGAGCCGCCTCAGGCCCTCTTGCGCCTGCGCCATGCGGCGGGGGCCCTCCATCAGGAACGGGGAGGTAACGACGGCGATGGCCAGGGCGCCCAACTCGCGGGCAACCTCCGCCACGATCGGCGCGCTGCCCGTACCCGTGCCGCCACCCATGCCGGCGGTGATGAAGACGAGGTCGGAGCCGCGGAGTGCCTCCGCGACGCGGTCGCGGTCCTCGAGGGCTGCCTTCTCGCCGACCTCGGGGTTGGCACCGGCGCCGAGCCCCTTGGTCAGGTGGTCGCCCATCTGGATGCGCACGTCCGCCAGCGATGTGGCGAGCACTTGCGCGTCGGTGTTCGCCGCAACGAACTCCACCCCACGCAAGCCCGTCTCGATCATGCGGTTGACGGCGTTGTTGCCGCCACCGCCCAAGCCGATCACCCGGATGACCGCGTTGTCGACGTATCCCATCACCTTGTCCGCCTCTCTCTTGCCCGAACTCAGAAGAAATCCTTGAGGATCTTGCGAATGCGCCCTATGAAGCTCTCGTCCGTCTCGTCGCCGGAGCGAGTTCGGCGACTGGTAGGGGAAGCGACCGGACCCTGCGCCATGCCGTAACGTACCAGGCCGACGGCGGTGGCATGCGCGGGGCTGGCGACCACGTCGGAGAGGCCGGAAACGCCGTCCGGCTTACCGAGGCGTACGGGCAGCCTGAAGCGGTCGTTCGCCACCTGCTCGACGCCCGGCATGAGCGACGCGCCGCCCGTGATGACCACGTTGCCTGCCAGGAGCTCGAGGGCGCCCATGCGCTGCTCTATGTCGCGCCGCACCATGTCGAGGATCTCCACCACGCGCGGCCTGATGACCTGTGCCAGCTCGAAAGTGGAGATGCTGGCCGTGTAACTGGGGTTGGCCACTTCTAGCTCTACGTCGCGGTCGGCCAGCTCGGGTAACGCGACACCGTAGCGCCGCTTGACGCGCTCCGCCTCGTCGGGCGGGATGCGCAACAGCTGGCTGATGTCCTGCGTGATGTGATCGCCGCCCAACGGGATGACCGCCGAGTGCGAGAGGGTGCCGCGGCGGAACACGCCGACGTCGGTGGTGCCCCCGCCTATGTCGATGAGGAGGGTGGTCAGCTCCTGCTCGCTGCGGTTGAGGACGGCGAGGCCCGAGGCGAGCGCCTGGACGACCATCCCCTCGACCCCCACTCCGGCGTCGGTGGCGCAGCGCCTGAGGTTCTGCAGCGGCCCTTGCGCGCCGGCGACGATGTGAACGTCGACCTCGAGGCGCACGCCCGACATGCCGAGCGGGTCCTTTATGCCGTCGTTGCCGTCCACCACGTACTCCTGTGGGATCACGTGGAGGACTTCCATGTTCGCCTCAAGTGGCACGGCGCGGGCGTTCTCGATGGTGCGGTCCACGTCGTTGCGCGTGACGTCGTAGCCGCGGCGGATGGCCGTCATGCCGTGGCTCGTCAGCGCCTTGAGGTGGCTGCCGGCCACCCCCACCCAGGCCGAGTGCACCTCCACGCCCGCCACGCGCTGGGCGGCGGCCACGGACTGTCTCACGGCCGCTATGGTGCGCTCGAGGTTCACGACCACGCCCTTGCGCAGCCCGTCGGATGGGACGGTTCCCTCGCCGATGATGTCCAGAACGCCGTCGGACGCTACCTCGCCGATCACCGTACAGATCTTGGTGGTGCCAATGTCGAGCCCGACGATTATGCGTTCGTCACTCATCTGCCTTGCTCACTCCCCAGGGGTAGACCGCCATGCGGCCCCCGCGGTGACCTACGAATGCCGACCAATGCTCGCGCAGAGCCTTCGCACTCGCCGTGAATAGCTGTGCATCGTTCAACAGGATGTCGAATCCTTCCGGCGAGTAGCTTATCACCTGAACCCCGAACGGTCGCAGGAGCCTAAGTAGCGTGATGGCCTCCGCGGTGCGCTCCGGGCCCCAGCCCTCCAGCCGGGGTAGCCCCGCCGTTTCGGCCGGGGTGGCGCCGTCAAGGACTGTACCATCGTCCGCCCACGTGACCGCGCCGTTCGTTATGGCCGGTACGCGCTCGCGCACGGCGATGCTCACGCGGTCCGGCCACTGCCTGACCACTACCGCCTGGAGCACCCAGGGGTCGCTCACGAGGCCCCGCACGCGGCCCGCCGTTACCCACAGGAACGGCGTTCCCGGCGCCACGTCGGCCAAGCGCATGACCTGGTCGACGTCGTGGTGGACGTTACCCGTGACGGTCACGTACTCGACCTTGGGCACGAACCGGCTCGTGATGAGGCCCGCTCCCAGCAGGACCAGCAGTACCAGTAATAACCGGCGCACTTCAGAACCCCCACAGGCGCCACTCCAACTCGAGCGGTTGCTGCAGGCGTTCCTGAACCAGCGCGATGAGCGCCGCCACGTCGTCGGAGGAGGCGTTCCCCAGGTTGATGATGAAGTTGCCGTGTTCGTGGGCGACCATGGCGTCGCCGACCGTGAGGCCCTTGAGGCCGGCGACGTCGATGAGGCGACCGGCCGAATCGCCAGGGGGGTTCTTGAAGGCGCAACCCGCCGACTTGATCTTCGGTTGGCCCGCGCGGGCGGCGTCGACGGCGTTCATCGTCCGCGACACGGCCTCCGGCGAGGAGGGGGTCAGTTCGAGCCGCGCCCGCGTGACGACCGCGCCCTCCGGCAGCTCGGAGTGGCGATAGCGGAAGCCGAGGGCGCCGGCGGGGACGACCTCGAGCGCGCCGTTAACGAACAGCTCGACCTCGGCCACCGTGTCCGACATCTCCCCGAAGCGCGTGCCCGCGTTCATCGCGATGGCGCCGCCGAGAACGGCGGGTACCCCCGATAGCCCTTCCAGGCCGGAGAGGCCCGCGCGCTGCGCGCGGCGCACCATGCCCGGAAGCGGGGTGGCCGCGCCGACCCAGACCGTGGCGTCTGCGCCGAAGCCCGCCATGTCGTTGTATGCGCGGCCCAAGCGCACGACCCGGCGGTCGACCCCGGCGTCCGAAACGAACAGGTTGGCGCCGGAACCAAGCACCAGGAACGGCTCGGACGTCGCCTCCTTGAGTTGGGCCTCGTCGTTCACCTCCCACAGCTCGGCCTCGCCGCCCACGCGCAGCGTGGTGAAGTCGCGCAGCAAGACGGTGCGTACCCGGGGTGCGGAGGCGGCCATGCGGACGCCCCTAGCTGCCGGCCGCTGGGCTGCCGGCGGCAACGGCGCGTGCACCGAGCCCGGCCGCGACCCGCCACACATCGCCGGCGCCGAGGGTGATCACCAAGTCGCCGGGCAGGGCGGTGGCCGCGAAGTAGGCCTCGGCGTGCGCGAGGTCGTCCACGCGCGCCGGCACCCCCAGGCGGTTGATGCGCTCTGCGATGAGTTCGGGAGAGACCCCCGCTATCGGTAGCTCGCCGGCGCCATAGACGTCGAGCACGACGACCTCGTCTGCCAGGGCCGCCGCCTGCGCCAGGGCGGGCCACTGGCGGGCCGTGCGCACCCAGCGGTGGGGCTGCAAGACGGCGCGGACGCGGCGCCCCGTGGCGCGCGCGGCCTGCAGGGTGGCCGCCACCTCGGTGGGGTGATGGGCGTAGTCGTCGATGATCATGGCGCCGTTCAGTTGGCCGTACGACTGCCACCTGCGACCGACGCCTTTGAACGAGGTCAGGGCCGGGAGCGCGGGCAGCGGGTCGAGGCCCGCGAAGTCGACCGCGGTGATCGCCGCTGCGGCGTTCAGCACGTTGTGAGTGCCTGGCACCGACATCACGACGTCGATGGGCTCCGCGCCCGGTCGGCTCAGCCTGAAGGAGCTTCCGGTGGGCTCCAGGCGGACGTCGCTCACCCGGTAGTCGGCGCCCACCCCCGTGCCGTACGAGACCGCCCTGGGGTGCGCGTGCACCAGCTCGGCCAGGCCGGGCCAGTCGTGGCAGTAGACGAGCCGGTTCGCCGCCAGCGCGAAGCGTTGCGCCGCTGCCTGGAGGTCGCCGAAGGAGGCGTGGTAGTTGCGGCGCTCGTCGTACTCGCCGGCCACGTGGTCGTCGTCGAGGTTTGTGATGACCGCTACCTCGCTCACCAGGTCGGCGAAGCCGGGGTCCGACTCGTCGACCTCGGCTGCCAGCCAGCGGCCCCGCCCGTAGCGCATGCTTCCGCCGATGATCGGCAACGACGCCCCTAGTTGTACGGAGGTGTCGGGATCGAGTGCCAGCAGGAGAGTGGCGACCATGGCGGTGGTGGTGCTCTTGCCATGCGTGCCCGTCACGCCTATCGCCTGGCGGCGGCCGAAGAGCTGCCCGAGAAGCGCGATCCGGCGCAGGACCTGCGCCCCGGCCGCGCGAGCAGCCAAGAGTTCCGGATGGTCGTGCGGCACGGCCATGCTGTGCACGAGCACGTCGGCGCCTTTGACGTGGCTCGGGTCGTGACCCTTGCAGGTGCTGATGCCTTGCAGTTTCAGGTCTTCGAGGACGGCGCCCCCGGCGGCGTCGCAGCCGCTCACGTCGAAGCCCTCCTCGCGGCACCAGCGCGCCAGCGCGGCCATGCTCACGCCGCCTATCCCCATGAAGTGGATGTGCTGCGAGGCGGGCCCCGGTGCCCCTACCGAGGCGTTGTCGTTCGTGTCTGTCGTTGCGGCGTGGTTCATCTGTTAGGTCACCAACTCCAAGACGGCGTCAACGATACGACGCGCGGCGCCGGCCGGTGTGCGTGCTCTGGCGGCTGCCGCCGCCGTGCGCCTCCAGCCGGGCTCCAGTGCGCTTGCCCAGGCCTCGGGAAGGCGGGCGAGTTCCCGCTCCTCGACCACCAGCCCGGCCCCAGCGCCCTCCACAGCGCGGGCGTTATGCAGCTGGTGGTTCTCGGCCGCGGTGGGCAGCGGCACCATGACGGTCGGCACGCCGTGGTAGGCGGCCTCCGAGAGCGTGCCCACCCCCGCCCGGGTGATGGCCAACGCGGCCGCGGACCACGCCAGGGTGGCGTCCAAGTAGGGTTCTGCGTGATAGGCGGGGCTGGTGACGGTGTGGCGCACGTCCTGGATCCAGCGTGGGCCCGTCGAGTGCAGCACGACGTGCGGGCCCTCGAGGGTTGCCGGGGCCTCCAACTCGTCGAACGCCGCCGGGACGGCTCGGTTAAGGGCCAGGGAGCCTTGAGACCCGCCCATCACGAGCGTGACGACGGCGCCGCGCGGCAGGCCGAGGCGCTCGAGCGCCTCGTTCTTCTCGACGCTGTCCTCGCGCACCGGGTAAGGCACCACCAGGGAGCGCCGCGGCCGCACGTGCGCCAGCGCCTCTTCCTGGGCGGCCACGAATAGCCTGGACGAGGAGGCGAACCAGCGGTTCACGCGGCTCGGGTAGGCGTTACCTTCGTGCAGCACGAGCGGCACGCCCAGCGTGCGTGCGGCGACGCAACCGGGCAGGGACGCGAAACCGCCGAAGCCCATCACGAGGTCGGGTGCGAAGGACCGGGCGAGGCGCCTGGCGGTCCACAGTCCGGCGGCGGCCCGGTAGGCCTGCCTCGGGTCCGGACGCTGCCGGTCCCACTTGCCCGTGCTCACCCCCATGAACTCGAAGCCCGCCTCTGCCGTCAGACGCTCCTCCATGCCACCCACACCCCCCATGACGGCCACCCGAACGCCGCGCGAGAGCGCCTCTCGTCCCACCGCCAGGGCGGGGTAGATGTGCCCACCGCTGCCTCCCGTGGCGAGCAGCAGCTTGAGAGGCCCGCTCACGCGCGTTGCGCGGCGCCGCGAGTGGCCCGCGCCCCGGGGTGCGAGCCTTGCTCCGCCGCTGCCCCCGCCTCGCGCGCTTGGCGGCTTGCGAGGTGCAAGAACCCGAAGGCGATCGCCACCGAGATCTGCGAGTTCACCCCGTAACTCACTCCGGGGAGCGGCATGCCGGTCACGGGGAACATGCCGGACGCCACGAGCAGGTTGATGCCCGCCTGGCCGCAGACGTACGCGGTGGCGCCGGCGGCCAGCAGGGCGGCGGGGCCCGTGACGCTGCGGGCGATGGAGAACCCGTACCAGGCGAGTAGCGCGTACAGCGCGATGAGCGTGATCACCCCAAGGAAGCCGAGAGAGTGGGCGATGGAGACCGCCACGAAGTCCGTTTCGGCCTCCGGCACGGGGACGCCCCGGCCTGCGCCGACCCCCAGCAGGCCGCCGCGACCGATGGCGGCGAGCGCGCGAAGTGCCTGGTACGAGAGGTCCGCAGCCTGCGACTGCGTGCCCCAGCGGTCGAAGTAGCCCACCATCCGCTCGCCGATGTAGGTGAACTGGCTGAGCACCGTGCCCGCCAGGAGCGACGCCGTGACGGCCGCCGTGAACATGATGGCGATGACGCGGCCGAGCGTGGCGCCTGCGGCGATCATGATCGCGACCGCGAGGACGAAGACGAACGCGGCCGTGCTGAGGTCGGGTTCGATGACGATCAGGCCCGCGGTAACGCCGATCACCAGCATGGGCCGCCAGATCTCCCAGTTGCCCAGGTGGTTGTGGAAGAAGGCCGCCAGGTACGCGATCACCGCGACCTTCATGAGCTCCGACGGCTGCACGCTGAAACCGCCGATCAGCAGCCAGCGCTTGCTGTCGCTGCCGGCCGGCGAGACGCCGACGACGAGCACGAGCACCAGGGCGACCAGTAGCGCTACGAAGGCGTACGGTGAGAGCTTCACGACTTGCTTCGCCCTTAGCCGACCAACTATCAGGGTGATGGCGAGGGCCGCCACGACCCTCAGCGCCTGGGGGAGCGCCTCTTCGGGTTTCGCCGCGGTCACGCCCACGATGCCCAGCACGCCGAGCGTCACCTGGATCGACAGTAGGAGTCGGTCGTTCATGCGTCGGCCTCGAGTGGTGGGCGCCTGGCGTTGGCGGCGTTGGCGGCGACGGCCTCCCGGAAAGCCGCCGCGCGATCGGCGTAGTCCTCGAACTGGTCGAACGAGGCCGCGAGCGGCGCGAGGAGGACGTTTCCGGCGCCCCCGTGGTGGGCGTTCAGGTGCTCGAGCGCGGCCGCGACGGCGGCGCGCATGGCGGGGCGGCCGCGCGGCTCGCTTACCAAGACGGTGGGCACGAGGTCGCCGAAGGCTGCCTGCAGGGCGGGCCCGCTCGCTCCCAGGGCAACGAGGAGGTCGACCTTCTCGGCCACCAGGCCAGCCAGGCCGCTGACGTCGGCTCCCTTCGCCTGGCCCCCGGCGAGCCACACGAGTGGTTTGGGCGTGGACCTGAGCGCCGCGGCCACCGCCAGGGGCCGGGTGGCGATGGAGTCTTCGAGGAAGCGCACGCCGCCCACCTGCCCCGCTGCCGAGTAGCGCCCCGGCAGCCCGGTGAAGGCGCGGAGGCCCGCCGTGATGGCGCTGGGGTCGGCGCCCACGGCCGCGCAAGTCAAGGCCACGGCGAGCGCGTTGGCGACCTGATGCTCGCCCAGGACGTGAAGTTCGTCCGAGTGCACCAGGGGCGCGCCGTCCATCACCAGGCGCCCTCCCAGGTTGCGGTAGGCGTCGGCCTCGTGGGTAAGGGAGAAGCGGCGGACGTTGACGCCGGCGGCCTCCGCCTCGGCGGCCCAGAGCCTCAAGATCTCATCGTCGTCGTTGGCGACGAAAGTGGTGCCGGCGCCTAGGTTGGCCAGCAGGTTGCGCTTGGCGGCGTGGTAGGCGCTCACCGAACCGTGGCGGTCGATGTGGTCCTCGCCCAGGTTCAGGAGCACGGCCACGTCGGGTTTGAAGGTGGGGCAGCGCTCCAGTTGGAACGAGGACATCTCGACTACGTGAACGGCGCCCGGCCTGGCGACCGCCGCCAACGCCGGCTCGATGTTGCCGCCCGCCACGGCGTCCATGCCGGCCGCCGCCAGGGTATCCGCCGTCCAGCGCGTGACGCTGCCCTTCCCGGCCGTCCCGCTGATGCCGATGTAGACGCCGGGCGTGGTGCGCCAGACCCACTCGACCTCGCCGATGACCAGGGCACCCCGCGAGCGCAGCGCGTTCAGGTCGGGGTGGTCGATGGGTACGCCCGGGGCGGCTATGACCAGGTCGTAGTCGTAGTCTTGGCCCGATTCCGAGGCCGAGGGTGCGGCGGCGCGGCGGGAACCGAGGTCGAGGGCCTCCGCGACGTCGGCACCGCCCTCGCGCAGCTCGAAGAAGGCGGTCCTACTCTCCTTGCCCAAGCGCCTGAGCACGGCCAGGCCCGAACGGCCGAGGCCGTAGACGAGCACCTCGCCCCTCACGCGGGCACCTGGCGGATGGCGAGGGCGAGGGCGACGCAGAACGCCGTGACGAGGTAGAAGCGCGTGACCACGCGCGTCTCGCTCCAGCCGCTCAGCTCGAAGTGGTGATGCAGGGGGCTCATGCGCAGGAGGCGCTTGCCGCCGGTGCGGCGGAAGTAGCTGACCTGGACGATCACGGAGAGGACTTCGAGCACGGGGATGGCCGCCACGAGGGGCAGGTACCAGACGGTGCCCTGCAAGATGGCCAGGCCCGCCACGGCGGCACCCAGCGCCTCGGCGCCCACCCCGCCCATGATGGTGCGCGCCGGGTGGCCGTTGTACCAGAGGAACCCGAGCAGCGCCCCCAGCAGGGCGGCGGCGAGCGGCGACCCGATGAAGAAGAGGAGCACGATGGCGGTGACGCCGGCAGCCAACCCGTCGAGCCCGTCGGTGAAGTTGAAGGCGTTGATGGCGCCGACGATTACCAGGGCGAACGCTATGACGTCGAGCCAGCCCACGCCCAGGAGCGCGGCTCCCGTGCTTACGGCCCACCACGAGAACGCAACGGCCAGCAGTCCCTGGACGATCAGCCGGTAGCGCGCGCCAAGGCCCCCACCGTCTTCGGTCGATTGTCCCAGCGCCGCGCGGCGCTTGCGCGCGAGGCCCAGCCAGTCGTCGAAGAGCCCCAAGAGGCCCGACCCGATCACGAGCAGCACGAGCGCGGTCTCACTGCCCGATGCGAGGCCGCCGAACGCCGCCCACACGAGTACGGTGGCGGCGAGGAACGCCACCCCGGCCATGGTCGGGGTGCCGGACTTCCCGAGGTGGCTCTGGGGCCCCTGGGGCCTTATGGCCTTGCCCCAGCCCGCGTGCTTCGCAAGCTGCACGAAGACGCCCGTGAACACTAGGCTGGCGGCGCCCGCCACCAGGAGGCTCAGCACGGTTCCACCGCCGCGGCCTCGGCCGTGGCCTCGGTAGTGGCCCAGGTCCCACGCGCCGCGCGTTCCTTTATCGCGGCAGCGAGGCGCTCCATGCCCATCGACCTGGAACCCTTCACCAGCACCGTGGCGCCTTTGGGAACCCGGCCCAGCAGGTCCGAAGCCGCGAGGGCGTCGACGGCGCGGACGGCCTCGGGGTTCGTTTCAAGCAGGGCGGCGCTGGCCCGCCCCACGGCGACCACGAGGTCGATGCCGCGGCTGAGCTCACCGGCGCGCAGGTGGGCGCCTCGCTCCTGGGTGCCCAGTTCGAGCATGTCGGCCAGGAACGCGGCGCGGGGGGCGGGCGCTTCCCGCAGCACTGCCAGCGCCTCCTCGAGGGACGCGGGGTTGGAGTTGTAGGAGTCGTCCAGCAGCGTGACGCCCTGCAGGCGCAGGCGTTCCAGCCTGCCGGGCTCGAGGCGCGCCTGGCGCACGCGCTCCACGGCCGCTGCCGTGGTGACGCCCAGCTCGCGGGCCATGGTGAGGGCGATCAGGGCGTTCTGCGCCATGGCGCGCCCGGGCCAGGGGAGGGTGGCGGACGCGCGCTCGCCGCCGGCCTCCCAGGTGAGCAGGGCGCCGTCGGCTAGCGGTGCGCTGACGCCCACGACGCTCGCCCTCGCGCCGGCGGGCAGCGCCTTGTCGCCGCGCCCCACGCTGACGACCACGGTTCGCTCCAGCGTCTCCTTGCCGAGGTAGGCGGCGGCGTCGGCCGCGGCTACCGTCACGCCGGGGGTGCGGTCGAGGAGCAGGGTCTTCTCGCGCGCGACGCCCGCCACGTCGCCGAGGGCGCTCAGGTGGCTGGCGGCGATGGCGGTGAGCGCCGCGTGGTCGGGCCGCGTGAGGTCGACCAGCTCAGCCATCTCGCCGGGGTGGTCGATGCCGAGTTCGAGGACGAGGGGCGCGCCGCCGCTCGGCGTCTCCTCGTCCTCGAGCGCCGCGTCCACCAGCAGGCGTGCGAGGGCGAAGTGGGTGTTGAGGTTGCCGGGCGTGGTCCTGGCCTGGAGCGCGGCGGCAAGCATCGCCTTGGTGCTGGTCTTGCCGGCGGAGCCGCTGACCGCGATGACGGGCGCGCTCAGGCGTTCGCGGGCGGCGCGCCCGAGGGCGAGGAGGGCCCCGCGGGCATCGTCGACGAGCAACCCGCGCCGGTGGGGGCGGTCCGACACGACGAAGGCTGCGCCCCGTTCGAGGGCCGAGCCGGCGAAGTCGATGCCATGACCGCTGGCGCCTGGGAGCGCGAAGAAGGCGTCGCCGGGTCGGACCGAGCGGCTGTCGAAGGCGATGCCGGTGGCGTCGGGCAGCTCCTCGACGGGCTCGACCGTGTTCAGGAGCCTCACAAGCGCGCGAACACTCAGGAGCGGCATGACAACATCCTCCACACGTTGATTATCTTACACAACATACTGCTTATAGGTCATGGCTCATGGGTCGCTGGCCGAACCGCTCAGGGGGCGCTCGCCACGGCCTCGACCTTCGGCGCAACGCCCCAGTGCGCCACCACCTCACTGCCGACAGCGCGGAAGATCGGTGCCGCGACGTAGGTGCTGGTGCTCTTCGCCTCGGGCTTCATGAGCATGACGACCATGACGACCTCGGGCTTCTCGATCGGGAACATCCCGGCGAACGTCAGCGCGTAGTCGTCCGGCAGGTAGGTGCCGGCGGCGGCGTCGTAGACGTCGGCGGTGCCGGTCTTCCCACCGGAGTTGACGCCGGGGATCCGCGCCTGACGCAGGCCCCCCGTGTCCATCACGTGAGCAAGCATGCTGCGGACGCCCTGTGCCACCTCGGGCGCCAGAACGCGGTGCGGGGCAGGCAACTGCTCCCCTTCGACCATGCTCGGCGGCACGTAGATGCCGTCGTTGGCGAAGACGCTGTACGCGGCCGCGAGCTGCAGCGGCGTGAGGGAGACGTTCTGGCCGATGCTGTTCGACGCCTGGTCCTGGGGCACCCAGCGAGTCCAGTCGTTGACGATGCCCGTGCGGCTCGGGATGCTCTGCTGGTCCAGATCGTGGCCCAGGCCGAAGCGCCAGAACCAGTCGTGAAGCTGGGCGGGCTGGAAGCGCGACCCCAGGTGGATCATCGCCGAGTTGCTGGAGTACGCGAGCACGTCGGGCACGCCCAGGAGCGCGTCGTGGCGGGCAACGTCGCGGAACGTCTTGGTGCCCACGCGCAGGGTCATGGGCGCCTCGATTAGTTCGTCCGGTGACAGCAGCCCCGATTGGAGCAGGCCCGCCACCACCAGGGGCTTGATGACGGAACCGGGTTCGTACACCTGCTGGAATGGGCGGTTGAGCATCTGTGTGCGGCTCGCCGACTGCCAGTCGTTGGGGTCGTAGCTCGGGTAGCTGGCGGCGGCGAGCACGCGCCCCGTACCGACCTCGAGCACCACGGCGGCGCCGCTCTCGGCGGAGTGCTGGGCGGCCGCGGCCGCCAGGTGGGCCTCGGTCGTGGCTTGCAGGACTGGGTCGATGGTGAGCCTAACGTCCTGGCCCGTGGCCAAGACGCTGTCGAGGGTGTACTCCACGCCTTCGAGGCCGTAGCGGCCGTCGGGCTGCAGGGCGCCCGTGAAGCCGAGGATCGGCGCCGCCAGGCCGCCCTGTGGGTAAGTGCGTTCCAGCGCGCTGCCTTCGGCCAGCACGCTGCCGTCGCCCGCCAGTAGCCTGCCGCGCACGATCGGCTCCGTGGGCATGGGCGGCAGGTCCGTGAAGCCGCGTTGCTGTAACAGGAAGCCCACGAAGGCCGCCAGCAGGGGGAGCAGCGTGCCGGGCAAGAGGAACCAGACGCGCTTGAACCTGAGCGGTGCCGGGGCAGCGGCGGCCTTGCGCGAGGCGCCGGTGCGGAGCTTCGCCGGGTCGGCGTGGTCGTTCCAGGCGTGGGAGCCGCCGGACCGGGGAAAGGTGGCGGGAGTCGCTCCGGTGGGGGTCGTCAGCGCCATACGGTTCTGACCTCCAGCGAGGGGGCGGGCAGGGGCGGGAGTTCTACGGTGTCGCGCGCGACCATGATCGTCGGGCCGCCCTCGGGAACGGGCACCATCCCGGCGGTGCGCGCCCACTCGGCAACGGCCGGCGGGCCTGTGACCGCGTTGGCGCCGAGACGCGCCCGCGCCACTGAGGTGGTGAGGTCGGTCTTCTGCGCCATCAGGTCGAGCTGCCTATGAAGGAGGCCCTGGTTGATGCTGCCCATGACCGCCAACACGAGGAGGAGCACCAGGTAGGCGGGCAGCGCGAGGCGGAAGGCGGCGGGCAGTTGCCGGTTCATGGCGCGACCTTCTCGCCAACGCGGAGCTTCGCGCTGCGCGCGCGGGGGTTGGCCTCGATCTCTTCGGGGGTGGGCTCCAGTGGCCGCTTGTGAACCGGCGCCATGCGAGGCGAGTCCTTGAGGAACTGCTTGACGATGCGGTCCTCGAGGGAGTGGTACGAGAGAACGACGAGGCGGCCCGCCGGCTCCAGCAGCCGGGCCGCCGCCTCGAGGCCCTCCTGTAGGGCCCCGAGCTCGTCGTTGACGTAGATCCGTAACGCCTGGAAGGTGCGCCTTGCCGGGTGCTCGCGCCGGGGGCCGGGGGGGTAGGCCGAACTCACGAGCTCGGCCAGCCGGCTGGTCGTGGTGATCTTGGACGCCTCGCGGCCCTCGACTATGCGCCTGGCCACCCGGCGGCTGTGGCGTTCCTCGCCGAAGCGGAAGATGATGGCCGCCAGGTCCTCGAAGGAGTAGTCGTTCACCACGTCCGCGGCGCTCGGGCCCTCGGTCCCCATGCGCATGTCGAGGGGTCCGTCCTTGCGGAAGGCGAAGCCGCGGTCGCCCTCGTCGAGCTGCATGGACGAAACGCCCAGGTCGAGGAGCACGCCATGGACCTCGTCGACCCCAAGGGCGGCGACCAGGCCCTCCATGTCGCGGAAGTTGCCCGCCGCGAAGCGCAGTTCGCCGGGCAACGCTTCTGCACCGATGGCAGTGGCGTAATCGAGGGCCGCGGGGTCTTGGTCTATGGCGGCGACGTTCACGCCGCGGCCAAGGAGGAGCCGCGCGTGGCCGCCGGCCCCGAAGGTGCCGTCCACGCACCAGGCCCCCTGGCGCAGCGCGAGACCCTCCCAGGTCTGAGCGGCCATGACGCTGACGTGCGGCGTTTTCACGTGGAGCTGCTCGGTGGCAACGCTCATCCGATCAACTCCCTCAGGAGCTCGGGAGCCGGGGGGTTCTCCTGCACGGCGTCCAAGCTCGTGAGCCACAGGTCCTCGTTCCAGATCTCGAGTCGGTTGGGCGCGCCGACCACCACGACGTTGCCGTCGGCGCGGGCGAACTTGCGCAGTGGCGGAGGGAGGGTGATGCGGCCGGCCGAGTCGAGCTTGGCCTTCGCGGCGCCCGAATAGAAGAAGCGCACGAAGCTGCGCGATTCGGGGTCGGTGAGGGGCAGGGTGGTCAGGTACTGTTCGATGCGCTCCCAGTTGGTCAGAGGGAACACGAAGAGGCAGGCGTCGAGGCCGCGCGTGACGATCATGCCGTCCGCGACGAAGTCGCGGAAGGCCGGGGGGACGATGACGCGCCCCTTGTCGTCGACGCTGTACTGGTACTCCCCGAAAGGCATCTTTGCGGCTCTGCTCCTAGCGCCGACCAAGGTGCGTTCGTGTCGTCCTACACGCGGTTACCTTGCTCGTCGACCGAGATGCGAGACTCTACCACACTCCCCCACGTTTTCCCACCCTCAACCCAGAGAAAGCCTGAAATGTACGATGTCTCCCACTTACGCTTGGGCTTCGCCCGTTTCCTCCCCACCCGCACCCCACTCGAGGGCTGCAGCGAAGCCGCGCCGCCCTCGCGCCATGGGCGCCAGGTAGCGCCACGCTTGCGCTTGGCCGCGGTCGTTGCGTGGAGTAAGTGGGGGCAGGGGGAGGAAATAGTTGCGGCCCCTTGCGGGGCCGCGGGCTGGTGGGCTGGTAAGCCGGGTTCTGTCGGCCTCTACCCGAGGGTGGAGGCGTCTGGCCATCTATCTCGGACGCGCGTCGCCGCGCGCCTCCAGCGGTCAACCCGGAGATCTTGACGAGCCGGGCAGGCTCTCTCTCCCTATCGGACCTTGCACCGGGTGGGGTTTACCTAGCTGCCCCTGTTACCAGGGGCACTGGTGCGCTCTTACCGCACCGTTTCACCCTTACGCGCGTGGCGCCGAGGCGGCACGCGCGCGGTCTGCTTTCTGTTGTACTTGCCGTCGCCTTACGCGCCCAGCCGTTAGCTGGCACCCTGCCCTACGGTGCCCGGACTTTCCTCGACGCGCTTGCACGCTGGCCCCCTCTGCGGAACCGGGTAGGTCCCAGGGAAACCGGCGCCGTGCGCACGTCGCGGCCAGACCGCCCACACAGCCACCTAGTAGTGTAGCAGAGCCGACCAGCACAAAACCAAGCGCGCAGGACAGGTCCCACGCGCTTGGCCTCGAACCAGGCCCTAAGCCCGGACTTACTGCTGGCGGTAGTCGGTTACGACGATGTCGCCGTCGATGATCTTCTGCTTGACGTCGTTGACGGCTTCGACGAGGTCGGTCGGGAGGAGGGCCGAGTTGTACTCGTCGACCGCGTAATCCACACCGTCCTCGGCGAGGCCGAGGTTGACGACGCCGCCCGTGAACGTGCCGTTGACGACGTCCATGACGGCCTCGTAGGAGGCCACGTCGACGCGCTTGAGCATGCTCGTGAGGCCGAAGTTGAGGGTCGTGGGGTCGGAATCGGTGTCGCCGAGCGGGTTCTGGTTGCTGTCGACGCCGATGAAGAAGATCGGCTTGGCGTCGCCGCCGCACTTGGCGTCGTAACCGGCCGGCTTGGCGATGTTCTCGAGCTGGGCGTCGATCGGGGTGGGGCGCGTGGCGCCGCTCGGGACGAAGCACTGCTTCTCGTTGACGAAGTCGATCACGCCGTTACCGGAAGCGCCGGCGGCCGCGTAGATGATGTCGGCGCCCTGGGCGTTCTGGGTGCTGGCGAGTTCCTTGGCGCGTGCCGGGTCGTTCCAGGCGTCGGGCGTGACGCCGACGTAGTTGCTGATGATGGTGCAGTCGGCGCAGGCGGCCTTGACGCCCTCCTGGTAACCGAGGTCGAAGGCGCGGATGAGGGGCACGTCCATGCCGCCCACGAAGCCGACGATGCCGGTGCGGGTGAGGGTGCCGGCGATGTAGCCGACCAGGAACGAGCCTTCCTGCTCCTTGAAGAGGACGCTGCGGACGTTGTCACCTTCGGCGACCGCGTCGATGATCTCGAACGAGGTGCGCGGGAACTCCTTCGCGGCGGCCGTGATGGCGTCGGCCTGCGAGAAGCCCGGCGCGACGATGAGCTCGGCGCCCTGCAGCGCGATGCGGCGCTGGCCCTCGCCGGCGGTGGCGGGGGTACCCTCGAACTCGATGACCTCGACCTCGTTGCCCGCGGCCTCGAGTTCCTTCTGCGCGCGCTCGACGCCGCGCCACGTGCCCTCGTTGAAGGACCGGTCGAACTTGCCGCCGGCGTCGTAGACGATACCGAAGACGTAATCTTGCGCCATGCCCATGGTGAGCAGGAGTGCTGCGAGTAGAACGATCATTTTGCGCATAGTGGTTGGTCTTCCTCCCGTAATCTGAGGTCTTGCCCGAATCCGGATTCCGCCTGGGGAACTCGCTCGTCATGAGTCGTGCGCCCTGGCGGTGGTGTAACGCTCGGATGATACCAGATGCCCCGGCACGCAACTTGAGTGCTCGGGGCGGCGTCTTTACTCAGCGCTTAGACAGCGGCGACGTCCAAGCAAAGCGCACGAACCCGTGCTCATGAATCGTGCACACGCCGGCTGCCGCCGCTCCCGCGGTCTAGAAGACGATCCTGCTCCAGTCGAGCTCGTCCAAGTTCTGGAACAGGTCCACGTGCTCCAGGAGTGACCCTGCCGACTGGTTACGGAACATGGCGGCCTCGACGTGCTTCCCGAGGCGCTTCACGGCCTCCACGAGCTCGACGTAGTCGCCGTCTCCCGAGACGATGAGCGCCGTGTCGTAGGCGTTCTGATACGCCAGCGACAGCGCCTCCACGGCGATGGCGACGTCTATGCCCTTCTCGACCATCGAGCCGTCGGGCCGGCGGTGAAGCTTGCCGAACCGCACGGTGACATACGGGATGCGCCGCAGCGAGTCGAAGAAGCGCGCCTGGCCCTCGCGGAGCTCCTCGTCGTAGTCCTCGGTCAGCGGCGCGTTGTAGTAGTACGTGCGGAAGAGGGGCCGGTCGCGCAGGAGCTGCTGGATCAGCTCGGCCAGGTTGACGCGAGTGTTGCGTAAGTTCTCGCGCATGCCGTTGTAGAGGTTGCTGCCGTCGACGAAGATGGCGACGCGCTCGCCCGGCACGACGCCGCGCGGGAGCCCCGTCTGGCGGCGTTGGCCGGCCGGCTCGGCTCGCTCTTTCGCCTTTGCTCGTCCGTTGCTGTCTCGTTCCATAACTTGGTGAGATACCTTCCTTGGTTCGAGGGTGAGCGCGTGTTCGGATCCTCACGCCGTCATCGCCGGTCGCCAGTGTACCCGTTAAGAACCAGGGCCACCGCTATGATTCGGTGGTGAGAGACGATCTTGCAGCAGCCAGACTCGAGAGTTTCGAGCTCGACCACGACCGCGTCCGGGCCCCCTACGTGCGCCTGGCGGCAAAGCACACGGGCGAGAAGGGCGACGTCGTTACGAAGTTCGACCTGCGCCTGGTGCAGCCTAACGAGGCCGAGATCCCGACCGCCGCGCTCCACACCATCGAGCACCTGATCGCCGGGTACTTGAGGGCAGCGCTACCCGAGGTGGAGATCGTGGACGCCAGCCCCATGGGCTGCCGAACCGGCTTCTACCTCACCGTCCTGGGCGAACCTGCGGAGGAGCGGGTGCTGGAGGGCTTCGCCGCAGCGATGCGCGCGGTCGCCGCGCACGAGGGGCCCGTGCCGGGGTGCTCCCGTAAGACGTGCGGCAACTGGCGCGATCACAACCTGGAGGGCGCACGGGCGTGGGCAGCCAGCGTGCTGGAGCACGAGATCATCGTGCAGCCCACCGTGACGATCGGTGCCTGAGGGCACGTCGCCCCAAGCCCTCTGCTGAACAAAGACATGTAGGTCTGCGCTCGTTTCACGCAGCCATCAATTCTCTCATGAGAACACGTGACATGATTTCCGGCATGGAACGCAAGCCGCTCATCTTGATAGTCGAGGACGAGAAGGAGATCGCCAAGTTCATTGACCTCGAGCTGCAGGCCGAGAGCTACGAGACGGTGGTCAGTTATGACGGGGTGACCGGACTGTCCAAGTTCCGGGAGCTCAACCCCGACCTGGTGGTTCTCGATCTGATGCTGCCGGTGTTGGACGGGCTCGAAGTAGCGCGGCGCATCCGCAAGACGAGCAACACGCCCATCATCATCCTGACGGCCAAGGACTCCGTAGACGACAAGGTTACGGGGCTCGATTCCGGAGCCGACGACTACCTGGTCAAGCCCTTCTCCATCGAGGAGCTGCTGGCGCGCGTTCGCGCCCACCTGCGGCGCGTCAACCCGGCCGTGACGGGCGAGGTGCGCGTGGTCGACCTGGTGATGAACCTGGACGGTCGCGAGGTGTTCCGTGACGGCCGGCGCATCGAGCTGTCGGCCAAGGAGTTCGAGCTGCTCGAACTGTTCGCCCGGAACCCCGGCAAGGTCTTCAACCGCTTCGAGATCGAGGAGAAGGTCTGGCCCGAGTACACCGGAGGCAGCAACGTGGTGGACGTCTACGTGGGTTACTTGCGGCGCAAACTCGAGCAAGATGGCGAGCGGCGCCTGGTGCACACGGTGCGCGGCGTCGGCTACGTGCTCCGCGAGGAATAGCGGAGCAGTACGGTAGAGCCTTGAGACTTCGGCTACAACTGACGCTCGTCTTCGGTGCCTTCATCGCCGTCATCTTGTCGGCGGTAGCGGTATCGGTGTACGTGCTCACCGAACGGTCGCTTAGCGTAGGCATCACCGATCAGGCGGATCGAGCGTTGGCGGAGCTGACGTCGGGCACCTCGACGATCGCTCAGGGCGTGGAGAAGTTGCCCAGCGACGCGCATTATCAAATCCTGCTCGTCGGGCCGGCAGGGCGCGTTCCCGACTCCCCATCCGACTTCCGTGGCAGCGTCACGTGGGCCTCCAACAGCGGCATCGTGTCGTCGCTTCCCGATTCGGCCGTGCAGTCGCTGCTCGACACCGGGCAGATGACCGAGACGGTCAACGTGAAGGGGGAGAGGCTCAGGGTCCTCGGCAGGCTGTCGACCGTCAACTTCACGACCGGGGTCCCCAGCGTGCAGGCGGCGTTCCTCGTGGGCATCCCCGCGTCGCTCATGTCGCAGACCTTGGAGCAACTGGCCCGGGACCTCATCGCAACGGTGTTGATCGCCTTCATAGTCTTCGCGCTCGGGGTCTGGCTATTGTCGGAGAGGGTCCTCACCCCCCTCAAGCGCGTCACTGCCGCCGCCGGCCTCGTCTCGGTATCCGACCTTTCGAAGCGCGTGCCGGTGCCCAACAACCGCGACGAGATCCGCGACCTGGGGGTGACCATCAACCACATGCTCGACCGCTTGCAGGAGTCGTTCGAGACCCAGAGGCGCTTCACCGCAGACGCCAGCCACGAACTGCGCACACCCGTGACGGCCATCGGTGGGCACGTGAGCTACCTCCTCAGGCGCACTAACCCCACCTCCGACCAGCTAGATTCGCTGGAGGTCATCCAGCGCGAGAGCGAGCGCATGGCCAAGCTCGTCAACGACCTGCTTGAGCTTGCGCGCGCCGATGCTGGGTTCACGGTGCACCTCGAGCCCATGAACGTGGTCGAGGTGGTGGAGGCCGTCAAGCAGGAGGTCGCGCCGGTGGCGGGTGCGGCTAGCATCGAGGTCAGGTCGACCACCCCGCTGGCGGAGGTCATGGGCGACTTCACGCGCCTCAAGCAGGTGCTGCTCAACCTCGTACAGAACGCCTTGAACGCCGGCGCCAACAAGATCACCATCGCCGTCAGGCCCGAACGCACCCAAGTTCACATCGAGGTGCTGGACGACGGCTCCGGCATCCCCGCCGACGCGTTACCCCACCTATTCGACCGCTTCTACCGGGTCGACGGGGCGCGCTCCGTGCGCGGCAACGGCAGTGGGCTCGGACTGGCCATCGTCAACTGGATCGTCCAGCAGCACGGCGGGAGCGTCGAGGTTGAGTCGCGGATCGGGGAGGGTTCGGTCTTCACGGTCACGTTGCCCGCCCTCGACGTTCGCGCCACCAGCGACCTCACCGCCAACGTGCGGGCGACCCTCGTCGACAGCGTCATGACGCGCGTGCGGAACCAGCCGCAGTAACGGCGGTCGTTCGCGGCGGCCCTTGGCGCGAACGGCCACGGCGTGAACGACCTAGGCGGGAACGTCCACCACGCGAACGCCCGCGCCCTCGACCACGGTGCCGACCTCGTAGAAGGTCGGTACGGCGCCGTCCAACGGGCCTGCTACGGCACGGACCTCCTCGACGTCCTCCGCCCTCACGACCAGCACGAAACCGATGCCCATGTTGAGGGCCTCGAAGGCCTCGGCGTCCGCTAGGCTCCCGAGACGCACCAGGTGGCCGAAGATGGTGGGTTCGGGCCAGCTGCCGCGCTGCAACACCGCGCCCAAGCCGGCCGGCAGCGCTCGCGGCAGGTTGCCGGGTAGCCCGCCGCCCGTGATGTGAGCCATGGACTTCACCAGTCCGGTGGCCAGGAGCGGACGGACGACAGGCAAGAAGCTGAGGTGCTCCGCCATCAGCGCCTCGCCCACGCTGCGGCCCAGCTCGGCGCCAGGCAGGGGTTCATGCAAGGCGTCGCCCACCAGGTGGCGTGCCAGGCTGAAGCCGTTGGTCTGCAGCCCGCCCGAAGCGAGGCCGAGTAGGGCATCGCCCGGCCTCACCGCGCTTCCATCCACCACGGCCGAGCGCTCGACGATGCCCACTATCGTGCCGGCCACGTCCAACTGGCCCGGCACGTAGACCCCGGGCATCTCCGCCGTCTCGCCGCCCAGGAGCGCCATCCCCGCCTCGCGGCACGCTTCGGCCACGCCCGTGACCACCTCGCTGACCACGGCAGGCTCCAGCTTGGAGGAGGCAACGTAGTCGAGGAAGAAGAGGGGCTCGGCGCCCTGCACGAGGATGTCGTTCACGCAGTGGTTCACGAGGTCGCGGCCGATCTGGCGGTAACGCCCCATGGCGGCGGCTACGACGGTCTTCGTGCCTACGCCGTCGGTGGACGCCACTAGCACGGGCCGGGAGTAGCCTTCCGGCATGGCGAAGAGGCCCCCGAACGCGCCCATGCCCTTGAGCACGTTGGGCGTGTAGGTGCCGGCCACCACCTCGCCGATGCGCGTGAGCGTTTCCTCCGCGGCGCGCAGGTCGACGCCGGCGTCCTTGTAGCCCTTGCCACTAGCCGTCATGGCCGCGATTCTATCGTCCTGGCGCGTCGGGGCTAGACTGACCGCAGTGCCCAATGCCATCGACGTGCTGCTGCCACTGCCGCTGGCGCCGCTGACGTACCTACCGCCGCCGCAAGGCGACGGGCCGCGCGTTGGTCAACGCGTGGTGGTCCCCTGGCAGGCCGGGGTGAGGATCGGCGTCGCCGTGGACGTGCGCATGGTGGACGCGGGCCGGGGCGTGGAGCTGCGGCACGCCCTGCACGCGCTGGAGGCCCACAGTTGGCTGGCCGCGCCGGCCATCGCCACGATCATGGGCGTGGCGCGTAACTCCGGCCTGCCCGCCGGTTTGGTGCTGGCGACCCTCAACCCACCGGGCATCCAGCAGGAACTCGTGCACCAGGTTCGCCTACACGAGGCGGCGGCCTCCTACCTGCTGGCGCTCGGAGTCGAGGTCGCGGCCGAACTGGCGAACATGGACGAGTGGTCGCCGGCCGCGCTGTTACCGGCCAAGGCCCTGGAGGAACTCAGGAAGCAAGGGCTGGTTGACGAGCGGGGCGTGCCCGCCGTGCCCACGCGGCGCGTCCTGGCCCCCGTGCGACCCCCGGATGACGACCTGGAGGGCGCCCGGCGGCTGGCGCAGAGGATCGCCTTGGAGCGGCTCCTCGAGTTGGGCCAAGTGGAGAGCGCGACCGGCCTGGCGGCCGACGCGGAAGTGAGCGTGAGCGCCGTCAGGACACTCGTCGCCAAAGGGTACGCGGAGTACCAGGAGGTTCCCGAGCCCGAACCGCCGCTGCTCCAGCCGGACCAGCCCCATGAGCCGCTGCCCGAGGCGCCCGCCGAGTTCGTGCCGCCGGCGGGTGACGGCGCCGTAGTGGGCGGGAAGCGCAGAACACGGCTGGCCGCCCTGCTCCCGCGCCTGAGGGCCGACCTGAAGGACGGGCGCAGCGTGCTGGTTCTGGCGCCGGAGACGGGCATGGCCAGCGAGACGGCTGGGCTGCTTTCGGCCTCCCTGCCCGTCGCGCTGCTCACCGGCGAGGCCACCGACCGTCAACGCGTGCGGCTCTGGAGCGAGCTCATAGGCGGCGGTCCACAGGTACTGGTGGGTACCTACCTCGCCCTGCTCGCACCCTTGGCCGACCTGGGCCGCGTGGTGTTGATCGATGCGGGCAGTAGCGCCTACAAGCTCCAATCCGGTTCGCGCACCCTCGTGTCGAAGGCGGCCAGGGCCCTTGCGCGCGCCTCCGACGCCGCGCTTACTCTCCTCGACGTCGCTGCCGGTCCCGACCTCGTGACGCAGGTTCACGCTGCCGCGCGGCGCGACCTCCCGCTGCCGCGCCTCCGCCTGCACGTGGCCGACCTCAACGGCAGCGGCAACTGGCCCGTGCACCCGGACCTGACGCGCACCCTCAAGCAGGTAGTGGAGAGAGAACGGCAGGCCGTCATCCTCGCCCCGCGGCGCGGTTACTCCGGCTCGCTCGGGTGCCAGGACTGCGGTTGGCAGGCACCCTGCCCGAACTGCGACCTCACCCTGCGCTACCACCGCGACGAGGCGATGTTGCGCTGCCACCAGTGCGGTCACGAGGAACGGCCCCCCGAGCGGTGTCCGGCCTGCGGCGGCACCCACGTGGGGCCGCTGCGTGGGGCAGGCACGCAGTGGGTGGCCTCGCAACTGCGCTCCAGCCTCGGCGGGTTCCCCGTGTACCGCTACGACAAGGACCAGCGCGAGGACGTCGGCCAGTTGCTGGCGGGCGAGCCCGGCATCATCGTGGGCACCCTCTCGGTGCTCGGGCTGCCGCCGCTGCCCCGCTTGTCCCTCATAGGAGTCACGCACTTCGATACCCACCTGGCAGCCGCCGACTTCCGCTCGGAGGAGGAGGCGACGCGCACCCTGTTGCGCCTGGCCGAGCTGAGCGCGGACCGCCAGCCGCTACTGCTCGTGCAGACGTACTCGCCCGAGCACGAGCTGCTGGAAGCGTTCGGTGCGGCCGAGCCGGCGGCCGCGCTCGAGGTGCTCCTCGGTCGGCAGCTAGCAAGGCGCAAGCGT